>CAIXBQ010000085.1 GCA_903917705.1 uncultured Verrucomicrobia subdivision 3 bacterium | reverse complement strand
CCTCCTGCGTGCGCTCGAAGCCCGGACACCCGCGGAGCTGGTCAAGGCCATCGGCCAGGCCCTGGCCCAAGTGACGGCCCAAGACGCGCTCGGTTGGTTTGCTTCCTGTGGCTACAGTTTTTGTTGAAACGCTATAAACGGCTGGTTTTAAGCGTTTTAGACCGAAAATCCAGCCGTCATAATCGCGATTTCTGCGACAATAATCGCGTTCCTTGCGATAAGAATTGCGTTCGGTGTGACAAGAATCGCGATCCGTACGCCAACAATCGCTTTCCCGACGACAAGAATCGCGGTTCGTACGACAAGAATTGCGTTCCCTGCGATAAGAATTGCGTTTCGTGTGAAAGGGATCGCGATTTGTTTCACCTGACTTGGGCTTCGAGAAGCGGGAAATCCAAGCCTTGGCCGAGGTTTAACCAATCACGATTTATCTTCGAAGCGGTGGCTGGCGACGTTTTTGCGGCTGGTGTCGGGGTTGAAGATGCGACCGTTCATGGCCAGGTAGACGCCCGCCGGCAGGGTCTGCACGGCCGCCACGGCGGTGCCCAGATTGAACGCGGCGTCAGTCACGCGCAGCCGCGCGGGCTGCATGGAACCGGTCAGCACAATGGTCTTGCCGGGGATGCCCTTCAGCGCGAGCGCGGTCTGGATCATGGTGTCGGTGCCGTGCGTGACGATGATGCGGTCAGCCGGATCGGCGGCGACGCGCGCGCGGATGAGGGTGCGGTCGGCATCGGTCATGTCCAGGCTGTCCTTGCGCAGGAGGGATTCGATCTCGTGCTCAAAGGTGACATTGGCGTCACGCAACAGCTCGGCGACCTGCGGAGTGCCGACTTCGAATTCGCTCTTGGCGTCGAAGTAGACCTTGTCAATGGTGCCGCCAGCAGTAAGGAATTTGATTTTCATGGGAAATCAGTCGAGGCGCGTGCCGGGCGGGATGGGGCAGCCGGCGAGAAAATGTTCAGGGGTGAGCCGCCGGCCGCCTTCGCGCTGGAGTTCAAGGATGCGCAGCGCGCCCTGCCCGCAGCCGACGACGAGGCCGGCCTTGTCGGCAGCCAAAACGACACCCGCCGCGCCGGCTTGGGCGACGATTTCAGCTTTCCAGATTTTCAGGAGCTGCGGCTTGGGCTGGCCGGGGAGAAAAGTGAAGGCGCCCGGCCACGGGGTGAAGGCGCGGAGACGGTTCCAGATCTGCGCGGCGGGCTGCTGCCAATCGATGCGACCGTCTTCCTTCCGGATCTTGGCGGCATAGGTGAAGCCTTCAGCGGGCTGGGGCTGCGGCGAATTTTTTCCGGCGAGGTAATCGGGAATGATTTCAACGAGCAGCTCCGCGCCGAGCCGGGCGAGGCGGTCGTGCAGGGTCTGCGAATCGTCGGCGGGCAGGACGGGCGTGGAGCGGGTGGCGACGACCGGCCCGGTGTCGAGGCCGACATCCATCTGCATGATACTGACGCCGGTTTCGGCGTCGCCGTTGGCGATGGCCCATTGGATGGGGGCGGCGCCGCGATACCTAGGGAGGAGCGAGGTGTGGACGTTCAGGCAGCCGTGCGGCGGGAGCGCCAAAATAGCGGGCGGCAGAATCTGGCCGTAGGCGACGACGACGATGAGGGCGGGCTGGAGTTCACGGAGCTGGCCGAGGAACGATTCATCGCGCGCGCGGAGGGGCTGAAGGACGGGGAGGTTGAGCTGTTCCGCGAGCCGCTTGACGGGCGAGGGCGTGAGCTGGAGGTCGCGGCCCTTGGGCTTGTCGGGCTGGGTGACGACGGCGACGACAGAAAACTTCTCATCGCGGGCGAGGGCGGCAAGGCTGGCACAGGAAAGTTCCGCGGTGCCCATGAAGATGATTCGCAACGGAGTCATGTATTCAGCCGGAATGGATTTGCGTTCGGGAACCGGCCCGCCAGCCCCGCGCGCGCGGCGCCCGGGTCACGGGCAGAGCTTGACGACCTGCCGGAGGATTTTTGAGAGGGTTGCGACGGGGGTGGCGTCGGTGTTGATGCGGTGGACAAGCTTTCGGCCGTAAAACTTGAGGACGGGCTTGGTCTCCTTTTCGTAAAGCTTGAGGCGCTCGCGGATGACGTCGAGATGGGCATCGTCGAGACGGTTTTCCTTGATGGCGCGGCGCTGCATGCGCCGGACGAGGATCTCCTGATCGGTGGAGGTGAGATAAAAAATAGCGATGACGTCGAGGGTGTCGCGCAGCATGGTGGCCTGGGCGGTGTTGCGGGGAATGCCGTCGAGCACCAGCACGTCCTGGTCAGGATTGAAACGGCCGACCTGTTCGCTGGTTTCAATAAACTGCTGCCAGAGCTCGATGGTCTGCTCGTCGGGGACAAGCTGGCCGCGGCTGGAATAGTCCACGAAGATCTTTCCGAGCGGACTATCGGCGTGCAGGTTGCGAAAAACGTCGCCGCACGCGCAGTGAAAGAAGTTGGGGATGGCGCCGAGGGCCTTACCTTGCGTGCCCTTGCCGGAACCGGGCGCGCCAAACATGAGGATGGTGCGAAATTTCAAGCCTTGCGGGGGTTGAGTCTGACTTCGGTGATATCCGCGAGCTGCACGGTGACGGAGCCGCGCTGCACAGCTTCTAGCACCACGGCCTCGGGGGCAATCTGAGTGATGCGCACGACGACAAAATGATCCTTGGCCGTTTTCACTTCCATGGTGTACTTCTGGGCGGCCTCGCCCTGGGCGGCGCCCACGAAGGCACCGAACTTCGTTTCAATGAAACGACGGTTGAAGGTGAATTTGCCGCGAGAGAAAACCTGCGCCTCGATTTTCTTCTCCTCCGCCTCCTTCCAGGAAGACGAGGCGATTTCGATTTCCTCGGGCGGCTTGGGCGCCGAACCGTCGGCCCCGGCGGCCGCGGCCGCAGCGGCGGCTTCATCCTCCGGCGTGGGCTCGACTTTCACCGGCAGGGAGAGAAAAACAATCTGGCTGATCACCGGCGCCACCGCCGCCAGCCCCATCACCTGCGCAAAGGGCCGGCCGCGCACGACCGCCACCTCGAAGCCCGCATAAATGTTCGCCGCGTAAAGCAGCAGGAAAATGAACAGCCCCACCGGCGAACCCGCCAGGCCGCCAAGGATGGACGACTTGGCCGGGCGCTCGAGCCGATCGACCGGCTTGACCTGGATCTCCGGCTTGGGTGGACGCTGCGATTGGGTGGGCTCGATGAATGGCTCCACCAGAGGCCGGATCTTGGGATTGGCGGTGAGTTGCTTGAGCGAGTCCTGCGACAGGCGCGACCAACCGACAGTGGTCGTGGAATAAACCTCACCGGGCAGCCGAAGCATGAGGCCATTGTCATCAAATTTGATGATATCGCCCGACAACGTCGCCCCATCGATCAGCGTCAGATTTTCCGCACCCGACACGCACGCGACGAAGCCAAGCCACAGGCTGAGAAGAAAAAGGATTTTGCGCACGCCGTTTATCTAGCAAACCCCCGCAGCCGGCGAAAGCAAATTCAGCCGGGGAGCGGGCCGGGATCACCTCCGCGGCGCGGGCAGTTCAATCGGCGATTTCACCATCGGCAGTTCCGCAGGATGCATCCGGCGCGTGCCGCCGACCACCAGCACATCGCCGCCCTCGTTCACAGTCAGCCGCGGGCGGGAGGTGAAATTGTCGTAACTTTCCCGCTGCAAAACCGTGCCATTCGGGCTGATGAGACAGTAGGCGAACATCTGCGCGCCGGCCTGCCAGAGCACATGCAACTGGCTAACGCGGTCAACCTGCGCCTCCGGCTGGCTGAACGACACCATGGGCCCCAGCGCCTCCACCCGATACACACGCGACTGGGCGGCGTCGCTCACCTGCAAATACAGCCGCAGCTGCGAGCGCAGATAGTTGGCCTGCTCCAAGGTGTATTTGCGGACCTCCGGCGCAGTGTTCGTGCCCGTCGGCACGCCAAAATCCTGCGCCCATAAATTTGCGCCGTTGATCACGTCAAACGCCTTCGGCGGGCTGGCCACCGACGCCGCCCAAGCCTTGATGCGCAGGGTGGCGACTATTTTATAGCGCCCCTGCTTGTTCATCGCAAAATGCGACTGCAAGTCCACCCGCTTGATCGCCTGCTGCGAGGATTCCAAGTCGAACTCGCCCAGCACCGGCACCTCGGAATTCTTGATGACCACGGAACTGTCGGCGGACTCAACACTGAACGTGAGCCAGTCCAGCTCCGTGCCGAGGTGCAGCGACTGGCCGGATCGGTTGGTGATCTTCACCGCCACCGGCACTGATTCGCTGGGCAGAAACTGCTCCTGATCCAGGGTGACTTCCACCGTCACCTGCGCCGAGGCGCGGCCCAGAGCCAGCGCTGCGATAACCGCCACGAGAAAAGTTTTCATGTGTGTGCCGTACAAGTTAGACCCCCGCACGGGCGTGGCAATCATAAATGCAGAGGTCACAACTGGATCAACAGCGCGGCGATCTTGCCTTCCAGGCAGTCCCCGGGCGGCTTGCCGGAGGTGCGCAAGGTCTCCGCCTGTTGCGCGAGCGGCAGGGCTTCGGCGAGAAATTGCCGCGCGGCATCGGGCGCCCCTTCATGGAAGTGGACGCGGCCGATCTCATAGAGACATTCCGCCTCGGTGTGGAGGTTGACCCAGGGATCATTGAGATGGCCGGGCAGGGGCGAGGCCATTTCCGCACGGATACATTCGAGGGCGCGAGAGAAGGCGCCGATGCGGTCCTTGCCCTCCTCCAGCCAGTTGCCGAGCGTGTACCACGCCAGCGAGACTTCGATGCCCTGCCCGGCCGCGTGCAAGACAGCCTGCCGGTATTTCTCCGTCGCCACCTGCCGCATCACATCGTCTCCCGCCCGGAAGTATTTTTCGCCGATAGTTTGAACAAAATCCATCATGGCCTCGCCGAGCGCGTGGCGAATGGCCAGCTTGTCATCAGGTTCAGGCTTTGCAGACATGATCACCTTTGGGTTCGGGCGGCATCATCCTCCGAACCGCCGGTGCAAACAAGCGTTAAGCCAGACCTTTATTGAAGGTGGCCGGCCGTCAGCGGGCGCGCTGCGTCATGGCCATCTTGCCGATGCCCATCAACACATCCCACGCCGGCCCGGGGAACTTGTGCATCTGCACCATCACGTCCTCGAACGCGGTCAGGAAATATTTCGCGTCCGTCTCGGTGGTGACGAGCGGCGGCAGCAATTTCACCACGTCCACGCCGTGGCCGGCGACCTGCGTGATGATGTGATGCTTGTCCAGCAGCGGAATGACTGCCGCCTGCGGGAACAAACTCTTGTCCAGCGTGTGGCACGTCGTCCACGCGATCTTCAGCGAGATGGATTTGGGCGAGCCGAACTCGATGCCGGTCATCAAACCGCGCCACCGGACTTCCTTCATGAATTCAAAACGCGGAATCATCGCGGTCAACCCCTGCCCGATGACATCGCCCATCTTCGCGGCGTTGGCGATGAGCTTTTCGCGGTCCAGCACGTCGAGCGCGGCGAGGCCGGCGGCCATCGCAAAGCTGCCCTGGCTGAACGTGGAGCTGTGCACCACGGAGCGCGACATGGAGGAAAACACTTTTTCGTGAATCCACTTCTTGCACAGCACCGCGCCCACCGGCACAAAACCGGCGGACAGCGTCTTGGCAAGAATCACGATGTCGGGGTCCAGCGCGCCTTCGTGTTCGATGGCCAAAAACTTGCCCGTGCGGCCCATGCCGGACTGCACTTCGTCGTCAATGAACAGCGCGCCGTGCTTGCGGCAGAGCTGTTGCGCGGCGAGCAAATAGCCGGGCAGCGGCAGGTTCACGCCTTTGCCCTGAATCGGTTCGACGATGAACGCGGCGACGTCGCCCTTCTTCAATTCCTTTTCCAGCGCATCCAGATCATTGAACGGAATCGCGCGGCAATCCGGCAGGAACGGCGCAAAGCCGTCGCGGAAGCTGTCGTCGCCGTTGACCGAGAGAGCGCCAAAGCTCAAACCGTGAAACGATTTTTTGCAATGGATGAGCGCGGGCTTGCCGGTGGCGCACTTGGCGTATTTGATGGCCGTCTCCACGCCTTCCGCACCGGAGTTGGTGAAAAACACCATGTCGAGCTGGTTCGGCATCCGCTTCTTCAGCTCGGCGGCGAGCAAACCGGAAAGCAGCGGCGCTTCCATCTTCACGAGGCTGGGATATTCGAGGTCGAGAAATTCCTTGAGGATGCGGCGGATCTCGGGATGATTGCGCCCGAGGCCGAACACGCCGTAGCCGGAGAGCAGATCGAGATATTTGTCGCCCTTGATGTCCCAGAGATACGGCCCCTCGGCGCGAGTGTAGCAGCGGTCGAAGCCGATGGTCTTGAGCGTGCGGACGTTGGCGGGATTGATGTGCGCGGCCTGCAGCTCGTAATTTTCCCCGGCGTGCTGTTGGCAAAGCGCGGCGATGTCCAGCGGCGGACGCGCGGCGGCGGTCTGGCTTGAATTAGTTTCTGACGACATGATGAGGTATTTTACCGCATCGGCGGCAGAATCAAGAAACTTTCTTGCCCGCTCAAATCCCCACCAGCGCCGCGCCGAGCACGCCGGCGGAATCGCCAAGTTGGTGCTTCACGATGGGGGTCTGAAGTTCGTCGGTGAAAACATATTTCCGCACTGCGGCAACGCCTTCGATATAGACGGCCTTGAAGTTGGAGACACCGCCGCCGATGACCACGATGTCGGGGTCAAGGATGTCAATGAGGTTGGCGACGGCGCGGCCAAAGCGGTCAAAGAACCATTGCATGAATTCGACAGCCTGCGGCTCGCCGGCAAAATACGCCGCCTCGACTTCCTTGAGCGGACGCTTCACGCCATATTTCTCGACGTAGCGTTTCTCCAGTCCGCCGCCGCTGATGAAGGTCTCGATGCAGCCTTTCTGGCCGCAGTAACAAAGCGGGCCGTGCGGATCAATGCACATGTGGCCCCACTCGCCGGCAATGGCCTGCGCGCCGGTGAATACCTCGCCCTTGTAAACGATGCCGCCACCGCAGCCGGTGCCCATGATGACACCGAAAACTAATTTCTTGCCTTGGCCCGCGCCCAGCAAAGCTTCGGCCATGGCAAAACAGTTGGCGTCGTTTTGGATTTCGATTTTGCGGCCGAGCATTTTCTCCAAGTCGGCTTTCACCGGCTGGCCGTTCATGCAGACGGTGTTGGAATTCTTGAGGAGGCCGGTGCGCGGCGAAATCGCGCCGGGCGTGCCGATGCCAAAGGTCGTCGGACCTTTCACGGCAGCGGCCAGTTCGTCGTGCATGGATTTCAGGCGGCGGAGAATATGCTGGTAGCCGTGCTCGCGCTCCGTGGGAATGCGCTTGCGGACCACTTCCTGGCCGTCGGCGTCGAGAACCACGCCCTCGATTTTCGTGCCGCCCAAATCAATGCCGATGCGATACATAATGGAAACAGGCAAAGCATGAAGTCCGGCCCAGCGAAAGACAAGCGCATGGATATGCGGGCAAAGCTATTTCACAACCGGCGAAATCCTCAGGGTGATGGCGGCCGCAGAAACCTTCGCATCCAGCGCGATACCCAGGCGCACCGGCTGGCGCCTGGAGGAAACCTCCTCGTCAATCGTTTCTTGTTTGAGGTGAAACGCGCGACCCTGCGTGTCAATGGTGACGCGGACAGCCGCTTCACCGTCTGTGAGTTCCAATTCATTTTCGCCCACCCGGCGGATGCCGCCCCAGGTAACCAGCGCGGTTTCAAAGTTCTCCGGCCCGGCGAACTTTGCTACGTCGCGCACTTCGAGCGATGGCGACTGGCCCCGATGAAACGCAAACGTGCGCTCGAGCTTCTGCAGGTCCGCCACCGCGTAAGCTGAACGCATATCCAGCGTGAGCGTGTCAGCCTCCGCCGTGAAAATTTTTGCGGTCACCACGCCATGCGCCTCAACCCCCGCGCGCTGCAATTGTCCGGCGACCACCGGCACGGCGTGGCCGAACGAGTTGAGCACCTTGCTGTCATAGCGATGCGAGCTAAAGGTGCGCTTGGTGTAAACTTCGCCGCCAGGATCACAGACGACCATCGTTTTTCCGACCACGACGCTGAAGCTGCCCACATCGTTGTGTCCGTGGCTGACACCGTTGTTACCCCCCTTGATGGCGGCGGCGAACGGAATCCCCGCAGTGACACCGGGGCGGCAGATCAAAACACCGCCATCGGGGAACCAAGTACGCAGCGACATTCCGGCGGAATCGTTGGCGGAGCGAATCGACGGCAGCTCCGCCGGCAGGAAGCCCATTGCCATTTTCTCGTATAGCCCGCCGGCCAATTCGGCCTCCCGCCAAGGCGCGCGATCCAAGCCAAACCGCAGACCCAAATAATTCATCAGGATGCCCGATGGTCTTTCGCCCGGATGGCAATCCGCAATGGTCGTATAAACGCCGTTGATGATTTCCGAACGGAGACCGAATAGCGCAGGCCCGGCAGCCATCGGCGCCGACAGCAAATCGATTTTGCCGCCAGTGGCCTGCCGGATGTTTTCGGCCAGCCAAGAAAAATTACCGAAGCCATAGTTCCAATAGCCCAGCCCTTCGACGCAATAACCGTCGGACGTAAAGCCGCCGACGAGATAGGAATTGATGTTTTTCTCCGCGACGGCAATAAACCACGCACGCTCCGCCGCCGGACCGATGGTTGCCAGAGCCGCCCCGGTAACCCCGTCGAGACATACCGAATTCCAGTTGTTATGGCCGTGCATCCACCAGAATTCGGGGCGGGCGCCAGTCACGGCGGCGCGATACGGCGCGAAGATCCGGCGCTCCAGATTATCGCGGAGCAGCTTCTGCGTCGCTGGCGACAGACGATGGCCGAGCAGATAATCAGCCGTGGCCAATTCCACACCCAAGCCCGCCGCGCCAAGGTCGATTTCAACGGTTTCGCCGCGAAAATTTTTCAAGCCGGGGTCGTGCGCGGACAGCACCCACGTCCGTTCGGCGCAAAGCGCAGCGATGGCAGTCTCCAGCGGCGCAAGGAACCGACCTTGGTTTTCGAGGCACTCAGCAAGGGTGAAGATTTGAATGCGTTCGCGGCGGGCGCCGGACACCTTTTGCCACCGGGTGCGATTGCCATTTTGGGAATACTCCAGAAACAGTGAGTCCGGCTGGGCGGGCAACGGCTGGGCGGCCAGCCTAGCCGCGTGTGGAATCACATCGTCCAGTTCCGGATGGCGGGCGGCGAATGCCACCCATGCGGCGCGATTGGTAATGGGCTGGCCGAAACCGGCGGGCTGCGCCGGCAGCAGCGCGGCGATTTCGCGAATGCGGGCGGGGTCGGGCGTTTCCGCCGCGAACGCGGTAAAACCGCAAACGACAACGCACAGCAAGGGGCACACAAGGAATGGAAAAGGAATATTCATTTAGGAAAACCCGATCGCCAAAACAGACGCCAGCGCCATGTTAATGGTTACTAACCGCGGTTTGGTTTGTGCTTCCTAACGCAATAACAACAGATGGAGGAAATGATTCCGCCGGTCCGAACTCCGCAAACTTTTCATTTAACGCCCGCTGATTTAAGCCAATCCATTGAAAATGAGGAGAACACGATGGATTGATAAGCGCTTTTGGTCCCGGATTCGTAAAGAACGCCGATGGAGCCATCTGGCATTGCCACCAGGCACGAATAGGCAGCGGGAAGCGGGCTCAACAACCGGGCCACAGGCCAAGTGCTGCCCTCATCGAAACTGGCACGAACGGTCATGCGCTCGCGCCGGTTGCTGGCGGGATTGGAAAACAACAGGACCCCAGGTTTCCCCCCCGCCGGCCAGGTCAACCGCCGGATGCTGGCCTGACAGATGGGATCAACCTGTTCAGGCACGGTTTTCTGATCTTCCCAAGTCAGGCCGCCATCACGGCTGACGGCGCTCTGGCGGGGTTGCGGGGCCGAGCGATAATTGCGCAGATTGAGCATGAGTCGGCCGTCCGCCAGTTCAACCACCTCACATTCATTGACCCGATCGGATGGGGTCGAGCCGCCCAATTTCCAGTTCCGCCCATGATCATCCGAATAGATGACATGCGAAAATGTCCGCTTGGTTCCGGCCTCGATATGATCGCACGGGATGATCAGCCGCCCCTTGTTCGGGCCACGTTGCAACTGGATGCCGGCCCCCGGCCCGGTGGCATACCAAGTCCAGTTGGTGAGTTTCACGTTCGCCGTGATCTCGCGCGGTCCGGTCCAGGCATGACCGTCATCGCTGGAGCTGAGGACATACACCCGGCGAGTGTCTTTACTGGTCTCATTAATGATCCGACGCTCCTGGTCCTCACCGCGATTCCAAGTCTGCAGCAGCCAGAAGACACCCGTCCCGGCATCGCGAACAACGCAGGGGTTGCCACAGGTGTTGGTGCCATCATCCCAGATCAAACGAAGGCTGCCCCAAGTTTTGCCACCATCGGAGCTTTCCTTGCAAACGCTGTCAATAGCTCCAGCATCACCGCCGCCGTGCTTACGGCCTTCACAAAAAGCCAACAAGTGACCGGCGCCATTCACCACGATGGCAGGGATCCGGAAAGTGTGGTAACCCCCGGTGCCGCTGACGAACGGAGTAGACTCAAGCGGAATTTCAGCAGCTGGCCGCTCCCCTTCTGGTAGGGGTACCAATGGCAATTGCGCCGGTGCCGTCCCGGCCAAAGCTGGAAGAGCGATGATTAATGCCAACGCGGGGGCGCTCCCCAGGCAGAAGAAAATAGTGGATTTCATATTATTCACAGAACCATCGAACGTCAGAGCAACCAGGTCAGGGACCTCTTTACCAATATCCGACATAGGCCCCGGAGCCAAGCCAGCTTTCCCACTTCAGTTAAAAACCAAGGCTTCACCGATTAAGAAAAATGTTTTCCGGGGGAAAGCTCTACAAGCCACCCCACCCGTAACAGCAAACTCAACTTATTCCAAAGCTTGGCAAACAGGACCGCCCCATTTCAACGCCAGCGCATTTTCATAAATACTGTAGCCGTTCGGCTGGGGCCAAAAGGAGGGCGGTCTTTTTTGGTTTTGGCTTCGTTTCGGCTCAGTCACAGGGTTGCTGGGAACCTGCTCCTTCGCCAAAGCCTCGCCAAAACCCAAAAATCCTCGCTCCGAGCGGCTACACTATTTCTTCAAACGCTCTAACGTCCGCAGCACTGCTTGTATTTCTTACCACTACCACAGGGACACGGGTCGTTGCGGCCGACTTTGGGGCCGGTACGGACGGGTTTGACCTTGGCCTGAGCTTCCGCGGCATTCGCGGCTTCGCTGACCACATCGCTGGCCTTGGGCTGTCCGGCACCCCCGGTGCCGGTGCTGGTGCCACCGAAAGCGCTGGTGTCCTGGTGCAGGGTTTGCTGGGGCGCGTTGCGCAAGAAACTCTCAAACGCCAGCAGGCTTGAGGCGCTGCGGAAGACGTTGTGGCAAATCTCGGTTTTGACGTTGACCATCAGCTCATCAAAAATCTTGAACGCCTCGGCCTTGTATTCCAGCAGCGGGTCGCGCTGGCCGTAACTCCGCAGGCCGATGCTGTAGCGCAGGCTGTCCATCTCGTACAGATGCTCCTGCCACAGCTTGTCAATCGCGCTCAAAATCGTGTAGCGTTCGACGGTAGCGAGTTTTTCCGGCTCCTCGAAGCTGATCTTCAAGTCATACGCCTTGCGGATGGCATCGCTGATGAAAGTGCAGACAGCAAACTGCCCCTCGTTCAAGCCGTCGAACACGGAGCCGGGCACAGGCTTTTCCTTACCGGCGGCGGCGGCTTTGGCGATTTCGGCCTCGGGCATACCGAGCGGGAAATTCAGATTCACCCAATCGGCGAGCGAGCGGATGCGCCATTCGCCCTGATCGGTGTCGGTGTCGGTGCATTCCTCAACCTTCAAAATCACAACCTCCTCGATGATGTCCATCAGGCGGTCGCGAACATCGTCGCTGTTGATGATCTCGTTGCGGAAGCCGTAGATGACCTCGCGCTGCTTATTCATCACGTCGTCATATTCGAGCGTGCGTTTGCGGATCTGGAAGTTGTGGCCCTCGACGCGCTTCTGCGCCTGCTGGATAGACCGGTTCAGCAAGCCGTGCTTCAGCTCCTCGCCCTCCTCGAGGCCCATTTTCTCCATCAATTTAACAATCCGGTCGGAACCGAACAGCCGCATCAAATCATCCTCAAGCGATATGAAAAAGTGCGACGAACCCGGATCGCCCTGGCGCGAACAACGGCCGCGCAACTGGCGGTCAATGCGGCGCGACTCGTGGCGTTCCGTGCCGAGAACATGCAGGCCGCCGACCACCTTGGTCTGAGGCGTCAGGTTGAACACCGCCGCCGCCGGACTGTCAGAGTCAACCTCACGAACCTCGCCGGAGGCCACATCCGTCAGCTTATAGCGCTGCCCCTTGCCGGAGGGATTCGGATTACATTCCACATTCCAGCGCACGCCCGGCCCCAGCTTGATGTCGGTGCCGCGGCCCGCCATGTTCGTGGCGATGGTGACGGCACTGCGCTGGCCCGCGCGCGAGACGATTTCGGCCTCCTGCTGGTGATACTTCGCGTTGAGAACGGAGTGAATCAGCCCCTCCTTCTTGAGCATCCGGGAAAGCATTTCGCTGGTCTCGACGGAAATGGTGCCGACGAGCACAGGCCGGCCCTGCGCGTGCAACGCCGCGATTTCGCTGACCACCGCGTTGAATTTTTCGCGGCGCGTTTTATAAACGGAATCGTCGGCGTCCTTGCGAATGTTCGGCTGGTTCGTCGGAATGGTCAACACACCGAGCTTATAAATGTCGAAAAATTCCGTCGCCTCGGTTTCCGCCGTGCCGGTCATGCCGGCGAGCTTGGTGTAGAGGCGGAAATAATTCTGGATGGTGATGGTGGCGAGCGTCTGCGTCTCGCGTTCGATGGCCACGCCTTCCTTCGCCTCGACAGCCTGGTGCAAACCATCGCTCCAGCGGCGGCCCGGCATAAGCCGGCCCGTGTGCTGGTCCACGATGATGACCTTGTTGTCCTGCACGACGTATTCCACATCAAGCTGGTAAAGGCTGTAGGCCTTGAGCAACTGCGAGATGGCGTGGATCTTCTGCGCCTTCGCCTCGAAATCGGATTGCAACTTCGCCTTCGCCTCCAGCCGCTTGCGGGCATCGGGTTCCGGACCAACGTCCACGTCATGCAGCATCGTCGTCAAATCCGGCAGCACAAACGCGTCCGGGTCCTGCGGGCTGATGAAATTCCGGCCCTTCTCAGTGAGATCGGCCTCCTGGCTTTTTTCGTCCATCGCAAAAATGAGCTCTTCCTTCTCGCGATAGAGGTCCACCTTTTTCTGGTCCTTGTGGAGCTCAAGTTCCGCGCGGTTCATCATGCCGGCGTTCTCCGGGTTCTCCAGAATCTTCATCAGACCCTCGGATTTCGGCTGGCCGGTTTTCACACGGAACAGCAACAACCCGATCTGTTTTTCCAAGGCGTCAGCATCCGTCACGTTGGAGCCGTCGGCTGGATGCAGTTTCTTGATCAAATCCCCGGCCTCCTTCAGGAAGCGGTTGCAAAGCTGCTGCTGCGCGCGCACCAACGATTCGACGGTCGGTTTCCATTGCGCGTATTGCTCGTCGAAGGTGTGCACCGCCGGGCCGCTGATGATGAGCGGCGTGCGCGCCTCGTCGATGAGAATGGAATCCACCTCGTCCACGATGGCGAAATAATGCCCGCGCTGGACCTGTTCCTCCTTGCGAAGGGCCATGCCGTTGTCGCGCAGATAATCAAAGCCGAATTCGGAGTTGGTGCCGTAGGTGATGTCGCAGTAATACTGCTCGCGGCGGATTTTCGGCGGCTGGTCATGCAAAATAACGCCGACCGTCAGGCCGAGGAATTTATAGACCGCGCCCATCCATTCCGAGTCGCGCGCGGCGAGATAATCGTTGACCGTCACGACGTGGACGCCGCGACCGGAGAGCGCGTTAAGATACACCGGCAGCGTGGCGACAAGCGTCTTGCCTTCGCCGGTGGCCATTTCAGAGATTTTCCCGGTGTGCAGCGCGTAGCCGCCGATGAGCTGGACATCGAACGGCACCATTTCCCAGCGCAAGGGATGCTCGCGAACGATGACGTCCTGTCCGCACAAGCGGCGGCAGGCGCTTTTCACGACGGCAAACGCCTCGGGCAGAATCTCATCCAGCCGGCTGGCAAGTTCCGCTTTATCCTCGATTTGGGAAAGTTCCTCCTTCCAAGCGGCGGTTTTGGCACGCAGGTCATCATCGGACAAGGGCTGCAGCCCCGCCTCAATTTCATTGATGCGGGCGACCACCGGCCGAATCTTTTTGACATCACGGGCGTTCTTCGACGGGAAAATTTTTCTGAAAAAATTCACATTAATCTTTCAATAACCAGGGTTAAAATGAACGGATACGCTACGCGAGAGAACGCACAGCGTCAAAGCTAAACCACGGCGGCAAACCAAGGGTGACCGCCCGGAAAAAACCACCTCCGGCCGGGGGTTTTAGTAATTCCCCCATTGGACTCCCAGGGAAAGACTGAGAATGGTGCTTGACGCGCGCGGCTTTTTTTATTGTCCTGAAGGCGATATGAAAAAGACACTTTTTGCCGCCCTGGCCGCCGCCAGCTTCCTCACCGCAGGCTGCGTGGGCACCGTGAGCGACACCCACACGTTTGCAACCACCTGGGGCAAGGATTCCGTGGCCGGCCGCTACCAGCGCACGCTGGATCAGGTTTATCAGGCATCCGTCGCCGTCATCCAGACCGACGGCGTGATGATCAACGAATACATCCCGCATGACAGCACCAACGCCGTCCGCTCACTGCTCGCCCGCGTCAACGGCCGCAAGGTCTGGGTGCGCGTCGAGAGCGTAGACCCCAAGACCACGCAAGTGGATGTGCAGGCCCGCACCAAATGGGGCACGCGCGACCTCGACCTCGTACACGAAATTGAAAAGGAAATCGCACTGCAACTGGCGCGGTAAGCCCCGGTTCAGACCGAATTTTTGACCAGCTATGCCGGGCTTCAAGCCCGGCATTTTTTCTGCCCGGGAACAACGCAGCGGGCCGGACCACGATCCGGTTCAACCCAAACTCAGGTTTTCTGCCGGGTGATCCGGTCGGGATGGCGGGCGCGGCTGATGGCCGTGTCGTAGGTGATGGCGCATTTGCAATACAAGTCGTAGAGGTGATTATCCATGAGCACCATGCCATCCTTGCGCCCCATCTGAAGCGTATTTTCCAAGTGGTGCAGCTGGTTTTCCCGGATCAGATTCCGCACCGCGCCGGTGGCCACGAGCAATTCATAGGCGAGCACGCGCCGCGTGCGATCCGCCGACGGCAACAGGTCCTGGGCAATGATCCCCTGCAGCGCGTTGGAAAGCTGCAAAATAATCTGCTTCTGCGCGCTGCCTTCAAAGACGCCGATGATCCGCTCCAGGGCATGGGAAACATTCGGCGAGTGCATGGTGGCCAGCACCAGATGGCCGGTTTCCGCCGCCGTCATGGCGGTGGCGATCGCCTCATGGTCGCGCATTTCGCCGACCACAATCACATCCGGATCCTGCCGCAGCACATGGATCAGCGCGCGGTTGAATGAGCGGACATCGGTCAGCACCTCCTGCTGGACCACGATAGCACGCTTGTTTTCGTGGACAAATTCGATCGGGTCCTCAATCGTGACAATTTTGCAGCGGCGCTCACTATTGATGAGGTCCACAAGATAGTTCAGCGTCGTCGTCTTGCCCGCGCCGGTGGGGCCGGTGATCAAAACCAGGCCGTTCGGCTTCCGCGCCAGCTCGTCAATCTTGTCGGGCAATCCCAGCTCCCGGCGCGCAGCGATTTTGTCGCCGCAAAAGCGGAAGCTTAATTCCGGATGGTTATTGCGCCGATAGAAAGTGGCGCGAACGCGGCCGGCGGCACTGTGCAGAATGGAAATACACAGTTCCCATTCCTGCTCAAATTTTTTCCGCTGCGGCTCGTTCATCAGGCCGTTGGCCATCTCGGTGATCTCCTCCTCGGTCAGCGCGTCCTCGTCGGCGATGATGATCTCGCCGTTCACGCGAAACGCCGGCGGCACGCCGGCCACCAGATGCAGATCCGACGCATCAAATTCATTCACCGCCGACAGCAGCCGGTTCAAGTTTTCAGAGCTCATCGTTTGAATAATTCCCGCAATTTTCCCCGCAGCCGCGCCAGCAGTCCCGCCTGGGAAATCCGGAACAGCGCATGATCCGCCTCCTCGCTCCGCGGATTCAACTGCCGCGCCTGCGTGAAGGAAATCTCCGCCGCTCCGACCAGGCCGATCGCCTGCTGGCAATGCCCCTGCTCCAGCCACAGCAGGAAGTTTCCGGGGTTCAATTCCACGGCCTGCTGAATCAGCTTGAGGGACAGGACAAATTGTTCGTAATAAAACCGGATGCGGGCCGCGAGCCAGGCGATGAACCAGTCGCGCGGAGCGAGCAGGAGCGCCTTTTCAAAACAGTAATCCGCCCGCGGCTCGGCCCGCGCCAGCAGAACATCGCCGCGCGCCAGCCAGACATAGGGCGTATCACCACGTTCCTCAATGGATGCGTCGGAGAACGCCAACGCGCCCTGCAAATCGCCACTGCGGCCGAGCGCGACCGCCTTGGCGGCGAGCAACTCCGGCTCATTGGGGAATCGTTCGAGCGCCTTGTCCGCCCACAGCTTGGCCTCGCGAAACTCGCCCAATTCAACCAGCATGCGCACCTGGCCGGTCCACGCGGCGGCATTCTTGGGATTGTATTCGAGAACTTTTGAATAAAAGCGCAAGCCCTGCTCGAAATTGCCATTTTCAAAGGCCGTCCGCGCCTCGGCCAGGTAATAGGCCTCATCCTTGACCAGCGCCTTTTGCTCCGGCTGAAGCTGGTTGTCGGACCCGTCGGCAAATTCCAGGTTGATGAAACGGCTCATGGTAAAATTTGTTTCCGCCAGAACCAGCGGTGCAGCGGCTTCCCAAAAAACTGCGTCGCATTCACGCTGGCCATGTCCAACATGGTGCTGCTGATGCTGGCTTCACTCACATTTCCGTGTCCGCTTATATCAAGGTTTGGCCAGATGAACCAATGATTTTCCGGCACGGTCAAGGAACCCGCCCCCGGCATGTGCGGCAAGCTCGGGTGTGATATACCATTCACCGAAAACGTATTTGAGGAAATAACCACCTGGTCCCCCGCCACCGCCAGCACCGGCCCCAAGCCCATACCAGCACGAACCCACACGGCACCGCCGTTGTGCGCCTCGCCCTGTTCCTCGTCATGCAATGCATAAGCGATCCAGTCCCCGCGCTGAAGGTGACGAGCTTGAAAAATCCGCTGCACGACAACCACCTGCCCGTTCATTTGCAACGGCGTCAGACAATGGCCCTGAATGAAGCTGCGGGCCGGCACATACAACAACAAGCCAATCGCCAGCAATAATAAGAGTGTAAACGCCAGCCGCGACCGGAATGGTTCGGTGGCCATGAGCGGATTGCAATAATAGACAAACCCCGTGCAATGAAGTGAAACCAGCAGACCGAACGCCAAGTTGGCGGCCGGATAGCCCAGCCAGACGATGAAAATCAAAAACAGCACCGCGCTGGCAGTCAGGGCAGCCCGACCCCAGAGCCTCGGCCCGCGGAACCAGACAGCCAATCCGGGCACAAAAAAACCGGCGACCAGTTCGCCGATTTTCATTTCGCGGGGCAGCGCCAACCGGTCAAGCGCCAGTCGCCTGCGCAAATTATTGCCGAAATAAAAAAACACCGAATACCAGCGCGCGCGCGGCGGATAATACGCTGAATCTTCTTCAGGAATGAAAGATTGGGCCATGCTTCCGGTTTATGATTTTATCCAGCCATTTCATCAATGCCGCTGGTCAATGCGATACTGCACCTGTTCTTCCGGCTCATAGAACTCACTGGTCTGCTGCTGCGACTTCATCTCGCCGACAATTTCCTCAAAAATTTTCACGGCGGCGAGACAACCCTTGCCCTTGAAGCCTTTGACATGCAACTCGACCTCACCGGTCCTGCCGATGGTTATTTCAAATTCTCGTTGGGGCATAATCAATTCTCCCAATGCCGGACTTTCAGACGAATGGAGCGATCCTGGCTCACTTCTTCCTCGACCACGTTAAAGCCGCGCGATCGCATTTCGTCCATCAGTTTTTGATAAACATATTGCTGCACGACCGCCTGGCTCAATTCCTCGCCCAGCGCCCGCAACGCCTCATCGCTCCGGCCGTTGCCGATCACACACAGGGAAGCCTTGCCGCGGGCATCTCGAGAAAAAGTCACCGTCACGCCTTCACGCGACACGGCAATCCGCTGGTCCCGACCAAGCTGATTTGTCACCACCTCGCTGCGCTCAATCTCCAACTGAACGCCGCCGGTTTGCTTGCGAACGGCCTCGCCAGGACGCTGGCTGTTCACTTCGGCGGCGACCTGATAACCGAGCGAGCTGGCCGCCGCAACCACCGCCGCGCTGAAGGCCGGCCATGCCATGATGACGACCGGAGTTAAAATGCAAACCGCACTCATATTTTATTTAAAAACCGTTCTGGATATAAGTTTAGACCGGGCTTTCGCCATTTCGTCACGCGATAATGGCGAAGTTTTATAGCAATTCAACCGCCGCACCCGCATCTCCCGCAGACTGCGCCCGATCAGCACCAGCAGCCACAAGCCAATTACCATCAGAACGAACGGCCAATACTTGAGCAAATCGCGACTGTCGGCTACCTGGAGAATAATGCCAATGACCAACGGTCCGGCAAAAATCGCCACCAGCGTGATGAAGAAAATCGGCACAAACCGACGGTTTTTGAAATAGTCGAACCTGTTGTCCATAGATTAACCCGGTCACAATTCCATCCGGCGCACGGTGCTGGCTTTATGCGTGTCCCGCGGCACGCTGGCATTCCGCGCGCGCCCCTCCGCCCAGTTGCGCAGGCGGTTGATCTGCTCGTCCATGGTCTTGGCAAGCGGCACGGTCTGCGCCAACGTCGCCAGCACGGATTCGGTGGTGATTTCCTGGCTTGAGTAAAACGCGTCGTAAAGCGCACTATTAATGGCCTCCTCAATTTCCGCGCCGCTGCAATCCTTGCTCGCCTCCGCCAAGGCAGCCATATCGAATTGTTCCGCATCCCGGCCGCGCCGGTTGATGTGAATGCGGAAAATATCCCGACGCTCGTCCTGGCTTGGCAAATCCACAAAAAAGATTTCGTCAAGACGACCTTTGCGCAGCAGTTCCGGCGGCAGTTGGGATATATCATTGGCCGTCGCCACCACAAACACCGGCGCAGTTTTTTCCGATAGCCATGTCAAAAAAGTGCCGAAAACACGCGCCGTGGTGCCACCGTCCGTCGCGCCGGAACCCTGTGAACCAGCAAAGGCCTTGTCAATTTCATCCACCCAGAGAATCGCCGGGGCAACTGATTCCGCCACGGCGATGGCACGGCGCACATTTTCTTCCGACGAACCGACCAGACTGCCGAACATCCGGCCCATGTCGAAACGCAGCAGCGGTAACTGCCATTGATTGGAAACAGCCTTCGCGCACAAACTTTTCCCGCAGCCCTGCACGCCGAGCATCAAAATCCCCTTCGGGGCGGGCAAGCCAAACGCCCGGGCTTCCTTCGTAAACGCCGCCGCACGCTTGTCCAGCCAGTCCTTCAAAACGGCCAGGCCGCCGATGTTCGAAAAACTGTCTTCCGTGGTGTAATATTCCAGCAAGCCGCTTTTGCGGATGATCTGCTGCTTCTCGGCAAAGACCTCGTTCACATCTTCGCCACTCAAGCGCTCATCCTTGACGATGATCTTGGCAAAGACATTTTCCGCCTCACCCAACGTCAAACCGAGCGCGGCGGACAACAGGCGTTCGCGCCCGGCATCGTCGAGCTCGATTTTCACCTGCTTGAACTGCGCGACATCCGCAATAATCTTATCCAGCAGTTCGCTCAAATCCTCGCGCGACGGGAGCGGATAGTTCAGCACGGTGATTTCCTTCTCCAACTCGGGAGGAATTTCCATCATCGGCGATATGAGCACAATCGTCTTGAAACTATTTTTCAGGTGCAGCGCGATTTCCTTGAGCTTGCGAACGATGGCAAAATTGTTCTTGGTCAGAAACGGATGGAAATCCTTGAACACATAAATCGCCGGCTCGACCTGCTCAATCACCTGGTCCAGCGCCATCAACGGATCCTTGGTGGCAGCATTGCGGTTTTTGTGCGACTGGATAGAAGTCCCGGCGGGCACGATGCCGGTGCTATAGCTCCACTCAAACACTTTTTTCTGACGTTTTTTGGCGATCTCCACGATCACGTTTTGCACTCGCATTTCCTCACTAGAAATAACGTAAAGGATGGGATAACGCGCCCGGATGAGCGTCTCAATTTCAGTCTGGAAGTTCATTATGTAAAGTTTTTTTCCGCTTCGCCCGCCGGCTCATGGCCGCGTCTGCCGGATCCAATGCCGCCAGCACACCAGCCATCGCCGGGGAAAGATTATGCGCCAAGATTTTACCGTCGGCTAATATCAAAATCTCGCTCACCGACTTTCCA
Source organism: uncultured Verrucomicrobia subdivision 3 bacterium (assembly GCA_903917705.1). Classification (GTDB taxonomy): domain Bacteria; phylum Verrucomicrobiota; class Verrucomicrobiia; order Limisphaerales; family UBA11358; genus UBA11358. Next base: position 44,586 of record CAIXBQ010000085.1, on the reverse strand, counting down.
GCGGAGGGGTTTACGAGCCCTTTTATCATCTGCGGTTTCATGGAATTAAATCCAAACCCAGTTCATGCGCCAGCCCAAAAGCAGCATCAACTTCCTTGACCGACAGGGATTTCTGTAATTCCCCATGCCGCCGCGCCTGCCAAGCCGGCCAGAAACCGGCGCGCAAATTCAACTTAACACCAGGCAAATATTCCGACAACCATTCCGCCACCGGCCGCCAGCAACACTCGACGTGGCCGGGCATGAGCAGATGGCGGACGATCAATTCGCTATGTTCCCTGGCCCAAAGCAGATTTTCCCGAACCACGCAGACGTAATTGGGGACTTTTGCCAACCGCTGCGCACAATCATCGTTGCCAAATTTGAAATCCGCCAGCCAGACATCGAACATCCCGTCAAGCAGCGCCCGAGCCGGCGCCGTGCCATGGGCATTGGTTTTCCAGATCAATCTGGCCGTCGCCGGCACCAGCGAAACAAATTCCAACGCGGCGGGCAGGTGAATGGTCGGCTCGCCGCCCAGCACCATGATGGTACGCGCACCGTTTTCCAGGGCGACCTTCGCCCGCGCGGCCATCGCAGCGGCATCGAAGCCGAGACCGGCGCGCGAATTCCAGCTTTCCGCACCGGTGATGCAAAAATCACAACGCAGGTCACAACCGCTAAACGCCACGGCGAACGTCGGAATCAATTCCAACTCATCCGAGACTTCCGCCTGCGCGGAAAAAAACCGCGTCCCGGCGCCGGCGTGGCACAACCCCGTTTCGCCGGCAAGCCGGTTGACGCCGCAGTCGTGGGCGCACAGCCGGCAATCCGCCAGCATTGCCCGTGCGCGATGGGCGCGTTCGCCTGCGAGCGCCGGACGCATTTGCGCCGCGCGGAGAATCTTTTCTGGCGCAGCACATATCATAGCTCAAGCCGGTTAATGCGCTCCGAGTGAATCACGCTGCCGGTGCGGCTCATCAGCCATTTGTGTTTAAGCCAGAGGTAAAAAAATCCTGCCCCCCCGCCACCAGCCATGATGATTGCCGCAGCCATTCCGCCGGTGAAAAGCATGATCAGGAGGCTGACGGCAGCGGCAACCAGAATCAGCTTCCACACGGTTGTCTCACCAAAGATGGCGATGGTAATATTTTCACGACCGCAGAGAAAGCCCCAGCCAATCAGCAGGCCAAACATCATCGGTGCGGCACCCACCAAGGGCGTCGGACTGGCAGATTGAAGAATCACTTTTGCAATACCGGCACCCGCCGCCGCCACCACGCAATAAAGCAAAAAATCACCACGCGACCAGTGGCGTTCGAGCATGCCACCCAGCACGACCAGCGCGACGCCATTCATGACAAAATCCATTATTCCGAACGGCAACAGCGCATAGGTCACTAGCCGCCAAATTTGTCCGCTCCAAAACTTTGATCCACTGAGTGCCAGCCAGGCATACAGATCAAAGGCATGGCACACTATTCCGGTGACTGCCACCAGATAGACCAACATCAACAGGCCCAACAAAACCCGCACACCGGGAGTGAGCGCTGCCAGAAACCGTTGCCAGAAGATATTCATCTTTCAACCACCAATTAGGTTTTTCCACCATGTCCGCGAAGGCGGAGGAGGAAGACGCACTGCCGATTTTTGCAGCCGCCGGGCGATTTCCGGGGGCACGGCGGTCTGCGCAGCATCGAACCGCAGCAATTCGTCCGAGTTGGGAAACTCCTTTGCCGACTGCGTCTGCTGTTCTGCGACCGATTCCTGCTTCTGGGCAAGTTTGGTTTGCTGTTTCATGCTTCAGTCTCCTTAAACAGTTTTTTCAAAATGAGCGGCAAAGGCCTTGCGGGCGCGATGCAGTTTGCCACGCACGGCATCGGCCGACTGGCCGACGAGCGCGGCGATCTCCTCGTAGCTCAACTCCTCATCCGCGACGAGCAACAGCAGCAGCCGGTATTCTTCGGACAAGGCATCCAGCGTATGCTGGATGCGCTGGCCGAGTTCCTTGGTTTCCAGCACCCGCAGCGGCGAATCGGTCCGGGCCGCCGTATTTTCCAAGACGGCATCCCCGGAATCGGCGTAGATATGGCGGCTGTGCCAGGACTGGCAGATATTCTGGCAACGGTTGATGGCAATGCGATAAAGCCAGGTGCGCACCGACGCATCCCCGCGAAATTGTTCCAGCCGCCGGAACGCCTTCAGAAAGACATCATGCGTGGCATCTTCGGCCTTTTGCGGGTCACCCAGAAAGCGCAGGGCAAGATAGAAGATCGCACGGCTGTGCTCGTCGTAAAGGGCGGCCAGTTCCGAAGACACCCATCCAGCGGGCATCCCGGCCTGAACACCTTGATCTGCAACCGGCTCGTTCATCATGATGGCTTTCACTGCTGATTAGACCGGGCCGCCGCCGGAATGTCACGCTGTCAGGCGATAATTTTCACGCATAACGATACGGCTTGCTCAAAGAGAACGAATTCGGCAGGTGGCGGATCTCGCGCACCTCACCGTCCGCCAGCAACACCTCCACGATATCGAACCGGAACTTCACCGGCGGATTTTTCAGCAGCCGCAGATAATCCAGCGCGGTCTGCGACAGCAACCGGCGTTTCCTTGCGTCCACCGCCGCCGCCGGACGGGTCCAGTCTTCCGACGAACGGGTTTTCACCTCGATGAAGACGAGGCAGTCACCGTCATGGAAGATCAAATCAATCTCGCCGTGCCGGGAACGGAAATTGGCCGCCAGAAATTTCAGACCGGTTCGCCGCAAAAACCTTTTTGCCGCGAGCTCGCCCAATTCGCCCCGCCGCAAATGTTCCGACTTCGCCGGGCCGGCGAAACACGTTTTAAGTTTTGCAAAGAGATTCACCGGCCAAATGCGCTGGCGGGCACGACTTGTCTGACAATTGTACGACTGGCCCACTGCAGAGTAAGCGACGGCACGCCGCCGGCACCACGCACATAGCCAAGCCGGACGGGATGACGGCCGGCCTGAAGATTGATGGTGGCGCTGACCTCACTGCCGCCGACGTAACCGAAGTCGGCATCCAATACGCTCGCCTGATGGATGCGCAAAAAGGCGCGGCCGTCGGTGTTCAGGTAAAACGTGTAGGTGCCATCGGCGGGGACGTTGATGTAACCGGTGTAGAGCACACCAATATTGTCATTGCGGGTGCGGACAGAGAGATCAATGCCATTGGTGCTCTGGCCGGTAGCGACGTTCGAGAGCAGCGTGAAATCGGGCACCCACGGGAAACCGCCTTCAAACGCCTGCCATGTGAGGCCGGTGACGGTGTTCGTGGACACGCCGGGTATCAAGTCCCCGTCGTAAGGCCTGGGCGCGGTGGAATCAGGCCGGCGCATATGCAAAACGGCATTTTTCATGCGCTGCTGGAGGCTGATGAAATAAGCGCTGGTTCCCGCCAGGTTGGTGGTTTCGCGGGCATCGTGAAGGCTGTCGCAGATGATAAAATCGTTGGTATTTGAGGTGATATCGTAGCGGATACCCTTGTAGCCATCCACATAGACAACTTGCTCCTGATTACGAATAGCATTGCGGTGCGACGGGTCAAACTCCGTGTAGCCCGGGGTTTTTCCCTTAAAATTGTATTCCACGTAGATTGCGCCCTGCCGTTGCGTGCCGGTTCCGGTCAGGGTGGGAACGAGGGATACGCCATCACTGCGGGCGGGGGCAGGCAAGCCGGCGAATTCAGCAAGGGTCGGCATCCAGTCTTGAAACTGCGAAGCCGTCAGGTTCGTGGTGCCGGCGGGGAAATGCCCCGGCCATCGCGCCAGTGCCGGTTCGCGCATGCCGCCTTCCCAGGAATCGCGCTTAATGCCGTCCATCGGGCCAAACGAATTGAAGAAGGTCGGGTTCTGGGTGTAGGTGCCGCCAGCGCTTTCGTTGTGCGGACCGTTGTCAGAGGTGAAGATTACGATGGTGTTCGAGTCGCACCCGAGATCTTTGAGGGTTTGCATCAAGTCGCCCACGCAATCGTCGAGGCGGCGCATCATGGTCGCGTGGCGTTTTTCAGCAAGCGGCCAAGCCACCTCAGCCGTGGCCGGGTTATTATCCGCGTCCCAGGTGGCGTTGGTGTAATCCGGGTGAATCCAGGTATCCACGGTGCCGATAGCCGTGTTAATCATCGCGTGAGGTTTACCGATCCACTGGACGCCGCCGCGGATGCCGCCACCGGCCGGATAAGCACATGCGGGCACCTCCAGTTTCGCATGAGGCGTATCGAAGGCGAGGAAGAGAAAAAACGGTTGCGCCGGATTGGCCGCCCGCTGATCAACGATGTATTTTTTCGCACGGGCCGTCCACAGGTCGGCGGTGTAGCATTTATCGAGCTGTTCGATGATGTCGTTGGTCCCGTCGTAAAGCCCGAACTTTTTCTTGCTGCCATGCTCGTTGTCCTCCTTAGGGTAGTGATAATGGCCGGCCATGTGGTCGAGATAGCCAAAGAAGTAATCAAAACCCCGCAACAACGGGCCGGCGGATCGCGCACCGAGCGCGTTGCCATCCAGTCCGTATTTTCCAATGATCGCCGTGGCGTATCCCGCCTGCTTGAGGACGGTGGCGAGGGTGTGGTTGTTTTCAAGGGGCCAGTCAAACTGGTTATCGCGCACGCCGGAATGTCCCTGCGTAACGCCGCAAAGCAGTGAGGAGCGGGCCGGGGCACAAACGGGCGCGGCAGTATAATGGCGGCGCAATTGAACCCCCTGCCTGGCCAACGTGTCCAGATTGGGCGTGGCAAAAGCGGGCTGATTGCGGTTGACGGCGAAATCGCGGCCGTTCTGGTAAAAGATTCCTAGATCACCCCAACCCATGTCATCCGTGAGAATAAAGATGATGTTGGGTTTCGAAGCAGCCTCGGTAGCCGCCATTAAGGAATTGGCGACCATGACGTAGCCTAGACAAAAACCGAGGAACAATTTTTTCATTAGGTTGGCAAACCTGATTCTTTTGTCAGCAGTCTGGATTACCTGGTGGATGCGTTGCAAGCCTTGACAACTATCGCCAGAACTTCACCGGATTCAGCGACCGGCAAACGGCGCGAGCATCCAGAACTTCTGTCACCACCAATAACTGACCCAAAATGGCAACTGTTCATCTTCACCCAGGAACGTGTTGGCTGTTAGCCAAAACAAAAACGGCCCATTTTACCACGGGAGTTCCGGCCCGCATGGTTGTTGAGATTGGCTTGAAACTGAAAGTCGGATGGATACTCTGCCACGGTTGAATTGTTCGCGAAATATTGTTCCGACGGCCTTCCGGAGATCCGGACTGGTTCTCCTCATGACCCTGGTTGCGACCGTTTTCGGGGTGCGGGATGGCGCGGCGCAAAACATGGCAGGGCCAAGCAGTTCCCAGCCCAAGCGGGTTTTAATGCTGTTCAGCGAGGGAAAAGACGTGCCGGGAAACATCATGCTGGAACAGGCGGTGCGGGCGGAAATGCAGAAGGCCAGCACAAACCGGATTGAATTTTTGACTGAATATCTTGATGCCAGTCATTTTTCAGATGAGGGACACCTTCGCGTGTTCGAGGATTATCTGGGCAAAAAATACTCCGGCCAGCACCTGGATCTGATCGTGGCGTTTCCATCGCGGGACTATCTGCTCGCAGGCGCGTTGCCGGACGCTTTGTTTCCGGAAGTGCCGGTCGTCTTCGTCGCGATCAACGAGTTGGAGGTACCGCTGGCAATCAGCAAATTCGGCGTCACCGGGATTGTCCAGCGTTACGACATACGCGGCACCCTGGGCCTGATCATGCATTTACAACCGGACACACACCGCGTGGTGGTGATCGGCGGCACCTCGGAATCAGATCGGGCGGCGCTGGGGCGGATCGAGGAAGCAACGCGGGCGCTGGAAGGAATCGAATTCGATTTCTGGACCAACCGCCCGGGATCGGAATTGCCCGCTGCGGTGAAAACGTTGCCGACCGGCACCGTTATCCTAATGAGCTCCGTTCAGCGCGATGTGACCGGCCAGCGCTTTTTTTTATCGCAATTGGCACAAACACTGGCTCCGGCGGCCAGTGTACCGGTGTATGTGCTTGGCGGATGGGTGCTCGGCAGCGGAGCGGTGGGGGGAGCGGTGATTGCCCCTGAAGACCTGGGCGCAAGGACCGCCCAACTGGCCCTGCGCATTCTCGGCGGCGCAAGCCCGGGAAAGACGCCCATTGAAGTGGCAACGAAAGGAACGCCGATGGTGGATTGGCGGGCTTTGCAGCGCTGGGGCATCAAAGGAAGCCGCGTTCCAGCAGATGCCATCATCCGTTACCGGCCGGAGACCTTGTGGGACCAGCATAAAGACTTGATCCTGATTTCGCTGTCAGTCCTGCTGGCGCAGGCGATCACGATTGCGGGACTCCTCGCACAGCGGCAACAACGCCGGCGGGCTGAGGCGGAAATTCTCAATCAGCGGATGGAACTGGCGCATGTCACGCGGGTATCCACCATGGGACAACTGGCGTCTGCGCTGGCCCATGAACTGAACCAGCCGCTGGGGGCCATCTTGAGAAATGCGGAAGCGGCGGAACTATTTCTCCAGAAAGAAAAGCCGGACCTAGACGAGATTCGCGCCATACTGGCGGACATCCGGAAGGATGATCAGCGGGCTGGCAACGTAATTGACCGGATGCGGTCCCTGCTCAAACGGCGCAGCCTGGAATCAAAATCCGTAGACCTCGGCGAATTGCTGGCAGACACCATCACGCTGGCCCAATCAGATGCGAACGCCCGGCGGGTCAACTTGACCCTGCTGATCCCGTCCCAGTTGCCGGCTGTGCGCGGCGACCGCGTGCATCTGCAACAGGTGCTTTTGAACCTCATTTTGAACGGGATGGATGCGATGACGGACAGTCCGGAAGAAGAGCGGCTGCTGACCGTGCGCGCAGAGACGACCAAGGACAAGAAAGTGGAAATCGCGGTGAGCGATTGCGGTACCGGGATTCCAGCGGACAAAATGAAGCACCTGTTTGAGCCATTCTTCACGACCAAGGCGAACGGCATGGGCATGGGGCTGCCCATCTCGCAGACGATCATCGAAGCGCACGGCGGTGAAATCCGGGGAGAAAACAGCCCCGGGCACGGTGCGGTTTTCAGATTCACACTGCCGGCGATTGACCCCTGAGCCATGAATTCCCCAGCCGAATCCAACACGATTTTTGTCGTGGATGATGATGAATCCTTCCTGAAATCGGTGACGCGATTCCTGCGGGCGGCGGGCTATCCCGTGCAGGCGTTTGAATCGGCGGAAAAATTTCTTGAACAGATTGCCCCCGGGATGTCCGGCTGCGTGCTGGCGGACCTGCAGATGCCAGGCTTGAATGGATTGGAATTGCAGGCGGCGCTGGCCAAATCGACCAACCCGCTGCCGGTGGTTTTTCTCTCCGCCCAAGGGGACATCCCCACGACGGTTCAAGCCATGCGGCACGGCGCGGAAGATTTTCTGACCAAGCTGACCCCGAAAGAAAAATTGCTCGAGGCCATCAAGCGGGCGCTGGCACGCAACACCCAGGAGCGGGCGGGACGCGAACGCGGGCGGGTTTTGCGTGAGAAATTTGCCGCACTGTCGCCAAGAGAACTGGAGGTGCTGGCGCACGTCGTGCGCGGCAAGCTGAACAAGCAAATCGCCGTCGAACTGGGCATTAATTTGCGCACCGTCAAGCTGCACCGGACCAACCTGACCCGCCGGTTACAAGTCCAGTCAGTGGCCGAACTGACGCGCCTGGTCGCCGAGACCGGCTTATTCAAGCCAGACCAGAATTTGTGATCACCCCAGATGCCGGCTTGAAGAAATCCTGCTGATTGCATTCCCAAAGCGACCTTCCCCAAGGGGCAGGTGCCGGGATCTTCCGCGTACGCTAGGCTATTCACGGTATTCCCGTGATCAGCCGAAAAACAATCAACGCATCAACGGCGACCGCCCCTCCGGAACTGCGACCAACGCCCGGCACGCGACTCGATGGCCTGCGTTTGAAATTCGCCTCCCTCGTTACCATGGGGGCGGGAAGCCGTTTTCGGATCGGCTTGGGAGCCCTGCATATTTTCACGCTCGTGGTCGTGGTCTATGGCCCGATCCTGCCGGGAAGTTTCCTGATGGACGATCATCGGTTGATCAAAGAAGACAATCCGCTGGTGAACGGCACTTTGGGTCCCCTTACCATCTGGTTTCAAACAGACTTCACGCTGTCCACTTTTGCCTTATGGTTGCAATGGCTGGCGTGGGGGGAACACCCCGGTTTTTATCACGCCGTGAACCTGGCGCTGCATGCGTCAAGCGCCGTGTTGCTGTGGCGCCTGCTGTCGCAATTGAAAATTCCCGGCGGCTGGCTGTGCGCGGCAATTTTTGCGGTGCATCCCGTCGCCGTCAACTCGGTCGCCCGCATTGCCGAGATCAAGAACACGCTTTCCCTGCCTTTCTTTATTTTAAGCTTCTGGTCCTTCCTCCATTACGAAAGCCTTGCCTTTAAACCCGCCAGCCACCGTTGGCGCGACTGCGCCCCATTGTGGTATGGCCTATCATTGGTTGCTTTCCTGCTGGCCCTGCTTGGCAAAACCTCCACCGTCATGCTGCCCGTGGTGCTGCTCGGCTGGGCGGTCTGGCAGCGCAAGCGTATCACGCGACAAGACTGGCTGAAAACCATCCCCTTCTTCATTCTGGCGCTGGCGTTCGGACTGATGTCGATCTGGTTCCAAAAAAATCAAGCCCTGGCCAGTGCCGGCGAAACGCCCCCGCCCGAAAGCATCCTGGAACGGCTAGCCGTGGCCGGACAAGTGGTCTGGTTTTATCTGGGCAAGGCGCTTTTACCCATCGACCTGAATATTGTTTATGCGCGCTGGAAACTTGATGCATCGGCAGTCGCTTCATTTCTTCCGGTCCTGTTTTTGGGCGGCGCTTTTGCATTGTGCTGGCGGTTCCGCCACCAATGGGGGCGGCACGCCTTGTTCGGGCTGGGATGCTTCATTGTCACGTTATTCCCGGCGCTCGGTTTCTTCGATTCGCAATTCCAGACCCGGTGGCAGGTTTCCGACCATCTGCAATATCTGCCGCTGATTGCCCCGATGACCCTGTCCATGGCGATGCTGGCTTCCCTAACCAATGCAAAAATCTTCAGAGGGGTTGCCTTCGCCCTGGTATTGGCCCTGTCGGTATTGACTTTCCAACGGGCGCGCGCGTTCGCCACGGATGAAAGCCTGTTCCTCGACACGCTGGCAAAGAATCCGGCCGCCTCGATCGCCCACAACGATCTCGCCGTCATTCTCGCGAAAAGGCATGATTATACCGGGGCCACGACGCATTTTATAGCGGCGGTGCAAACCGACCCGGCCAATGCCGGGGCGCAATCAAACCTGGGCCAGGCGCTGGCCCTTACCGGAAAATTCGCCGAAGCAGAACCTCATTTTCTGGCGGCCATCCGACTCAAACCCGAAGATCCGCAGGCGCACAAGCGCTATGCCAGCGCGTTGAGCCGGCAGAGCAGGCTCCCGGAGGCAATCCGCCAACTCCAGACCGCGCTATGCCTGAGCGCCAAGCCGGATATCCAAGCCCGCCTGGACTTGGGCACGTTGTTCTATCAAAACGGCGAGGCCCTTCATGCGGCGAATCAGTTTCGTAAGGTTTTATCCTTCAATCCCGATCTGCCGGAAACGCTGAACAATCTGGCCTGGCTGCTCGCCACCTGTTCCGACGATACGGTGCGTGACGGGATGGAGGCGATCCGGCACGCAGAACGGGCCTGCCGCCTGACCGCATTTAAAAAGACGGTCATGATCAGCACACTGGCGGCAGCTTATGCGGAAGCAGGTCAAAAGTCAGAGGCGGTCGCCACGGCCGAAATGGCGATCCGGTTGCAAACCGCCAACGGCGAGCAGCGGCTGGCCGACATGAACAAGCAACTCTTGAACGTTTATCGCTCCGGCCTTGCTTACCACGAACGACCGGCGGTCGCCGTCCCCAATTAGCAATGAACCCGGCCCCAAACGTGCATTAACCGAAGACTTTGTTACAGGGAGAACCTCCCCATGACTTTTTCCATCATCACGCCAAGTTTCCGCCAATCCGACTGGCTGAAATTGTGCATCGCTTCCGTCGCCGACCAGCAGGGCGTCCAAGTCGAACATATCGTGCAGGATGCTGGCTCCGAAGACGGCACGCAGGACTGGCTGCCGCACGATCCGCGCGTGAAGGCATTCATCGAAAAGGACCTCGGCATGTATGACGCCGTGAATCGCGGCTACCGCCGCGCCACCGGCGACATCCTCGCGTATCTGAACTGCGACGAACAATACCTGCCCGGCGCGCTCGCGGCGGTGCGCGACTTTTTTGAACAGCATCCGCACGTGGAAGTCGTGCTCGCCGGCAGTATCATCGTCGACGGCAACGGCCATTACCTTTGCCATCGCCAGCTCATGCCGCCCAACCCCCGCCATATCTGGTATCGCTTCCCGTTTTTGACCAGCTCAGTCTTCATCCGCCGCCGCGTCATCCACAAGCGCGGGCTGTATTTTGACCCGCGCTGGCGCGACCTCGGTGATTTCCATTGGGTGCTGGCACTGTTGAATAACCGGGTGCCGATGGCTGCCTGCAATGTTTTCACCTCCACCTTCGCCGACACCGGCGAGAACATGAATTTCAAGCCGAACGCCATCCGCGAAAAGCAGGAGACCAACCGGATGATTCCCGGGTGGCTGCAGCCGCTCAAGTGGCTATGGATTGTCAGCCACAACCTGCGGCGGTGGCGGGCGAGCCACTACAATCTCAAGCCAACAGGCTACGAGATCTACACCAGGCAAAGCCCCGAACGCCGGGTCAAGTTTGACGTGCCTAATCCCACCGCCATCTGGTGGAACCGCCTGCATTTGGCATCACCTGATAAAAGTCGCCCCCGGCCGGCTGAACCATCCGCCGCCTGATTCACCCCAATGATCAAATTCCTATTTATTACGACCGGCCTTTTGCTCGCGGGGGTGCCGTTGCTGGTCGGTCCGGCCGCCTATAAGGACGTCGTTAGCGCACGGCAGCGTCAAGCCCTGCTGACTCGCACCGACTACCCCGAAATTGCCCGAGCCTGTGCCGGAATCGCGCAATCCGCCACCAAAGGTTTTCCGTTCGTGGCGGTTTCTGATTCGCGGGTCCCCGAATCGTTGCGTTCGCTGGCCCCACGATTCATCACCGCCTGGACGAATGAATTGACGGTGGATTTTCAAGGTGGTTCGAAACCCTATGGCTACAAGCTGCGACCTGCCGCCACCACTCCGGGGCAATGGACACTGTTCTTTTTCACGCTGGAGGGAGAGCAGCCATTGGCCACGATTACGCTGGATGCCAACCAGCCCCTCCCGCATTCCCAAAACCCGCAATCCAGTCCGCTCTTGATGTGGTGACAAATCAGCGTTCCCCTATTCCAACGACGCGCGTTATTTTTCCGCCATGTAAATTTCAAACTCGGAAATGGTCGGGGCAAAGCTGGCGTCCAAAATATTGAGGCGGACATACCGGCCCATCACGGCGGGAAAATGCTTGTCGTAGTCCCGCCCAACGGTCGTGGCGGACAGCGCGGTCTGCCAGGGATCATTCTCGTTCAGCCGGTATTGGATTTCAAACCGCTGGATGCGCGGCGTGAGTTCATTGATGGTCACGCGGTCGAAATGCCGGCCCTGGCCCAAATCCACCTCCAGCCAGCAGGCGCGGGTGGCGTCGGAGGTCGCCCAACGCGTGTTGCGGTTGCCGTCCACCGCCTTCTCGCCGGTGAATCCGGCGCTGTGCACGTTGGATACCTTGACCGGCCGGCCGAGCGCCAGCGACTCGGGCAGCGGCAATTGCGCCGGCGGCGTCACCGGCGCCAGATAGGCGGCGAACGAAGCGATGGCCGGACAGGCGCGGGCCGCCTCAATCACCAGCCGCAGCCGGCTGACCGTCGTCCGCGGGATGGAAAACAGATTGCGCTGGCCCATCGTGCTGCCGCGCACCACCGTCCGCCAGTCGCCGGCCGACTCGATATCGATGTGATATTTGCCCACCCGTTCGCCCAGCGCCAGCGCTTCGCCGACGCTGATGGCATTGATTTCGCGCGGCGTTTCCAATTTCAACTCCAGCCATGTGGCCGTAACGTCATCCGGGGCGGCCCAATAGGTGTCGGGATCCTCGTCGAGCACCCGCTGCGGACCGAATTGTTTCGCCGGCTCGCGCGTGGCTCCCGCCGTGGCGGCGGCCCCGGCGGTGACCGGGTTTTCATTCAATCCCCGCACGCCCGCGCCAAACTCACCCAGGCGGGCCACGTCGGCGTCGGCAAACAATCCGCGCTTGTCCGGCGGCACGTTGAGCAACAACACGCTGTTGCGGCCCACCGATTTGAAATAAATATCCATCAGGTGATCCAGCGTCTTCACCTTGGCGTCTTCGGCCGGGTGGTTAAACCAGCCGGGCCGGATGGAAACATCGCACTCGGCGGGATACCACCTGGTGGCGGATGATCCGGCTTCCCCCCTGGCCGCCGGTTGCACGCTGCTCTCGCCCGCGCGCGCCAGGCCCGACTCGTTGCCGACCCAGCGGATGTCCGGACCGGAGACGGCGATCAGCGCCGACGGCGACAGCCGGCGGATCGTGGCATAATAGCGCGGCCAGTCGTAAACCTGTTTCTTCCCGTTGCGGCCCTCGCCGTTCGCGCCGTCAAACCACATCTCGTCCACCGGCCCGTAGCGGGTCAGCAGCTCCGTCAGCTGGTTGACGAAGTAATCATTGTAGGCATCGCTGCCGTAAGCCGCATTGTTGCGGTCCCATGGTGAAAGGTAGAGCCCGACCTTCATTCCCTCGGCGCGGCAGGCGTCCACAAATTCCCGAACCACGTCGCCATGGCCGTCTTTCCAGGGACTGTTTTTGACGCAATGCTCCGTGTATTTGCTGGGCCAGAGGCAGAAGCCGTCATGGTGCTTCACGGTGAGGATCATCAGCTTGAAACCGCCGACCTTCGCGGCGCGCACCCACTGGCGGCAGTCGAGCTCCGACGGATTGAAGAGCTTCTCGTCTTCCCTGCCTTCGCCCCACTCGCGGCCGGTGAACGTGTTCATGCCGAAATGCACGAACATCGTGAGCCCCATCCGCTGCCATGCCAGCTGCGCCGGGGTCGGACAGGGCGGCAACGGGGCGGGCGCGTCAGCCAAGGCCGGCAGCGCAGTGAGAAGCAGCAGAACGGTAACGAGCATCGATCCGCCACGGGGAAACCAGCCTCCAAGTTGAGTCATACGATTGATGTTTGAGATGATCAAAAATTCTTGCCGCGGTTGATGGCTGGCTTGAGTGGTTCAATGTGTCAAGAAAGCAGAAAACCGCAAGGTCGATTCAAATGGCTGCCATGATTCATTGGCGGATGCCGAATCCATCTTGTAATGGACTTGCCGCGCCGGACAGGGAACAATCGTGCCCACACCAGAGCCGCAAACCGATCCGTGACATTCCAGGTAATGCCCACGGCGTGGTTCCGGCTGGATGACTGAAATGAAACAACCATGAGAATATCACTTCCTCACCGCCGTCTTTCCCTCTTTGGCATTGTGCTGCTGGCTCTCGCATCGCTGACGGGCCACGCAGCGAACCCCGCCTCGCCGGTCCGCGAACTGATCCAACGCATCGCCCCGGGCCATGTGAACGATTTCATCCTCGAGACCATCACGGCGACGAATGGCGAAAACGTCTTCGAGGTCGGGGTGCGCGATGGAAAGATCGTCCTGCGCGGCGACGAACCGCTGTCGCAAGCCGTCGCGTTCAACTGGTACCTGAAGCACGACGCGCACGTGGCCGTGTCGTGGTATGCGGACGACGCGGTGACCGTGCCCCGACACCTGCCCTTGCCAACGGAAACCGTCCGGCAGGCCACGAAGCTGTCGAAACGATTCTTCCTGAACTACTGCACCTTCGGCTATTCGTTTCCCTGGTGGCAATGGCGCGAATGGGAGCGCTTTGTGGACTGGATGGCCTTGAACGGCATCAATCTGCCGCTCGCGCAGGGCGGCACCGAGGCCGTCTGGCAAAAGGTCTGGCGCGATTACGGCCTGACCGACGAGGAGATCCGGCGCGACTTCTTCACCGGGCCGGCGCATCTGCCGTGGAACCGCATGGGCAATCTCGACAAGTGGGACGGACCGCTGCCGCAGTCGTACATTGACGGGCAACTCGCGCTGACGAAACGCATCGTGGACCGCGAGCGGGCCTTTGGCATGAAGCCCGTGCTGCCCGCGTTCGCCGGCCATGTACCCGCGGCGGTCCAGCGGGTGCGGCCGGAGGTCAAGCTGACCAAGCTGCACTGGGCCGCGGGCGCGGCGTATGACACGACCTTCATCGCGCCGCAGGAGCCGCTGTTCCGCGAACTCCAGATCAAGTTCCTGCGCGCGCAGGAACAGGAGCTGGGCAGCGACCATTATTACGGCACCGATCCCTTCAATGAGATGGCGCCGCCGAGCATGGCGCCGGACTATCTCGCCGGCGTCTCGAAGACGATTTACGAAGCCATGGCCGCCGCCGATCCTGCGGCCGTCTGGGTGCAGATGGCCTGGACCTTCCGGGGCGGCTGGAGCAACCCCAGTCTTCAGGCGATGATCGAGGCCGTCCCCAAAGGCCGGATGCTGCTGCTGGATTATTTCTGCGAGGAATCCGAACTCTGGCGCCGGCACCAGTTTTTCGGCGCGCCGTTCATCTGGGATTATCTCGGCAACTTCGGCGGCAACACGCCGATCTGCGGCCCCATCAACAAGGTCAACCAGCGGCTCACCGCGCTCATGAACGACGCCGCGCCGACCAACTGCGCCGGCCTCGGCTCCACGCTCGAAGGCCTGAACAACCAGTCCATGTATGAATTCCTCTTCGCCCGCGCCTGGGCCGGCCCGCAATGTGACCCGTCGGCTTGGCTCCGCGAACAGGCGCAATGCCATGCGGGCGGGCCGGACGCCGCCGTTGAAGCCGCCTTCCAGACTTTCTGGCTGCAAGTGCTCGCCGACCGGATTGACAGCAGCCGCGGCGATGTTTTCATGATCGTCCCTTCGCTCAGCCATCCCGGGCGCGGCTATCTGGGCGAAGCCGCGGTCTTCCAGAGCTCGCCGCTAGCCCAGGCGTGGAAAGAAATGCTCGCCGCCGCCCCCGCCGTCCGCACCCGCGACGCCTATCGCAACGACCTCGCCGACATCACGGGCATGGCCATGGGCGCCGCCGCCGCCGAAGTTCGGCGCCAGATGTTCGCCGCCTTCAAGCAAAAGGACGCCGCCGCCTTCAAGCCGCTCGCCGCAAAGTTTCTCGCCATGGGCCACGACCTCGACGCCCTGCTCGGCACCCGGCCCGATTATCTCTTCGGCATCTGGGTGAACGGCGCCCGCGCCTGGGGCCGGAACGCCGCCGAGGCCGACTACTACGAACAGAATGCCCGCACCATCGTCACCACCTGGATGGGCCGCAGCCACAGCCTCAACGACTACGCCGGCCGCGACTGGAACGGCCTCCTTGCCGGCTATTATCTCGGCCGCTGGCAGCTCTATCTCGACGCCATTGGCGCCGCCCTGGCCGACGGCAAGGAAGCCGACATGAAGGCCATCGACGGGCGACTGAAGGATTTCGAATGGAAATGGGCGCAAGGCTCCGGCGGCAAATTCGCGGCCAAACCCAAGGGCGACTGCCACGCCATCAGCCAGGCGCTCTACAAAAAATATGCCCCCCTGCTGAACGCCAAACCCTGACCTCCGCCACTGCGCATGAACTCCAAAGCCCTCGTCACCGCGGCCTTGAACGGCCGGCCCGTGTCGCGCGTCCCCATCGGGCCGCTGGCCGTCCACTATTGCGCCGGGCTCGCCGGCCACACCATCCGCCAATACACCACCGACCCGCGCCGGCTCGCCGAATCCGTCCTCGCCTACTACGAACGGTTCCGGCCCGACGCCATCTGGCTCTCGGCCGACACCTGGGTCACGGCTGAGGCCATGGGAGCCAGCGTCGGCGCCACCGACGACCATCAGCCCTTCGGCGGCCTCGGCGAACCGCTCATCCGCACCACCGCCGACATCGACCGCATCCCTGCGCCGGACGTGACCCGGCAAGGCCGTTGCCAGCTGATGCTCGACGCCCTCGCCCGCATCGTCAGCGCGTTGGGCAAAGACGTTTTCATCGTTGCCTGCCTGGACCAATATCCCTTCTCGCTCGCCGCCGCCCTCATGGGCATCAACGAAATCATGCTCAAGCTCATCGACGACCCGCCGTTCGTCGCCGCCCTCACGGCGCGGTGCGAAGAATACGGGCTCGCCTATGGCCGCGCCCTCGGCCAGGCCGGCGCCGACCTCTTGAGCGGCGGCGACTCGCCCGCCGTGCTCATCGGGCCGCAGCCCTATCAACAGATTGCCCTGCCCGCCGAAGCCAGCCTCATCCGCCGACTCAAGGCCGCCACCGACAAACCCGTCTCCCTCCACATTTGCGGCAACACCACCCGCATCCTCCCGTTCATGGCCGCCTCCGGCGCCGACGTGCTGGAACTCGACCATGCCGTGGACCTCGCCCTGGCCTGTCGCACCGTGGGCCCCGGCGTGGGCATCTGGGGCAACCTCGACCCCGTGCGCGTCCTCGCCCGCGGCACGCCGGCCGACGTCACTGCCGCCGCCGGTCAGGCCATCGCCACCGTCCGGGCCGCCGGCCATACCCGCTTCGTGTTAAGCTCCGGCTGCACCCTCGCCGTGGAAACTCCCGCCGCCAACCTCGCCGCCCTCATAGCCGTCCGGTAAGCGGGATGATTCATTGCCACAGATGAACACAGATGAAACTCAGATTGGGACTCCGGCATATGCTTTTCCGGTGCGCGCTCACCCAATCCGCCGCGCCGCAGATGCTCCGGCTTCGCAAGGCCTGCGAACCGAGCTCTTAGCATTTCCAAAAGCTTCACGCGCCGGATTGAACAGGAACCGAGCCCGGAGACAAATCTTCCCAGTAGGTTGTTCAGCGGCTGGCACACCCCGGCTCCTTCCCCTCGTGGCTTGGTCCGTGAATAAATCATTGGACGGACGAAATCGCCTCTGCCAACAATCTGTCTTCCTATGCTTAAGCAAACCTTCCTCGTTGTCTGGCTGGCGGCGACAAACGCGCTGGCTTCATCGGTTTCTTTGTCCGACACGCGCTGCGAGTATCGGCTAAACCCCCTCGGCGTGGACTCGCTTCAGCCCCGCTTGAGCTGGGTCATCAACGCAAACGCGCGGGACAGCCGGCAGACGGCGTATCAGGTGCTCGTCGCGGGCAGCGCTGAATTGCTGAAACAAAATCAAGGCGACCTCTGGGACAGCGGCCAGGTCAAATCGGACCAATCCATCCAGATCGTCTATGACGGGAAAGTTCCGGCGGCGGGCCAGACCTGCTTCTGGAAAGTGCGCGTCTGGGATCAAGCCGGCAAGGTCTCCAACTGGAGCGAGCCGGCCCGGTGGACGATGGGGCTGTTGAACGCCGCCGATTGGCGGGCGAAATGGATCGGGTTTTCGACGCCGACCAACTCTGTCATCACGCTGCCCAAGCACGACAGCTATCCCCTGCAAGCCCCGCCGTTCTTCCGCAAAGCCTTCACCGTGGATAAACCGGTCAAGCGCGCCACGGCTTTCGCCGCGGCTTTGGGCGCGTATGAGCTGCACCTGAACGGCCACCCGGTGGACACCGATGTCTTGTCCCCGGGCTGGACCGATTTCAGCCAGCGCGTGCATTACTTCGGCTACGACGTCACCGCGCAACTGCAGCGCGGCGAAAATGTGCTCGGCGCGGTGCTCGGCGATGGCTGGTATGCCAGCTATCTGGCGTTCACCGGCAGGCGGCATTACTACGGCGGCGATTGCCGGTTGCTCGTCCAGTTACAGATCGAGTATCAGGATGGCACGCGGGCGATCATCGGCAGCGACGACTCTTGGGAAGCCAGCGCCGGCCCCGTCCGTGAAGCCGATCTGCTCATGGGCTGCGTTTACGATGCGCGCGCCGAAATGCCCGGCTGGGATAAATCCGGTTTTGACGACCGCCGCTGGCAGCCGGTGCAGGTGGATAACGACGTGCGAGTCCCGCTCGTCGCCCATCCCGGCGAACCCATCCGCCGCTGCGAAGAAATCCCCGCCATCAAACTCACCGAGCCCAGGCCGGGCGTGTATGTCTTCGACCTTGGCCAGAACCTCGTCGGCTGGGCGCGGCTCAACGCGAAGGGCGACCCCGGCCAGAAGCTCATCGTGCGCCACGCGGAGATGCTCAATCCCGACGGCACGATCTACACCACGAACCTGCGCGAAGCGAAAGCCACCGACACCTATTATCTCGCCGGGAAATCCAAACGCGCCTACGAACCGGCCTTCACCTTTCACGGCTTTCGCTATGTCGAAGTCACCGGCTTGAATTACCTGCCCAAGCCCGGCGACCTCACCGGCATCGTGGTGCATACCGACCTGCCGCGCACCGGCTGGTTTGAATGTTCTGAGCCCCTCGTCAACAAGCTCGCCCTCAATTCGCTCTGGGGCCAGAAAGGCAATTTCCTCGACGTCCCCACGGATTGCCCCCAGCGCAACGAGCGCGCCGGCTGGACCGGCGACGCGCAAGTCTTCATGAAGACGGCCTGCCTGAACATGAATGCGCCCGCCTTCTACACCAAGTGGCTCGACGATCTCTGCGAAGATTCGCAGCGGGCCGACGGCGGCTTCGGCGATGTCGCCCCGCATCTAAGCAATGTCGGCTATGGCAACACCGGCTGGTCTGATGCCGGCCCCCTCTGCAACTGGCGCATGTTCGAGATGTATGGCGACACTCGCGTCCTCCGGCAACATTACCCCGCGCTGCTCCGCCACATGGATTATCTCGCCCGCACCAGTCACAACTTCGTCCGCGGCTGCGGCGCTTATGGCGACTGGTTGCGGCTCGCCGGCCCCCAGCAATCCGACACCATCGGCACCGCGTATTATGCCTACACCGCGCAGGTGATGGCGAAGATCGCCACTGCCTTGGGCGAAACCGCCGACGCGGACAAATTTCATCAGCTCGCGAACGACATCCGCGCCGTCTTCATAAAAAACTACCTTCAGGCGGACGGCCGGATCATCGATGACAAAAACGAAACCGGCCAGACGTTCTACGCCCTCGCCTTCGGCCTCGACCTCGTGCCCGACGAGATGAAAACCCGGGTCGCCGGCCAATTCGTCGCCGCCCTGCAATCGCGGGACAACCACATCGCCACCGGCTTCCTCGGCACGCCGTTCATCCTCTTTGCGCTGCAAAGGGCCGGCCATCCCGAACTCGCCTACCAGCTCGTGTTGAACAAAACCTTCCCCTCCTGGCTGCAACAAGTCGTCTGGGGTTCCACCACCATGTGGGAACGCTGGGATGGCTGGACCCCGGACAAAGGATTTCAGGATCCCGGCATGAACTCCTTCAACCACTACTGGCTCGGCTGCGTCAGCGAATGGCTCATCACGCAGTCCGCCGGCATCGACACCGACGGCCCCGCCTTCAACCATATCCTCATCCGCCCCGAACTCGGCCAGGTCGCCAGCGGCCGGGGCTTTAGCTGGGTGAAAGCCGCTTACCAATCCATCCACGGCCGGATCGCCAGCCAATGGAGACTGGACGGCGACACGTTCCGGCTGAACGTCACCATCCCCGCCAACTGCGCCGCCACCGTTTATGTTCCGGCCACGACGCTGGCCAATGTGACGGAGAGCGGCAAAACCATTGACCGCGCCGCCGGCGTGAAGTTTCTGCGTCTGGAAAACGGTCGTGCCGTCATCGAAATCGGTTCCGGCCAGTATGAATTCAGCTCGCACCACCTGCCCCAAGCCGCAAGCGCAGCCAAGTGATTATCTAGGCTAAAACAGCTTGGGTTCCGCCGGCTTCAGCGGGGCGAAGGTTTTCCGGTGGATGGCGCAGGCACCGTGGCGGGCGATGGCCGCCAGATGTTTCGCCGTGCCGTAGCCCTTGTGCTCGGCAAACCCGTATTCCGGAAACTGCGCGGCATAGGCCAGCATCAGCCGGTCCCGCGTCACCTTGGCCAGCACGCTCGCCGCGGCGATGGAATAGCTCCGCGCATCCCCCTTGACGATGGCCGTCTGGGGCACGCGCAAGGTTTTCACCGGCCGGCCGTCCACCAAAGCGTGCGGCGGCAGCGGCGACAAACGCCCCAGCGCCTCGTTCATGGCCCGATGCGTCGCCTGCAGGATGTTGATCTCGTCGATCACCCCCGCGTCCACCAGCGCAATGCCGTATTCAATCTCCGCGCAGGCCGTGAGCCAGGCGTAATACTTTTCCCGCTGCGCTTCGGTGAGCTGCTTGGAATCGTTCAAGCCCGCGAGACCGGCGGGCAAGCCGGACTGCGCCCAAGACGGCGGCAGGATGACGGCCGCGGCAACCACCGGACCCGCCAACGGGCCGCGCCCCGCCTCATCCACGCCGGCCACGCGCAGCACGGCTTGCGACCACAGCGCCCGCTCAAATTCAAACCGGTCGATGGCTTTGGCAGTCATGGCGTAAATGTGAGGACGAATCTTTCCCACCAGCCAATCACCCCCATGAAACAGCTTCGGGGATAAAAGCAGGTTTCCGTGTTCCCGTTCAACTCGTAAATCTCCGTGAGACCAAACAGCGAGGGCTCCAGAAAACAGTGCGCGCCATTGGTGTCCGTCTCCGACCAGCGGTTGCCGGTCTTGCTGTAGGAACCATAGCATCTAAGCTTCTCGGCCTGAAACTGGTTGTATAACTTCCCGTCCTTGACGACCTCGTAATCCTCCTCGCACAAGCCCCGGCTGGTCCAATACTTCCCGTCCGGCGTCGGCGGCTGATAGGCCCACACCGACAAGGCGAGCAGACCGATGCCCGCCAAAACGACCCATATCCAGGACCGGTTCCGCCGCGTATCACTGTGTGGTTCAGCCGCCATTGTCTGAGCGGGAGACTACTGATTTAACCCAAGCCTGTCGCCAGGATTATTTTGGCGCTACCGATTGTCACTCCTTTAGTTTTTCAGACGCCTTCACTTCTTCGTCCGCATCTTTCAAGAGATAATTTAGAAATGGAGCAGCGTATTGAATTATCAATATCCCAAATACGATGTTCAACAAGACGCGCACCAATTCCATCATCAATTGAAGCTTTGCATCCGCATAAGCGCTGGTTTCGTGAGATGCACGGTTGGCGTTTTTTATATAGGTTGGCAGGAAGGTTGAATTAATGGCGGCATTAAAAAATAACCACAGACCTTGGATTCGAATGAGCGCAACGACAAAATGTTTTAATTTTGCAGTTTCTATCGAAGGTTTGGTCTCTGCGGATGTTTCTGGTTCATTCATAAAATTTCAGTTGTTAAATTTTAGCGAGCCTACCGACTTGGCCAAAAATTGTCGCCACGTTTCTTCAACGCCGCCTTGGCGCCCGCCTCCAATCCGGCCGGTCATTTCCCCGGCTTGATCTCGAGGGTGCCGGCCGCGGCGCCCGGGACGAGCGTCAGACCGTAGGCTTCGCACAGCTCGGCGATGGCCTGCGTCGCCCGCAAATCATGCCAGCGGACGGACACCGTCGGCACCGGCATCGGCGCGGGGCTCCCCGGCTCCGGCGGCGCCTCGCCGGACACTTTCGGGTCGAGGACAATTTTAAGATGCGCCTGCCCGGCCAATTGCTTGAACGCCTCGGGCAGCGGCACGTCCGCGAAATAAATCAGGGGCACCGCGCCATTCGTGTCCGCGCCGAACAGCTTCACATCCACCGCGCGGCTAAAATGGTTCGTGCCCGCGATGCGCACCACCGTGGTGTAGTCATTCGTGGTCAGCACCAGATGATTTTCCCGCGCCACCCGCGCCAGCGCCTCGGCGGGCGGGCAATTCTCCCATTGCAGCGTCAACTTCGGCTCCGGCTTCGGGTCCCCCTTGGCGGAACGATACAGCGTCGGGTCCAGCAGGTAATTGATGCCCCCTTGCTGCGCCAGCAGGCTCACCGCCGTGGTCAGCGGAACATCCTTGAAATGATACTGCCCTTGCGCCGCCCCCACCGACAGCCAGCCGAGGGCGAACGCCAGACCGGTCTTGCCCATAAATCGCGCGCGCATCGTTTTCATATTCTCGGTGAAGTTTATCGCCATTCAAAAATCTTGTCGCCACGAATCCGCGCTACGCCGACTCGTATAATTCCAGCGGCAGGCCGTCGGGGTCGGCGAAGAAGGTGTAGCGGCGGCCGGTCAGCTCGTCCACGCGCACCGGCTCCACGCTCACGCCCTTCGCGGCCAGTTCGCGGAGGCAGCCGTCGAGGTCCGCCACGGCGAAACACAAGTGCCGGAGCCCGCAAGCCTCGGGCCAGGACGGCCGCGGCGGGGCGCCGGGAAAGGAAAACAATTCAATCTGCCCGCCATCGGGCAATGCGAGGTCGAGTTTGTGGGAGCGCCGCGCCGCGCGATAGGTTTCGGCCACCACGCGCAAGCCGAGCGTCTCCGTGTAGAAGGCCTTGGCGCGTTCGTAATCCCCCGCGATGATGGCGGCATGATGGATGCGTTCGAGTCGCATGCCCGGCGAGCCTACCGCCTTTGCCCGGCCGTGTCGCCACGAATCTCGCCGCACGGCCATGGCCCGGCCCGCGGCGGCCGAAGAATCCTGAAGGGATTCAAATCCATCCGCCCGGGGTTGCGAGGCACGAGCCACCCTGGGTGAACCGCCAAATCCTCCAGCCACCCTGAAAGGGTTGAATCCATTGGCAAACGGTTCCAACCCCGACAGGGTTGAACCCGGCGGGGAGAACACGGAGTTGGCCTTGGTGACGCCAACAGCCCGGTGGGGCGAGCGTACCCGCGAGCCGCGCACCCCAACGGCTCGTGGGGACACTCGCCCCACCAGCTCCACGGTTCCTCACCGACGTTGAAAGGCTTCGTTGCCCTCACCCAACGCGGTTTTGATTTCATCAGACAAAAGCGACGGCGACTTGCTTACGCCAACAGCCCGGTGGGGCGAGCGTACCCGCGAGCCGCGCACCCCAACGGCTCGTGGGGACACTCGCCCCACCAGCTCCACGGTTCCTCGCCGACGTTGAAAGGCATGGCTCCCTCGGGCACTGACTTGGCTCCGGACCGGAACGATGTCTCTCGCTTGGGGAAAGATATGGTTCACTTCGGGCCAAACTTCTTTCCCTCGCGGAGTGACATGCTGGGCTGGTTGACCAACGTTTCTCCCTCGCGGAGAGACTCGTCTCCCTTCTGGAACAACTTCCCTCCCTCGCAGTCAGACTTGTCTCACTCCCGGCCCAACTTCTCTCTCTCACGGAGAGGCTTGCCTCTCTCGTGTAATGACTCTTTTCCCTTCCGGAGAGACTTTTCTCCCTTCGAGAAAGACTTTGCTCCTTAAGAAACAGATGCTTTTCCGTCAGACAACATTGTCTCTGCCTGTCTTTGCCAAGCGGCACACGCTGCTTGCTTCGCGGCATTGATAGTTTGCCGGACGGCACACATGACTTGCCCAGCGGCAAGTGATGTCTGCCGCAAGGCATGATTTATGAGCCGATAAGCTTTCTAAAGTTGCTCCACGGCAAGCTTGGCGTGACTATCGGCACCATTAGTTTGCTTGTCGGCTACTTTTGTTTGCCGTGCGGCAGATTATGCTTGCCGAGCGGCAAATTCAGACTTAAGGTCATCTCCGAAAGACTTAAGAGTGTTTCCCGGAGTCAGAGAAGTGGTTCGGTCAGGCAGAGACATTGTTTAATCAGGCCAAGGCATTGGTGTTTGAGGCCGAGGCATGACTCCATCGGACAGAGGCGAGCTTGATTGAGTCAACGACATGGCTCGGAGAAGCCGAGGCGTTGTTCCATCAGGCAGAGGCTTGAGTCGGTCAGGCAAAGCCATGGGTCCGTGAGTCAGTGACATGATTCTCCCGGGCCGAGGCTTGCTTCGCCCAGTCAGAGGCGTGGATCTGCAAGCCCAAGGCTTGGGTCCGTGAGTCCGGGGCATGGTTCCGTCGGTCACACACTTGAGTCGTTCAGGAAAGGTTTTATCTATATGGCTGCCATTCGTGTATCGCTGGCGTTCCGACGGGCTTCGGCCACGGGCGTTTATCTATCTGGATTGCGCGTTTATGCCGCGCTGCTGGGGAACATCCATTTCCCGTCGCCGCCATTTGATTTGGCGGAGCTCCTATCCGCCTGCGAAGAGCTGACCCATGCCATCAACGCGGCGAAGGATCGCGGCCGGGCGGTCATCGAAACCCAGCGGGTGAAACGGGCCGCCGTGGTAGAAATGTTACGCGAGCTGGCGGCGTATGTGCAATTCGCCGCGAAGAATGATTTGAGCAAGATTCTTTCGTCGGGCTTTGACCCGGCGTCGCGAAACACCACACAGTCGCCCCTGCCCATCCCGGAATTCTACAGTATCCGGAACGCGGGGGCCGGTAAACTGCAGCTCAAGGTGAAGCCCGTCAAGAATGCGCGGATGTATGAGGTTTGGTATCACATGGGTGACAGAAACTGGCGGCTGGGCCAATTGTTCCGGAACACGCGCCGGATGATTCTGGAGAATCTCACGCCGGGAACGCTGTATACGATCAGGATTCGCGCCCTGGGCGGGAGCACGGGGGCGAGCGATTGGACCGACGGGAAGACCCACATGAGCACCTAGTCGGCTTTGGCTGGACAAAGGATTTGGACAGGCGCAGAGTCCCCCCATGAAACCGCGCGTCGCTTCCCACCCGACTGAGGCGATGACATTGATGGAAGTGGTGGTGGTCATTGCCGTGCTGACAGTCTTGGTGGTGCTGGTTTTGCCGATGGAAAACTCACATCGCGCTGCCAGAAAGGTGGATTGCGCCCATAATCTCAAAATAATGGGCTTGTCCATGAGGATTTGGGCTGGTGACAACGGTGATAAATATCCCTTTGAACTTTCCGTGACCAACGGAGGCACCATGGAATTGAACTTTGGAAATAATGCCTGGATTAATTTTCAGGTGATGAGCAATGAACTCTCCGTCCCGAAGATATTGGTTTGCCCTAGAGATTATGACCACTGGCCGCCAGCCACAAGTTTTTCGGCACAGCTAGCACATCACCTCAGCTATTTCGTCGGCCTGGACGCCAAAGCCTTACGTCCGCAAACGATTCTTTCAGGCGACGCAAATTTTGCCATCAACGGGGTTGCGGTGAAATCAGGCCGGTTGGAATTTGCAAAAGATGCGCCGATTGGTTGGACTGCCGGGCGACATGGTTTGACTGGCCATATTCTCCTTGTGGATGGCAGTGTTCACTCATTAAAAAATTCCGAACTCACCGACCGACTCTCACAAACCGGCGTCGCCACCAATCATTTTGCCATTCCCTGATTGATGGCCCATCATCGACCCATCCCAATTATGAAAATCGAATCCCTCCGCATCGGCATGAAAGTGCGCCACCCGCAATACGGCTCCGGCCTGGTCAAGGCCATCTCGGAGACGGTGCCGGAAATCCAGTTTGACGACGGCAGCCACCGCGCCGTGGCCCCCGAACCCAGCGGTCTGGAACCGATGGAACCGCAAGCGTCGGTCAGCGGCCTCGCGGTGCCGCTGAAACAATTCGTGGAGGAGACGCTCGCCGCGGCGGTGTCCCGCCTGGGCCTGGAAAAACCGGACGCAGTGGTGGAACAGCTCGGGTTGCGCTGGCACGGCGGCCGGCTGGTCCTGCATCCGGCGGACGCGGCCTTGCAGGCGAAGGAGGTGCCCCTGGAGGTGTTCTTCCACAAGGTGGTGATGGTCCGCAACAACCTGCGCGTGCTGGAGCAGAAGATCAACGCGCACGAGCAGCTTTCGGACGGCGAGAAGGTGGAGATGCAGCAATACATCACGCGCTGCTACGGCTCGCTGACGACCTTCAATGTGCTGTTCAAGGAAAAGGAAGACCAGTTCTGAGGCGCGCAGGCGGGGCTAGCGGGCGTCCACCAGGCCGAATTGGTCGCGCGCGATCCAGCCGGAGGCGAGGGCGGTGCGGATGAAATAATAATTGCCGCGCACGCGCAGCTTGCGGGCGGATTCGCCGGCGGCCAGGGTGGAGACGATTTCGCTTTCGCGCGTGGGCGTGAGGAGCAGCGGGGCGTTTTTCTTGAGGACCACGCCGAGATCCGCCCGGGTGACGACGCCGACATTGGCGGTCATGGCGACGAGGAAAATCCCGAACCCGAGCGACGCGAGCGAGGATTCCCAGCCGGCCCGGCGGCGCCGGAACACGCCCGGCAACACGAGCGCCCCCACGGCCAGCCAGAGGCTCGCGCCAGCCAGCCACACCCACGCATCGCCGGGCAGCCAGGTGGAGGCGGTCTCAAACCATTTCAACGGGGGCTCGTCCACCTGCGCGACGGGCCGCGCGAATTTCAGGTTGGCCTGCGCGCGCGCCTCGAAGGGGTTGATCCACCGCGCCTGTTCCCACGCGAGGATCGCCGCGCCGGCGCGGCCGCGCTGCCATTCGGCGATGCCCAGATTGACGAGCGTGCCGGCGGCCGGCCGGGCTTGCGCGGCCTGGCCAAAGGCGGCGGCGGCCTCGGGGAATTGCCCGGCCGAGCTGAACCGGATGCCCTGCGCGAAATAATCATTGGTGGCGGCGCGGCCGAGGCCGGCCAGGGCGACGAGGCTGGCCAGGAGGATGAGACGGTTTGGTTTCACAGTTTCTCCTCCAGTTGTTGCAGCACATCGGCCACCTCGGCCCGGAGCACCAGCAAATCCGCCTGCGCCTGCGGGGTGACGGCGAACCGCGCATCGGTCACGGCAAAGATCATCCGCACCGTTTGGGCCAGCCGGCGGTTCCGATCGCTCCCGGCCTCATCCAGTTGCGCGAGCACATCCGCGCAGACGAGCGCCTGCGGGTCGGCGGGCAGATGCGGCGACACGGCGATGCGCATCGCATCCGCGGCGTGCCGCACGAACGACGCCGCGTCGCGAGCGACCACGGCCTGTTGCCACCGGCGCTTGACGCGCCGCAACGCCCGACGGGCCTGCAGCCGACGCACCAGGTCGGGATGCGCCTCCAGAAACCGGCGGCGGCGGTCCCAGCGCCACAGCGCGAGAAAGCCCAGCACCGGCAACAGTTGCAGGCCGATAAACCAGCCGCGCAACTGCAGCGGTTTCAAACTCGTCACGGCCTTGCCCGGCGCGGGAGCCAGACTGCTGAGCTTCAACGGCGCGGCGGTTTTCAATTCGTCATCGGCGGCGGCGAGTTGCAGCGGCAGGCTTTCGCCCACAACCGTCACCCGCTGCGGCGGAATGGTCAGGTCGACAAACTTCGCCGTCTCCGGATCGAAATAGCTGAAGGGGATCGCCGGCGTGTGCGTGGTCTCGTCGCTCTGCGGGATCAGCGTGAAGCCGATGGCCGGCGGCGGGTCGGCGATGATCTGCCAGTCGCGCGCCCGGGGCGTGGCGGGCGGCACCAGCCGCGTGAGTTCGCCGTCGCCGTGGAACACCACCTTGAGCGACACCGGCTCGCCCACGCGCATCCGGTTCGTGGACAGCCGCGGCGGGTCGTAATAAAACTTCCCGATGGTGCCGGTGAAGCCGGCCGGGGATTTCTCCAGCGGCACCGGCCGGACATTCAAGGCCACCGCATCCGAGACGAGGAACACCGGCGTCACCTGCCCCGCGCCGCCCAACGTGATCGGCCCGCCGGCCGAGGTGATGGAAATCGGCCCGACCGAAAACGGCGGCGCGGTGAAGCCTTGCGCCGAAAGCGACAGCGGCCCGGCGGCCATCGGCGTGACGGCCGACTCGAAGATGAAGCCCGGCCGGATCTGGTCATTGACTTCGACCGACGTGATGGACATGCGCATCGCGGTCTTGTCCGTCATGAAGCCCGCACCGTTGAATTGCACGTCGCGCACGCCGTCGACTGTCTTTCCCTCCGCCGCTGGCAGCAGCACGCGCACGCGGACCGGCTGGCCGACAAAGATGTTCGTCGCCGAAAGCTCCAGGTGCAGCCGCCGCGCGGCCGGGAGCGGGGCGGCATTGGTATCCGTCACGTCCAGGCTGGCGGCGGGGATCAGCAACTGCTGCCGGTTGACGCTCACCGTGAAATTGGAAATGGTGTAATGGCCCGCCGCCGTCGCGCGGATTTCCTGCAGGAACGTGGTGGCCGGCCGGTACTGGGTGCCAAAGACCTGCGCGCTCTGCCCATGCGCGGCCGCGCCAAGCTTCAATTCCGGCGGCGCGTCGATCGGGTCGGGCCACTGGATGGCGGATTCCGCCGCCGCGATGGTGACGCGGTAAAACGCTGTTTCACCTGCGCGCACGACCGGCGGATCGAACGAGACGGCGGCGGTCGCCGCCTGGATAACTTCCACCGGCGGCTGCGGCACCTGAAACTGGCCCGCCATCCCCGGCGCGATCTGGAAGGAAACCTGCGCCCGCAGACCGGCCGGCTCGAGGAGCAGCCACAACAGAACCATCAACGCCCAAGGCCCCGCCACCGTCGCCGGAATGAATTTCCGGCGGGCGGCGTTGAAGGTTGGAGGCGGGATGGTTTTCACTTTAGTTCACCAGTTGCGTCCGGTTTTTTCCTTTGCCGGTGCGCCCTGCTTGTCGCTCATCGGCAGGCGGCGGCTGCCGTCGAGCGAAAGGCCGTTGAGAATCTGGCCGGCCGCCTCCGGCGAAATCGGAATCTGCATCTGGTCGCCCTCGTGCGAGGCGTTTTCCTTCTGGCCCGCCAGCGACCCCGGCTGCACATCGTCCTCGTCCTCATCGCCGGCGGCGCCGGGCGGCGCATCCGGCGCGGGGATCTGGCCCTTGAGCTTGCTCAGCAGCTTGCCCAGGTCCTGCCGCTGCCGGCCCATCCGGCCCGACATCTCCTGCATGCGGCGCACGCTGTCCACAAGGTTGGCAATGCTGCGATCCACGATCTTCGCATTCCAGACGGCGTTCGTGTCGGCCGGATGCAATTCGGCCACGCCCTTGAAATCCTCCGCCGCGCGCTGCCACTCGAGCAGGGTTTTCCCGTAGGTTTCCATCGCCGACTGCACGGCTTTTTCCGCATCACGCAGATCGTGCCGCGCTCCGCGGCCCTCGAGATACGCGGACACCAGCTTGTCGATCCGGGCGTCCTGCAGCGCGGCTTCCGACTCATGGATCGCGTGTTCGCCCGCCGCCAGCGCCGCGTTTCCCTGCGCGTTAAGCTTCTGCGCATCCGGCCCCTTTTTCAACAGCCCGGCACCCTCGTCGAACCGCGCATGACCGAGATTGTACAGCGCCGACGGCTGGACCTTTTCGTCCTGCGCGGCGAGCGCGGACTGGAACATCTTTTCCGCATCCGCATATTTTTTCCCGGCCAGCAGCTTCGTCCCCGCATTGTAAAAATCCCGACCCGTCGCCGGCGCCACGGCGTTCGTCTCGTCCGCCGCCAAGGCGCGACCACCCAGCGCCAGCGCGAGCGGCAGCACGAATTGCTTGATGATCGTGGGGAACTTCATGCCGGAGGTGGAATATTCCTTCGCCGGGTGCCGACGAGCGATTCGGTGACCAGCAGCACCAGCATGGCGCCGATCAGCCAGTGGAAGCGGTCCACGCCATTCCGGGCGGACGACCGCCGACCGCTGACGCTGTCCAGCGCGTGAATCGCCGAGCGCACCTTGTTCAGGCCGTCGCCCAAAACGCCCAGCGGATAGTAACTGCCGCCCGTGACCTCGGCGATCTGGCGGAGCGTCGTTTCGTCAAGCCGGCTGTGGACGATTTCGCCCTTCGCATCGCGGACGAGCTCCGGCTGGCCGGCGACGTTGACCGTTTGAATCTCTTTCCCCGCCGGCGTGCCGACGCCGATGGCGAAGATCACCATGCCGTTCGTCGCCAGATTCCGGGCGACCACGATGCCGGACTTTTCCAGGTCTTCGCCATCCGTCACCAGCACGACCATCTTGTGGCGGCTGGACTTGTCCATGGCGCGATAGGCTTCGTTGAGCGCGCGGCCGATGTCCGTGCCGGCGACCGGAATCGTTTTGGCATCCACGGACAGAAGCGTTTCCTCGAAGGCATCCGCATCAAAGGTCAGCGGGCATTGAATGAACGCGCTGCCGGCAAACGCCACGAGGCCGACCCGGCCGTGGCTCTGCCGCCGCACGAAATCCAGCATCGCAAATTTCGCCCGCTGCATCCGGTCCGGCAAAACGTCGCTGGTGGTCATGCTCAGCGAGCAATCCAGCACAAACACGACATCCTCGCCCAGCCACGCCTTCCCCGTCTCGACGCGGCCCCATTGCGGGCGCGCCAGGGCCAGGCCGGCCAGGGCCAGCGCCGCGAGCAGCAAAAGGCTTTTGAAATTCCGCCGCGCCGGACTGTGCGACGCGGTCAGCTCCCTCACGAAGTGCGGCGACGCCATCCGCGCGAGTTGCTCGCGCCGGGCCTGCGCAGCCCGCCGGTGCAGCCACGCCAGCAAAACCGGCGCAACCAGCGCCAGCCAGAGCCAGCTCGGTTCGGCAAAATGAAAATCGGCAAGGTTCATCACGGCACGCGGCGATATCTCGTGTTCGCCAGGATCAATTCCACCGCCAGCCAGCCGAGGGCGGCCAGCAGCGGCCATGCAAACAGCGGCTCATAGGTCGCGAAGCGCCGCAGCTTCACCTCGGATTTTTCCAGGCGGTCGATCTGGTTGTATATGCTTTGCAGCTCGCGCTGGTTGGTGGCGCGATAAAACTGACCGCCGGACAGCGCGGCCATTTTGCCCAGCACGGTATAATTGGCCGGCTGCAGCAGCAGCGTGGGGATGACGTTGCCGTTCGCGTCGAGCTGGAATTTGCCCGTCGACGCATCGAACGCGGGCATGTTGCACGGCGCCTCGATGCCGATGCCGATGGCGTAGATTTTTGCGCCCAGCGCGGCCGCCAGCTGCGCGGCGGGCAGCGGATCGATCTTGCCCAGATTGTTGTCGCCATCGGTCAGCAAAATCATGATGCGGCTCTTGCTGTTCGGCACGGCCTTGAGCCGTTTGGCGGCGACCGCCACCGCATCGCCGATGGCGGTGCCCAGGTCGGAAATGATGCCGACGTGCAGCCGCTGGAGATTTTCGACGAGCCAGTCGTGGTTCAGCGTGAGCGGGCTGGCCAGGTACGGCACGCCGGAAAACGCGATCAGGCCGATGCGGTCATTGGGGCGCTTCTGGATGAAATCTTTCAGCACGCCGGAGGCGATGGCGAAGCGGGATAATTTTTCCGCCGGCTTGCCCATGTCAATCGCCGACATGGACCACGACAGATCCAGCACCAGCATAATGTCGATGCCCGGCGTCTCGGTCTCGACGTGATAATTCGCCAGCCGCGGCCCGGCCAGCGCGACAATGCTGAAGGCCACGGCGAGCAACCGGAGAAAAAACATGAAGCTGCCCGCCGCCGCGCGGGCCTTGACGCCCGCCGCCCGCGCGATGTCCGCGCTGGAAAAGGTCAGCGCCGACAGCTTGCCGGCCTTGCCGCGCAGCAGCGCATAAACCGGCAGCAGGCCGAGCAGGGCCAGCAGCCACGGATATTGAAATTCAAATTCGCCGTTCATGGGTCTGCTGCGGGAATCGGGGCGCGCAGTCCGGCGCGACGCTTTTCAGAAAGGGCAACGAACTCCAGCGCGCGGGCGGCGGCCTGGAGCGGGGCGGCGGCGGGCGACGCAGAAAATTTCCGCTCATCACATTCATGCAGAAAACCGGCAATGCCCCGGGCCAACTCCGCGCCGAGCGGTTCATGGCCGGCGAGCACGGCGCAAAACTCCGCGGTGGTCATCTCACCGGGCGGCAAGGCAAAGGCGGACACCAGATAGCGACGGAGAACTTGCGAGACCCCGCTCAACTGGTTTCCGTCCTCGGGCTGGCGCAACACTTTGGCCAGGGCGTCGCGCGCCAGAACTTCCGGCGGCAGCACCGCCTTCGCCCCCGGCCGAAACAGCACGCGCCAGAGCAGAATCACAACGGCAAGGAATGCCAAACCCGCCACGATGACGGCGGCTTCATGCTGCTCCCAAAACGTCGCAGGCAGTTCGGGGTAGGCCGGCGCCAGATCAGGCAGAGCGTTGGTGTCGGCTTGGGCACCCGGCGGCAGCGTCAACAAAAGGAAAATCATCGAACCCTCAACGGCTCCACGCATCCGCCGATTACCGGGGCGTTGGGCGTTGCAGGTTGAAGGCTGAAGGTTCATTTCCATTTTATCCGCGCCGCCGGCCCCGGCGGATTTCAAAGAATCGTTGCAGCACGGGCGCAAACGGCTCGGTCGTGTTCAGCCGCAGCGTGTCCACGCCGGTGCGGATCAGCGCCCGGTCCAGTTCCGCCAACCGCTCCGCATTGACGCCGGCAAAACGCTCGCGCACGGCGGCGCGCGTGGAATCCAGTTCTAGCAGTTCGCCGGTCTCGGCATCTTCCACCGTGAGCAAGCCGGCGTCCGGCAGCGTGCTCTCGCGCGGGTCGTGCAAATGCAGGCAGACGACATCGTGCCGCGTGTTGGTCAGGCCGAGCTCTTGAATCACATCGCGCCCGGTGCTGTTTCGCGAGGCGGGGCCAGGGCCGGGCCGGGCCGCGGAGACACTCGCCCCACCGGCATCGGTGTGCAAAAAGTCCGTCAGCAGGAACACGATGGCGCGGCGGTGCAGGACATGGTTCAGAAACCCGAGCGCGCTGGAAATGTTCGTGCCGCGGCGGCCCGGTTTGAACATCAGCATCTCGCGAACGAGCCGGAGGATGTGGCGGCGGCCTTTGCGCGGCGGGACAAACAACTCCACCTGGTCGGTGAAGAGCAGCAGGGCAACCTTGTCGCCGTTCCGGGCGGCGGACATCGCGAGCGTGGCGGCGATCTCGGAGGCGAACTCGCGCTTGGTGCGGCTGGCCGAACCGAAGCTGGACGACGCGGAAACATCCACGGCCAGGACGGCGGTGAGTTCGCGCTCCTCGCGAAAGCGTTTCACGAACACGCGGCCGAGGCGATGCGTGACATTCCAATCGATGTCGCGCACGTCGTCGCCGGGGATGTATTCGCGGAGTTCCTCAAAGTCCATGCCGCGCCCCTTGAAGTGGCTCAAGTACGCGCCGACCATCGTGTCATTCACGAGGCGGTTGGTGCGCACCTCCACCCGGCGGACGGATTCGAGCAGTTCGGTGACGGTCATTTGGCGTTACTGGCTTTGAATTGTCATCGGACCGGCAAGACCAGCATAATAAACCAGCGCCATTCCGAAAAAGCCAATCATGAATAAAAACATGACCATGGCCATGAACGGTATCCGGCAGGTTGTTTTGATGTCCGCTGCGTCCGGATCTGAAGACGAATAAATCACTTTCACCCTGCGGCCGACGGGAGCGGGTTTGCCGCTGCCGGCGCTGGCTGTAAATATGACCTTCTCATTGTCAGAAGTTTGATATTCAACTTTCGGGAAGAAACAGGGGGCGAAATCTGCCTGCCTCTGGTCCTGGCCAACAATGACCCCTTCAGCCACACATCCTGAAGACCTTATTTTGAAATAGCGCCGGGCGATAAAGAAACCCGCAATGCCAAAGACAGCAGCCAATATCAGCCATAGCGAACCTTCGAGAATCCGCGCTTCAACGCTCATGCCAGTATTCATTTAAGTTTTCACGGCACGGGCACGGCGTTGAACACCTTCTTGATGATCGCGTCGGTCGTCACCGCCTGCGCCTCGGCCTCGTAGGTCAGGATGATGCGGTGGCGCAGCACGTCGGGGCCGATGTTTTTCACGTCCTCGGGGATCACATAGTCGCGGCCCTGCAGCAGCGCCCACGCCTTGGCGGCGAGCGTCAGGAAGATGGTTGCGCGCGGCGATGCGCCGAACTGGATGAAATGCTTCACATCCAGCTTGAAGTCCTGCGGCTTGCGCGTGGCGAACACGATCTTCACGATGTAATCGCGGATCTTGTCGTCCACGTGAATCTGATCCACGAGCTTGCGCGTCTGGAGAATCTCTTCCAGCGAGACGACCGGCTTGACCGGCTGCTCCGGGCTGGTGAACGCCATGCGATCCAGAATCTTCCGCTCCTCGGCCTCGTTCGGGTAATCCAGGATCACCTTGAACATGAAGCGGTCCACCTGCGCCTCGGGCAGCGGATAGGTGCCTTCCTGGTCGATTGGGTTTTCCGTCGCCAGCACGAGGAAGGGCGACGGCAGCTTCATCGTCTCGCCGCCGAGCGTGACCTGCCGCTCCTGCATGGCTTCGAGCAGCGCGCTTTGGACCTTGGCCGGCGCGCGGTTGATTTCGTCGGCGAGGACGAAGTTGGCAAAGATCGGGCCGCGCGTGGCGTGGTATTTCGAATCCTGCGGATTGTAAATCAGCGTGCCGACGATGTCCGCCGGCAGCAGGTCGGGCGTAAACTGGATGCGGTGGAAATTCGCCTGCACCGCCGCCGCGAGCGTGCGGACCGAGAGCGTCTTGGCGAGGCCGGGCACGCCTTCGAGCAGGACGTGGCCGTTGGCGAGCAGGCCGACGAGGAGGCGGTCCACGAGTTGTTCCTGGCCGACGATGACGTGGGCGATTTCCTCGCGCAGCTTGCCGATCCAGGCGGAGGTCTGCGCGACTTGGTCTTTCAACGAGGCGTTCATGCCGGTTTAATTTAGGGGGCGCGGTCGGGCGACTCAAGCGCAGGCTTGGAAAATCCGGCCGTCCCGGCGCGGGCCGGCGCCGATTTCCGGCCAAAAAGGCTCGCGCCCCCAAGCCCGCTTGCCTACGCTCCGGCGCGTGAATTCTGATTCCGCGCCCAAAACCAGCCCAGCCGGCCAGTCCGACGCCGAGTTTGAACTCCCGCTGGCGGGCTTCACCGGCACGCCCGAGGAGAAGGACCAGCAATGGCTCAAGACCTGTTACCGCGGCGACACGCAGCGCCAGCTCACCGTGCGCGCCGTCCTCATGGGCGGCATCCTGGGCATGTTCACCGCCGTCTCCAACCTCTACACCACGCTGAAGATCGGCTGGAGCTTCGGCGTGTCCATCACCGCGTGCGTCATCTCGTTCATCGTCTGGAATTCCATCTGCAAAATTTTCCGCGGCAAGGTCACGCGCATGAGCATTCTGGAAAACAACTGCATGCAGTCCACCGCCACCGCCGCCGGCTCCTCCACCGGCGCGACGCTGGGCACCGCGCTCGGCGCGCTGCTGCTCATGGCCTTGCCCGGCACCCGGACGCTGGACATCCAGCCATGGTTGACGGTGACGGCGTTTGTTTTTTTCACGGCGGTGCTGGGCGTGTTCCTCGCCATCCCGATGAAGCGGCAGATGATCAACCACGAGCAGTTGCGCTTTCCGTCCGGCATCGCCACGGCGATGACGCTGCGCAGCCTGTATTCCCGGAGCGGCGAATCACTCAAGCAGGCGTGGTCGCTGCTCATCGCGCTCGGCGCCGGCGCGGTCGTCGGCGTGCTGCACAATTACAGCACGCTGGCTGATCTGTTGAAGGAGAAGTCGCATCTCTCGCCGCCGGTGGTGGCGTTCCTGAGCAAGATCAGTCCGGCGGGCTGCCGCTGGCTGGAGAAATGTGTCCAGCATGTCTCCGGCTGGGTTCAAAAAGCCGCGGACAAGGTGAACCTGCCCGACCTGCTGAACTTCCCGGCCTGGCTGAATCCCGTGCGCGCCACCGGCCTCCACATCAACGGCCTCGGCTTCGAGCCGAGTGTCATGCTCATCGGCGCGGGCATGATCACCGGGATGCGCGTGTCCCTTTCCATGTTCGGCGGGGCGATGCTCCTGACTTATGTCATCACGCCGTGGCTAATGCATCAGGATTTGGTGAACGCCGGCGTGGCGGGCTTCGTGCCGTCGTTCAATGTAGAGGGCGGCGAATTCAAGCCGGAGCGCTGGGCGCTTTGGGGCGGCACCGCCATCATGGTTTTCTCCAGCCTCACGCAGGTGGCGCTGGGCTGGCGCACCGTCGTCCGTGCGTTCATGATGTTCAAGAAAGAGGAGCGCGCCGCGATTCACGATTCCGTCGACCCGATTGAAGTGCCGAACTCCTGGCTCATCATCGGCCTCATCCCCATCACCCTTGGCCTGCTCGTGGTGCAATACTATGCGTTCGGCATCTCCGTGTGGCTCGGCCTGATTTCCGTGGCGTTCTCGTTCGTCGTGTCCCTCGTCTGCTGCCGCGCCACGGGCGAGACGGACACCGGCCCCATCGGCGCGATGGGCAAGGTCACGCAGTTGCTTTACTCCGTGCTGCCCGGCGCCAAGGGAATGGCCACGATCAACCTGATGGCCGCCGGCACCACCGCGGCGGCGGCGGGCGCGGCGGCGGATCTGCTGACCGATCTGAAAAGCGGCTACCTGCTCGGCGCGAATCCGCGGCGGCAGTTCCTCGCGCAATTTTACGGCGTCTTCTTCGGCGTGGTGGCCGTGGTGCCGGCGTGGTATCTCATGGTGCCCACCAAGGAGGCGCTCGAAGCCTACAACCCGCCCGCCACGAACATGTGGTATGCCGTCGCCAAGCTGCTCACCAACGGCGCGCACACCCTGCCGGCGACGGCGGTCTGGGCCGTCGTCATTGGCGCGCTCATCGGCATGATGCTGCCGGTGATTGAAAAAGTCTGGCCCAAGGCGCAGCCCTGGATGCCGTCGGCGATGGGGCTGGGCCTGGCGTGGGTGATGCCGTTTCAAAACGCCTTCTCTTTCATCATCGGGGCGGTGATTGTGGCCGGGTGGCGGAAACTCGCGCAGAAAAACTCGGACACCTACACCATCCCCATCGCGTCCGGTTTGGTCGCCGGGGAATCGCTGGTGGCGGCCTTCATCGCCATTGCCTGCACCCTCGTCGGCTTTCTGGCGGTGAAGTAAGCCGGCCATTGCCGCCTCACCCCGAGCTTCCAGGTCCGGCCCGGCGGCGGACGAATGGACTGGGCCAAAATGACCCGGAAAGGGTCATCCCGATGCCTTCGGGGCTTGAATTGCACTCTGCAATTGCCATGTCAACGCCTCCCAGACGTGAATTGCACTCTGCAATTGCCATCCTTGATGCCCTCGGGCGTGAGTTGCAGAGTGCAATTGACAACTCCAGGGCTTGGACATGAGAGATGCGCCGTGCAATTGCCATGTCCGGTCACAAAGTTGTGAATTGCAGAGTGCAATTGGCAACTCCAGGCCTTGGACATGTGAATTGCAGAGTGCAATTCACGTCCGAGAGGCATCAACCGGCGATTGTAAAAGGGAGGTTTACGACTAAAAGCCCTGAAAATGGCGTTAAAAGTGCCGTTTTCAGCCTTTCATGACCCCGACCGGCGGCTAAACCGCCGCTTCTGTCCCGTTCAAGGACAACCCCATTATTTCCCCTGAGCCGCCGCTTGGTCGTGGTAACGGTAGAAGGCCGCGACGAGGCTGAAGAGCACCCCCACCACGGCGGTCATGCCGGCGTATTGCAGAAACCGGCCGGAGCTGACGGACGCCGCCTGATCGGTGGCGCTGGCAAACAGCTTGGTCACAGTCACCACAAACAAGTCGCCCATCGAGACGGTCAGGAGCCAGAAGCTCATGATGGTGCTCTTCATTTCCGGCGCGGCTTCGCGGAAGGCGAACTCCAGGCCGGTGGTCGAGAACAGCACCTCAGCGGCGGTGATGACAAGATACGGAATGGTCTGCCAGAAAACGCAGGGCGGCGGCGCGAGGTGCAGATGCGGCGGCCCCAGCACCCCGCCGGCGGGCAATTGCGCGGTGGCGGCGGCGTATTGGGTGGCGGCCCAGTGCCAGTAGCCATCCACATGCGTCTGGATCATGGCCACGACGACGTAGGAAAAGGCGGCCAGAAACATGCCGTAAGACATGCGCTTGAGGGGCGAGGCGAAGCGCCCGATGCGCGGATACAGGAGCAGGGTGAACAGCGGCACGAGCACCATCACGATGGCGGGGTTCATGGACTGCATCTGTTCGGCGCCGATTTCCAGGCCGAGAACCGTCTTGGGCTGCATCTGCTGCCCCTGCAGCACCCAGGTGGAATTGGTCTGGTCAAACAGCGTCCAGAAGATCGGCACGAAGGCGAAGATGAACATGATGGGCATGAAGGTCCGCGCGCCGGCGATCTCCTTGGCGTCGTGCCGGGCGGCAGCCTGATTCCAGAAGGCGTCCGGCAATTCGGTTTTGCGCAGCAGGCTCAGGACAATGACGAGCGCATACCAGACGCCGATGCAGCCGAGGGAGGTCCAGCCCAGGAATTGCGCGCCGGCGCCGCTTTTGCCGGAAAAGCCGAGGATGGTCATCATCACCATCGCCAGCACCGGCAGGCCGATGGTGGCCAGGATGTTCAGCAGCGCGGCGAACCGGAACTGGTCGGCGGCCTGCCAGGCATGCCAGAACACGGTGAAGAACCCGGCGTGCTTCAGCTCGCGGTTGGTCGGGATGCGGGTGTAATAGCGGGTGCCGAACCAGAAGATCAGGGTGGCCGCCGCCATCAGGATGCCCGGCACGCCAAACGCCACGGCGTAGCCCGCCTTGTCCTTGATCCACGGGATGACGAGGAAGGAGAAGAACGATCCGAAGTTGATGGACCAGTAGAAGGCGCCGTAGGCCTTCTGCAACAGGTGCGACTGCTCGGGCTTGAACTGGTCGCCCATGAAGGCCGACACGCACGGCTTGATGCCGCCGGAGCCGAACGCGATGAGCCCCAGCCCCGCGCAAAGACAGATCATCTTGCCGTGGACGTCGCCGGCAAACCCGCTGCAGGCCAGCACGCCGTTGCCGAGACAGTAAACCATCGAGACCCACAGAATGGTGTGGTAGCGGCCGATGACCTTGTCGGACAGCCACGCGCCGAGCAGCGGCATGAAATAGTTCGCGAACACGAACAGGTGGATGATTTCGGTGGAGTCGTCCTTCTCCAGACCGAGGCCGCCGGCGGCCACCTGGCCGGTGATGTACCCGGCCATGATGCTGCGGATGCCATAATAGCTCAGGCGCTCGCAGGCCTCATTGCCGATGATGTATTTGATCTGGCGCGGCCAGCGGCTGGCGGACGGCTCGGTGGATGGATTCATGGGTAGGAGATTATTGGCCGTTTTCCACGCCAATGCGCTTGAGGAACGGTTCCAGGGAGCGCGGGCGGCCCAGGAATTTCTCGATGGAGACATTCACATCGCGCGAGTCGCCGACCTCGTAGATTTCCTTGCGCAGCTTCATGCCGGCGGCCGGGTCGAAATAGCCGCCCGGCGACTTCTCAAACACCGTCGCCATGTCCGCCGCAATCGCATCGGCCCAGGCATAGCCATAGTAGCCGCCGCCGTAGCCGATGATGTGAGCGAAGTAGGCAACGAACGCCGTGTCGGGCAATTGCGGCAGGAAGACTTCGCCGAGCTTCTCGTTGGACAGGGCGAGGGCATTCGTGGCATTGGCGGCGTTGATCTGCGTGTGCAGGGCCAGGTCCATGAGGGCGAAGGAAAGCTGCCGGCGATAATAAACCCCGTAGGTGGCCAGCCGCGAAGCCTTGAGCTGGCTCAGGACCTCCTGCGGAATCTTCTTGGACGGATCGCGATAGTCGGCGGCGAAGGTGTCCAGCACGGACTTGTCCCACGCCCAGTTCTCCAGCATCTGCGACGGCGCCTCGACAAAATCCTGCGGCACGCTGGTGCCGGAGAAACGCGCGTAGGTCGCCCGCGTCAGCACGCCGTGCATGGCGTGCCCGAACTCGTGGAAGATCGTCTCCACGTCGTCGTGCGACATGAGCGACGGATGATCTTTCGTCGGCGCGGGGAAGTTGCAGATCATGGACATGACCGGCCGCTGATAGGTGCCGTCGGCCAGCCGCTTGCCCTCGATGATCGGGAACATGGCGAAATGGTTGTATTTGCCGTCGCGCGGAAACATGTCGAGGTAGAACATCCCCATCGGCTCGCCGGTCTTCGCATCGCTGACGGCGTAAAGCTGCAGGTCGCCAATCCATTTATAGGGCGGCTCGATCCGCTCGAACTTCAGCCCGAAGATGCGCTGATAAATGGTAAACATCCCGTCCAGCACCCGCTGGAAGGGGAAATAGACGCGCAGCTGCTCGGCGTCCACGTTGTATTTCTCCTTCCGCAGCGCGTTGGCATAGTAACGGTTGTCCCAAAGATTGATGACGGCGCTGGCATCGCCGGTCTCCTTGACTTTCATCTGCCGGAACAGCTCCAGCTCGGCGGCGTACTTCGGCTGCAGGCCGGTCTTCAAGTCTTCCAGAAACTTCACAGCCGTCGCGCTGTTCTTCACCATCTTGGGCTCGGTCACAAAGTCGGCATAGCTGGCATAGCCGAGCTTGCGGGCCAGGGCGTCGCGCTTGGTGAGAATCTTTTCCAGCAGCGGAATGTTCGTCTCGCGCGCGAGCTGGTTGTTCTCAAACAGGAAGCGTTTGCGGATGTCTTCGCGCTTGGCGTTGTCCATGACCATCAGGTAATGCCAGGTGATGTTGGCCTTGACGGTGTACTCATCGTCGCCGGTCTTGATCTGGGAGAGAAAATCCTCCGGCACCCCGACGAGCTCGGCCCGGGTGAACTTCACCGCTTTCTCGGCCTTGGTGACGTTGTTATCATAATCCGTCTCCATCACCGTCAGCTCCTTGCGGAGCTGCTCCACCTCATCGCGCTGCGACTTGGCCAGCGACATGCCGGCGCGGCGATAATCGCGCAAGGTTTCGTCGAACAGCTTTTTATCCTCGCCGGCCAGACGGGGATTCGTCGCCGCAAAAGCCGACAGCACCCGATACACATCCTCGCGGTAGTCCTGACCCACGGACCACGCAGATAGTTTCTTGCTGGCATCGGTGGCCGCATCGCGCACGGCGGCATTGGTGCTGGTCTGCTCAATCAACCCCAGCCGCTCCGCCACCCCGCCGGTGCGGAAATTCAGGTCATCCAGCGCCACGAACGTATTGGCGAACGTCGCTCCGGCGGGCGTGATCTGCCCGATCCGGTCCAACGCGGCATTGCCGTCGGCGATGGCTTTGTCCACCGACGCGGCCACCTGCTCCGGCGTCGTCTCAAACGTCGGGACGGTGATGACGGAATGAAATTTCGCGGCACGCGCCTGAAACGCCGCCAGCGGATCGGCGGCGCAACAGCAGCAGCGGTTTCTTTTTACGGAGGTGCAGGCCGCCAGCGACAGGGCCAGGGTGATCAGGGAAAGATTTGTCCAGCGCATATCCGGCGAAAGCTACCGGCAACGGCGCGACATTCAAGCGCAATTGACTCCCTTTTTTGGGGGATGGCCGGTTTCCGCCACCAATCGGACAATGCTTTCATCACCTGATCCGTAACCGGAATGAACGGCAAAGATCGCCCACGCCACCGTCAATTTTCATGTTAATAATATTCCCAAAGCCGGCAGTTACGGATAAATTGCGTGCGGATTTTTATGCCTGAACCGATTCCCTACCTCGATCTGCGTGCGCAAATTCAGCCGTTGCGCGCGGAACTGGACGCCGCCGTCGCCCGCACCATAGACCACTGTTCGTTTTGCCTCGGCCCGGACGTGGCGCAGTTTGAAAAGGATTTCGCAAAGTTCTGCGGCGCGGAACACTGCGTGGCCTTCAACAGCGGCACCTCGGCACTGCACATCGCGATGCTGCTGCTCGGCGTCGGCCCGGGCGACGAAGTCGTCACCACGCCGTTCACGTTCGTCGCGACCAGCTGGGCGATTTCCTACGCCGGCGCCAAGCCGGTTTTCGTGGACGTGGACGACACGACGTTCAACCTGGATCCGAAGCTGCTCGAAAAAGCCATCACCCCGCGCACCAAGGCGATCATGCCCGTACATCTTTATGGCCAGCCGTTCGACGTGGATGCGGTGAAGGAAATCTGCAGGCGGCACAAACTGCCGATGGTCGAGGACTCGGCGCAGGCGCACGGCGCAAAATGGAAAGGCAAGGTCATTGGCACGTTCGGCGAGATTTCCTGCTTCAGTTTCTATCCCGGAAAAAACCTCGGCGCATTCGGCGAAGGCGGTGCGCTGGTGACCAACAACGCGGAGTTTGCCAAACGCGCGAGGTCACTGCGAGAACACGGCTCGACGGTTCGTTATTACCACGACGAGGTCGGCTACAACTACCGCATGGAAGGTTTCCAGGGCGCGGTGCTGGGCGTCAAATTGAAACACTTGGAAAAATGGACGCGCGAACGCCAGCGCGTGGCGCGGCGCTACTCGGAACTGCTCGCGGACACGCCGCTGCAACTGCCGCGCGAAGCCGCCGGTGCGGAAAGCGTCTGGCATCTCTACGTCGCGCGCCATCCCCGCCGAGACGAGCTGAAGAAATATCTGGAGGAACATCAGGTCGGCTGCGCGCTACATTACCCGATGCCGCTGCATTTGCAACAATGCTACGCAGGCCTCGGTTACCATGCGGGCGATTTTCCGGTGGCAGAAAAAGCGGCACGCGAATGCTTGAGCCTGCCGATTTTCCCCGAGCTGACCGAGGCGCAAATACAGCGCGTGGTGGAAGTGGTTAAAGGTTTTTTTGGCAAATAGGCCTCCGGGGGGCATAACTTTCTGGGTGGCTTCCCGCTCGCCTGACGGCGGCGTTGTCCGTGCACTTTTTCAAGACAGTGTGAAATACAGTGTTGTCTTGGATAAAACCACCACGCATCTGCAAACCTCTAACATCTCCGGTGTTTTTTAATCTTTTTGCAAATTTCCTCCGGCACGAACCAACGGGCTGACACGATGATTCGTCAATGATTTCAGGGGTTTTCTCGGGAACCAGCCGGCGCTTTTGAACCGGATTAAAAAAAATCGCGGTTGACGTGCCCCGATAAAGTTTGTTGGCAACCCTCTTGCGTAAGCGGAGGTGATGTCGCGCCGGACGAACAACCTTTGGTCGAAGCAAGCCGCCCTGAATTATATTTGCTGGGCGGCCTTGCTGTTGACGGGGAGTCTGACGGCGTTGGCGGATCAAAGCGTTACCCTGACCTGGAACCCGAGCACGGACACAAATGCGGTGGGCTATCGGATTTATTACGGCGG
Source organism: uncultured Verrucomicrobia subdivision 3 bacterium (assembly GCA_903917705.1). Lineage (GTDB taxonomy): Bacteria > Verrucomicrobiota > Verrucomicrobiia > Limisphaerales > UBA11358 > UBA11358. Next base: position 1,725 of record CAIXBQ010000085.1, on the reverse strand, counting down.
GGCGAGCCATGTCTACACGAATTCCATCATGGTTGGCAATGTAACAAACACCATCGTCACCGGACTGAATGCGGGAACGACGTACTATTTCGGCGCAACCACCCTTGATTTGTCAGGCAATGAAAGCGATCTTTCAAACGAAACGTCTTATGACGTTGCGGCGCTAGCCACCAACCTGCCGCCAACCAACCCTCCGCCGTCTGTAGTAAACCAGCCGCCGACCTTAAACCCGATTGCGAGCGTCACCGTCAACCAAAACGCCGGCCAGCAAACCATCGGCTTGTCAGGCATCACTTCCGGTTCCACCAATGAAAGCCAGCGTTTGAAAATCACATCATCAACCAGCAATAGCGCCCTTATCTCCAGACTGGCCGTCAGCTACATCAGCCCCAAGACCACCGGCACGATCACCTTCAGACCAGTGGCCAATGCTTCCGGCACGGCGACCATCACGGTCACCGTGAATGACGGTGGAGCCAGCAACAATATCACCACGCAGAACTTTACCGTCACTGTTATCAATCCGAACCTTCCGAAGATCACCCAACCGTTGACCAACATGGTGGTAACCGCCGGGCAGTCCACCACTTTGAGGGTGACAGCCACCAGCAAAGCACCATTGAAATATCAATGGCGGTTTAACGGAACGAATTTGCCATCCGCGACTGGCGCGTCACTGACCTTGAAAAATGTCAGTGCCAGCCGTGCAGGCAGCTATTCGGTGGCCGTTTACAATAGCTACGGCTCAACCAATAGCGCGGCGAAGCTTTCGGTGTATCCCACTCTGGCAGCAGCGCTGGCAGCAACGAAGCCGGCGTTGGCACCGGCGCAAACTTCGGTCACGCAGGCCAAAGGAAGCTTTTCTTTCGTGGTTTCGGGCACGACCGGTGCCCAATATGTCGTCCAAGCCTCTTCTGACTTGGTGCATTGGACGGCAGTGCAGACAAACACCGCCCCCTTTACTTATGTGGAAGCTAATACTGCCAGTTTCCCCAAACGCTTCTACCGCTCGTATTCCCTTCAATAAAGTTGGCATTGCAGTTGCTGTAAAACCGTTATGACCTACAAACAAACAGTCATGGAACACAAGACGTGGTTGCCCTCGGAAACCATCGGCTTCTCTCCCGCCGGAATCTTCACGAAGCTGTGGAACGCGGTTAAAATTGAGGTTCCAGTGGGATATCAGGATGAAACCGGGTTTCATTCTGGAGTTAAGCCGGGCAAAACAGAATCCGCGTGGCCGCCGGTCTGGTAATCATCACCTGACGAGACGCTCGGCAGATGTGTCTTACAAAAGACCATCGTGTGCTTCATTTTTAGACAGTTGGCAGATTTCTTGCAGTTTTCCGCGGGGTATTTGAAAGGGTTGGCGCTCCATTCCCATTGTATGGGTTTATTTAGGTAGACTTCTTGCCTAAACAATTGTTAAATTATTTATAATAAACATGTTATGGTTATTTTACTTTCCGCGGTAAACCAGTTCGTCATTGTGGTGCTCGGAGGCAACCCATTTGCCTTCTGTATCAAACAATTTAAACTATAATGTGCTGCCAAAAGCGCTGCAGATGTCTTTGTTAAAGCATTCTGTCTCACCCAAGATTCGGAAAACGTTTTTTGGGGTTCAAAATCACAACTGATTCCGACTAAATCCATTTGATATTAGCAACGGATTTTGACATTGCTGATTTTCTCTAGGGCGTGTTAACACTAATTGACTTTTGGGGG
>CAIXBQ010000084.1 GCA_903917705.1 uncultured Verrucomicrobia subdivision 3 bacterium | reverse complement strand
GCCGCCTCAACCCATGCCGGATGTCAACCCATTCTTGACTTTTCTTTCACTCACCATCCACCAGACCACCCGAAGCCAAACAACTTTCCAAAAAATGGATTATTCAGACGCACTCTTAAGCTCGTCACAACTAAAGCACATCTTTTTGTCCGGTGGGAAGGTAAAAACGACTATTTTGATGTAGAGGCCACCGGCAAGGGAATGAATCGATACGATGATGAACACTTCAAAAATTGGCCTTTTTCTGTATCCGATGCAGAGATCCATACTGAAGGATACTTGAAGTCTTTAACATCATCCGAAGAACTGGCGGTTTTTCTCTCTTTGCGTGGAAATTGCCTAAAAGCTGCCGGCCGGCTAAATGAAGCGGCCGATTGCTATGCGAAGGCATCGCATCTGGCTCCATCATGGAATGCATACCGGGCATTGTTAGCTGACTTGGGAAAAAGCCAAACTGTGACCTCTGGGCCGATGGAGCAGACTCTCATGCCCCAGAACATTCCCCTGGGCATGGACATACATCCGGTCGGAGTCGCCGACCCCAATCCATTAAAGAATATTCAATAGCCAAAGTCACCATTATATCACTACTAAAACACATTATAATTTTATGAAAATATTATATCTAAGCAAATTTATTATTATTTTATTAACCATGCTTTCTTTCAGTTCTGCTACGGCCTTTGCGTATTATGATCCGGGTTTGCAGCGTTGGATAAATAGAGATCCGATTGGCGAAAAAGCGGATTGTAATCTTTACGAACATGTTGCAAATAGCTCGATTAATTATATCGACAGCTTCGGCCTAGACATTTGGGCATGTATTCATAAGACTACACTTTACGGAATTGTTTCAACCCATGCTTTTTTTTGGGATGATCGACCTGGTGCATATCCACATTCGTGTGGGAGGGACCAATCAAACTGGGACCCGATAGGAACGCGTCCTCCTGCGTACGGTAGTAGAAGCCAAGACCTAGGACCAGGAAATGAAATGGTTGGGGTTTTTTGCAAAAAGGTCCAAAACAGTGCAACCAAGGAGAAAAACGTTATGGATTGTTGTCATGATAAAGCCAATAGTGGCCCTTGGATCCCAATATTTAATGATTGCCATAAATCTGTAAAAAGATGTCTAGCCGAAAATGGCCTGTCTGATCCGGGGGAACCCTATCAACTGCCAACATATATTCCCCCTGTTGCGCCTCCAGGTAGAGGCTGTTCACTTTGTCCTGTAAACTATCCATCGCACTACTAATAACCAGGCACATCTGTTAATATGATACAACTATATCTGGTTGGAACTGTGTGGTTAGTTGTTGGTCTAGTAGGATCATGTTTGTATGGATATGATCTTATATCTGAGATTAGAGAGCATAGTGACTCCGGCCCAATTATCGGATATGCTGTGTTTGTCGGATTTTGCGTCCTTCTTTTATATTCTGGTTACGGATTATTGCGCCGGCGATCGTGGGTGCGACTAGTCGCTAGTATAACAAGTGGATTATGGCTTTTATTGCTTGGCAGCTATCTATTGATGGTTGGTTCTGATTATGGCTTGCAGTCATTCGTTGAAGTTTTATTATCTGTAATGTTTATTATTTATTCACAAATCGTGATTATATATTCCGGAAGAAATACTAAACATACGACATTTTAGCATGTCGAAAGAACATCGTTATTGCCATATATGATTTTGTTTTTGGCCTTGTGGTGACATTTATGGTGCGCTTGATTACATGGTTATCATTGGTTATCTTGATTATAAACTGTTCGGGTGGAAATATATTGCCTACAGTTTTGATGTCATCTCGCGATGAAAAGACTGTTTTTGTTGCCTGTTCCGAGAGTCAACGGATTGAATCCATAAACATTGTGGATTCTAAAATATCATGGTTCATCGCGATGCCGATAATGCCTTCGGGAATGGTGGTTTCTCTTGATGGCAAGTTCCTTTTTGTCACCTGTGCATCAGTAGAGAGCATGGTTTGCATCATCGATTTATCACGGCGAAAGATTTTTGATACCATCCCTGTTGGTTACACTGCTTCGGCCCCCGTAATCAGTCCTGATGGCAAGACACTTTTTGTCTGTAATCAATTCAACAATGACGTGAGCGTGATTGATTTAGTGCGCAAACGGGAAATCCGCCGGATTGCTGTTCAGCGTGAGCCGGTTGCGGCAGATATCACGCAGGATGGAAAATATCTCCTGGTAGCTAATCATTTGCATAACGGACGGGCAGATTTGGAGGAGGTGGCGGCCGTAGTGAGCGTTATTGACGTGGCAGCAGGACGGGTGGTCAAAGAATTGCGACTTCCCGGCGGCAGCGAAATATTGAAAGACCTTCGCATATCGCCGGACGGGAAATATGCAGCGGTCACACATATTTTTGCCAGTTACAGCCGGTCTGCCACGAAACTTTCGTTTGGTTGGATGAATGCCAATGCGCTGACGCTCCTTGATCTGGCGCAAATGAAGGTACATTCCACGGTGCTTTTGGACGAACCCACGCGCGGAGCCGCCAATCCATGGGGTTTGGCCTGGTCCGCCGACGGCAAAACACTGGCCGTGGCCCACGCCGGCACGCACGAAGTGAGTTTGATTGATTTTCCTGCCTTGCTGGCGGGGTTGCCGACGACATCCTCCAATTCGTTTGCGGCCAAAAAGATCACACCGGTACTGACATTTATTTCCCATTACGAAGGGCTGGACGAGGGTCTGCCATTCCTCACCGGGGCTCGCGATCGGGTCAAGTTGCCGCCGGGTGATCTTGGGCCGCGCGCGGTTGTTCATCTATGGTTAGGTCAACTCAGCTTGAGTTTGGATATAGCGTGGTGTACATAAACTAAAAAATACAAAGAATATGCTTGCGCCGGGCAGGGACGCCTGATATAATCCCCCCATGGTTGCCATGCCATCTACTTTTGGTCCGTCTTCCGTAGTGGGGCGAGCGTCCTCGCGAGCCGTCCCATCATTCGTCCTTCGCCATTCGAAATTCGATATTCGTAAATTCCGGCGCTTTCGGCTTCCCTCTTTGCCCTTCGCCTCTTTCTTCGCGTCCTTCGCGCGAACCTTCCGGTCACTTTTGATTTTATGTCACGAAATGTCACGAAATGTCACGAAATGTCATTTTTTTGGCCGACACCCCCTCCCCAAGACGCTGCTTTACCACCCCTCAAAAAATGAAAGTGGTAAAGAAAAGGTAAAGTTTTTTAACCCCTATCAAGCACTTACAAAAGTTGAGCCATGGGGTGGTAAAGAAAACGGTAGCGATAAAGTTTTTGGCCGGGGGGTGGTAGAGTTCCTAAACCTTTCCCATTTGTGCCAATTCGGATCTATAGCCTTTGCGTCTTTGCGTCTTTGCGTGAGGCCTTACCGCTTTTTGCTTTTCGCTTTCCGCTTTTCCCCGTTGTCCGTAGTTCGTAGTCCCGTTGTCTCAACCTCAGTTCTCCGGTGTCCGGTCTCATCTCTACAAATTTTGCTTATCCGGTCTGGTTTGGTCCGGTTTGGTCCGGTTTGGTCTGGTCGGCGCGCTGCGGCTATCGGAAGGGAATACCGGTTTCCGGTAAAAAGCGGTCAAATCTGGTAAAGTCTGGCATTCTGCCTGGGTGAGTTTGAGGTGATGAGCAGGGAACTCACCCGGCTTTCCGCATCCCGGGTCAACCGATGATGTTAAATTTAAGATTATACACCAGCAACCGGCTGGAGAATTTGGCGGAGGCGCTCGCGGAGGGTGTCCGCCGGCCGCTCGCCTCTCCGCTCGAGCCGGAGACCATCCTGGTGCAGAGTCAGGGGATGGCCCGGTGGCTCCAGCTCCAGCTGGCCCGGCATCACGGCATTTGCAGCAACTATCGGTTCCCTTTCCCGCGGGCTTTCAGCTATGAGGTTTTCCAGAATGTGCTGGGCGATCTGCCGGCGGAGGCGGCCTACGATCCGGAGTTGCTGGTCTGGCAGGTCATGCGGCAGCTGCCGGGGTTTTTGAACCAGCCCGGCTTTGCGGCGGTGAACCATTATCTGGGAACGGAACCCGATGACCGGAAGCATTACCAATTGGCCGCTCGCATCGCCAATGTGTTCGATCAATATCTGCTCTTTCGTCCGGAACTGATCCGGCAATGGGAGGCCGGGGCGGCGGGTGGCTGGCAGGCGGAATTATGGCGTGGGGTCAGTGTTCCCTTTCGCCGCCAGCATCCGGCCGCGCTGCAGGCCCGGCTCATCCGGCATTTGGAGCAGGGCGATGGCCCCGTCGCGGGTTTGCCCGCGCGGGTGGCCATCTTCGGCGTCTCGGCGCTGCCGCCGTTTTACCTCCGCATCTTCGCGGCGCTGGCCCGGCGTGTTGAGGTCAGCCTCTATCTCCTGCAGCCCTGCGAACAGTTCTGGGGCTACATCAGTTCCGTGCGCGAGCAGGAGCAAACCCTCAAGCGCGCCGGCCGGGGGGCGGCCGAGGCGGGTCAATTGCACTTGGAAACCGGCAACCGGCTCCTCGCCTCGATGGGGCAGTTGGGCCGGGATTTTCTCCTGCTCCTGCAGGATGCCGGCGACTGGCAGGAGCCGGCGCCCTCTCGGTTTGCCCCGGCGGACGGACCCGGTCTCCTGTCCACCATCCAGGCGGATATCTTGGCGTTGACCAATGTTGCTGCGGACCCGGGCGCCCGGCAAATCATCACGGATCAGGATGATTCCCTTCAGGTCCATTCCTGCCACAGTCCGTTGCGGGAGTTGGAGGTGCTTTATGACCATTTGCTGGACTGGTTCGAGCGCGACCCGGAGTTGGCCCCGCGCGACATCCTCGTGATGATTCCGGATATCGAGCAATACGCGCCCTATATTCAGGCCGTGTTCGGTTCGCCCGAGCAGGAGGGTTTCCGCATCCCCTTCAGCGTTGCCGACCGGACCGCGCGGACGCAGAGTCATCTGGTGGAAACCTTCCTCGCGCTGCTCCGGCTGGCGGATTCGCGCCTCGGTGTCAGTTCGGTGCTTGCGCTGTTGGAATCCGCGCCGGTCCGGCGGAAGTTCGGTCTGGATGAAGATAATCTGGAGCTGGTGCGGCATTGGGTTGAGGAGGTACGTGTCCGCTGGGGGCAGGACCAGCAGCAGCGCTTGGACTTGGGGCTGCCCGGGTGGTCGGAAAACACCTGGCGGCATGGGTTGGAGCGGCTGCTCTTGGGCTACGCGCTGGCCGGGGATGGCGGGGAGCTGTTTGCCGGCATCCTCCCCTGTGCTGACATTGAGGGAAATGCGGCGGAAGTTCTCGGCCGGCTGGCGGAATTTATCGACCGGCTTTTTGCTGCGCTCGGTTCGCTTAAGCCGGCGCGGCCGTTGCCCGAATGGGCGGCCGCCTTCCATTCCATTCTGGATGATTTTTTCGAGATCGGCGAGGCGGAGGCGCCGGAATTATCCGTGCTCGGTGAATGTTTTGCGAAGCTCCACCGGGCGGCGGAACGCGCCGGCTTCGACCAGCCGGTCGGGCTGGCCGTCGTCTTGGAACAGTTGGATCGGGATTTGTCAGCGGATATTTTCGGGTCGGGCTATCTGACCGGCGGCGTCACGTTCTGCGCTTTGAAGCCGATGCGGAGCATTCCGGCCCGGGTGATTTGCCTGCTGGGCATGGATGATGGTTCCTTTCCGCGCACTACCCCGCATTTGAGTTTCGACCTCATGGCCCTGAATCCGCAGCTTGGCGACCGCTCCAGCCGGGCGGATGACCGGTACCTGTTTCTCGAAACCCTCGTCTCCGCGCGGGAGCGGCTCTACGTCAGCTACGTCGGCCAGTCCATCAAAGACAATCGCGAAGCGCCGCCGTCGGTGCTGGTCAGCGAGCTGTTCGATTATGTGGCGCAACGATTTGATCTGCCCGGCCGCCGGATTATCGAGGACCATGTGCTGACCCGGCACCGGCTGCAGGCTTTTAGCCCGGCCTATTTCAGCGGCGGCAGGTTGTTCAGCTATTCCCGGGAGAATCTGAAGGCCAGTCAGGTCATCGCGCCGGAACGCCAGGCGCCCGGCGTTTTTATCCCCCGGCCGTTGGCGGAGCCCGGACCGGAATTTCGGCGGCTCACGCTGGCGGCCCTGGCGGGTTTCTTTACCAGCCCCGCAAAATTTCTGGCGGAAAAACGTCTGGGACTGCGGCTCCCCGACGAGGCGGCGGCGCTGGATGAGCGCGAGTCGTTCACCCTCGCCGGTCTGGATCGTTATCAGCTCCGGGAGGAGCTGCTGGCGTTGAAATTGGGCGGCCTGGGCCTGCCGCCTTCCGTCGAGCTGGTCCGGGCTTCCGGGAGATTGCCGGTGGGCATAACGGGCGATGTCCACTTTGCCCAGATCCGGCGCGACGTTGAGGTTTTCAGCCGGCGGTTGCAGCCATACCAGGCGGGCGGTCTCCAGGCCCCGGTGCCGTTCGAGTTGGCGGTTGGCGATTTCGTGTTGAGTGGCAGCTTCAGCCATGTCACGACCGCCGGCCTGCTTTTCTACCGTCTCGCCAGCCTTAAGCCCAAGGACCTTTTACGGGCGTGGGTGGAGCACCTCCTGTATCAGGCGGCTCCCGCTGGCGGGCGGCCCGCCGGAACGATCATTGTCGGTGCGGATTCCATCGCTAAGCTCGCCCCGGTTTCCGAACCGCTGCCGGTGTTGGAAAAACTGCTCGAAATCTATTGGGCCGGCCTGTGCCGGCCGCTGAAATTCTTTCCGGAAAGTTCGTTTGCGTTCGCCCGCGCGGACTTCCCGGCGCCAGCCGGTGCTCGGGGCAAAACCGCCAGAACCCCGATTGACTTCGCCTTGGACAAATGGAACGGCAACGACTTCGGCTTGCCCGGCGAGCGCGAGGATGGATACGTTTCTTTGTTCTTTCCGGACGGCGCTGCGTTGGACCTGGAGTTTGAAGCTGGCGCCCGGGCGGTGTTTCGTCCGCTGTTGGAAAAAATGGAGGTGGTCGAATCGTGAATATTCCGGCTCCATTCAATCTCACGGAAACCCCGTTGGCCCGCGGCGTCAGCCTCATCGAGGCCAGTGCGGGCACGGGCAAGACCTATGCCATCACCGCCTTGTTTGTGCGGTTGATTCTGGAGGAAAATCTGTCGGTGCGCGAGATCCTCGCCGTCACCTACACGGAGGCGGCCACTGGGGAGTTGCGCCATCGCGTGCGGTCGGCGCTGGTCCAGGCGGCGCAGGCTTTTGCCTCGGGCGAAAGCGAGGTGCCCTTTCTCCAGGCGCTCGTGGCCCGGTTCCGCGGGCAATCCGGGGAGATGACGGCCCGCCTGCAAAATGCCCTGGGCGATTTCGATGAGGCCCCGATTTACACGATCCACGGCTTCTGTCAGCGGACGCTGCGCGACCGCGCCTTCGAGAGCGGCCTGCTCTTCGATACCGGACTGGCGGCCGATCCGGCGGAGTTTTTGCAGGAGATCGCCGACGATTTCTGGCGCCGGCGCTTCTACGCCGCCGGTCCGGTTCTGGTGAACTTTGCGCTCAAGCATGACTTTGGCCCGGACCGGTTTCTCAACCTGTTGCGCACCTGCAACAACTTTCCGCAGATTGAATTTTTGTCGCCCGCCATCGGCCTGCCCTTGGAATCGCTCGCCGCGGAACTGGAAAAATCCTACCAGGAGGCGCGCCAGCTATGGCGCTCGGACGCGGGCGATATCAAAGCCTGCTTCGGTTCGGCCGCTAAGTGGGGCAACCGGCCTTACAACGACGACGGGGAAATGGCTGCCCGGTTCGACCAGCTTGACACCTGCTTCTCTGAAAGCGACATGGCCTTCGAAGCCCTGTCGGCTCTGGGCGATTTTTGCACCAGCCGGTTGGGGGAAAAGCGGGCTAAGAAGTCCAGGTTGCCGGTCCCGTCTCATCGCTTCTTTGATCTGTGTGAAGCGGTTTCCAAAGCGGAGCAGGTCTGGCTGGTGGGGCTCCAGCTTGCCTTCGTGGAGTATGCTCGGACCGAATTGCCTCGCCGGAAAGCCCGGCGCAAAGTTCAATCGTTCGATGACCTGCTGACGCGCTTGGACAATACGCTTTCCGGTCCGGGCGGCGATGCCCTGGCTGCCGGCCTGCAGGCGCGCTACCGGGCTGCTCTGATTGATGAGTTTCAGGACACCGACCCGGTCCAGTATTCGATTTTTCGCCGCGCCTTCTCCGGCGGAAATTCATTCGTTTTTCTGATTGGCGATCCCAAGCAGGCGATCTACGGATTTCGCGGGGCGGACATTTTTACCTATCTTGAGGCCTCCGGTCAGGCCGCCCGCCGTTATACCCTTGGAGAAAATTGGCGCTCGGAATCAGGCCTGGTCACGGCGGTGAACAAAATCTTCAGCGCCGCCCCCGGCAGCTTTGTGTTTGATCGCATCCATTTTCAGGAAGCCGTGCCGATGGGGCGGGTCGACGCCGAACCCCTCACGGTTGCTGGCCGGCCGGGCCCGCCGTTCCAGCTCTGGTTTTTGCCGCGCGCTGGCGCGAAGGAGGTTTCCAAGGGCGAGGCCGCGAAATTGCTGCCGGGAGCCGTGGCGGGCGAAATCGTCAGGTTGCTCAACGGCCGGGCGCAGCTTGGCGCGCGGCGGCTCCAGCCGGAGGACCTCGCCGTCCTGGTGCTGACGAATCGGCAGGCGGCGGCGGTTCAATCCGCTTTGAGCGGATTCAAAATCCCGAGTGTCCTCCATACCACCGCCAGCTTGTTTGAATCCCGCGAGGCCGCCGGGTTGCGCCGGGTGCTGGCTGGCATCGCTCTGCCGGGTGACGAGCGTTTGGTTAAATCCGCCCTGGCCACCGACCTCTTCGGTTTGGATGGCTGTCAGTTGCTGGAATGTTCCGAGCTGCAATGGGACGAGTGGCTGCAGCTCTTTCACGATTATCTCGAGATTTGGAATCGCGACGGTTTTTTTCGGATGTTCCGGCTCTGGTTGCAGCGGCAGCAGGTGCGGCAGCGGCTGCTCGCGTTCCCGGACGGCGAGCGCCGCCTCACCAACCTCCTTCACCTCGGGGAGGTTCTGCACCAGGCTGAAACCGCGCGGCGGCTGGGCGTGGTCGCCCTGCAAAAATGGCTGGCGGAACAGATGGGGCAGTCCGGCGAGGCTCCGGAGGAACACCAGCTGCGCCTGGAGCGGGATGACAACGCCGTGCCGATCGTCACCGTTCACAAAAGCAAGGGGCTGGAGTATCCGGTCACCTTCTGCCTGTTTTCCTGGAAGGATTCCGACATCCAGGGCCAGCGCGGCTCCGGGGAATTGGTTTTCTTCCATGACTCCACCCGGGCCAACCGGCTCGTGCGTGATTTGGGGCCTGATATCGCCGACGGGCATCGGCAGTTGGCCCGGCAGGAGAAGTTGGCTGAGAATGTTCGTTTGTTCTACGTTGCGCTCACGCGGGCCAGTCATCGGTGCTATTTCGCCTGGGGCGGCGTCCGGGATGCCGGGACTTCGGCGCCCGCTTGGCTGCTCCACCGGCCGCCGGGTGCAACCGGCCCGCTGTTGGACCCGCTGGCGGCGCACTTCAAGGCCCTCGACGACGTAGCCATGCGTCAGGACTTGTCCGTCTTGAGCGTCAAGGCGAAGGGAAATCTCGCCGTCGCCGATCTGCCCGCGCTCGCCGAAGCTGTTTACCAGCCTGAAGCCGGCGGCGGCGCCGCCTTGGAGTGCCGGTCGTTTAAAGGGCGCATCCGGCGGGACTGGGTTATCTCCAGCTTCACCTACTTCAAGGCCGGTCTCCCCGGGGAGCTCCCTGACCGTGACGCGGTTGACGCTCCGGCCAAGGCCGCGGCTCCGGGTCAGGGGATGTTTGCTTTTCCAAGGGGGCCGAAGGCGGGCACTTGCCTCCACGAAATTCTGGAGGAGCTCCCCTTCGATGCCGCCGGCGAAGTCCCGCTCCCGCTTGTCAGCCAGCGGTTGCTCGCTCATGGTCTGGCCGGGCCGGGCCATGCGGAAGCGGTTCAGCAGATGTTGGCGGCGCTCGTGCAATTCCCGCTGGCCCTGGCGCGGAAGGATTTCACGCTGTCGCGGCTGGCCGCCTCGGACCGGCTCAATGAACTGGAGTTTTATTTCCCGATCCGGAACGTGTCGCCGGCCCGTTTGCAGGCCTTGCTGGGGGACTTGGGTTGGTCATCCGCGGTGCCTGCCCAGTTGGACCGGCTGGCTTTCGACCCGGTCCAGGGTTTTCTCAAGGGCTTTATCGACCTCGTTTTTCGCTTCGAGGATCGCTATTACCTCGTGGACTGGAAATCCAATTGGCTCGGCAACCAGCTGGATGATTACTCGCCTGAAGCTATGAAAGCTGAGATGCACCGGCAGTTTTACTTTGTCCAGTATCACCTCTACACCGTGGCCCTGCACAAATATCTCGCCCTGCGTGTCCCCGGCTATGACTACGAGCGGCACTTTGGCGGGGTGATTTATCTTTTTCTGCGCGGGCTCGACCCCGCCCGCCCGGAGTGCGGTGCGTTTCGGGATTGCCCCTCGCGCCGCGCGGTCGAACAACTCGCTTCCTTGCTGGAGGGCAAATGAATATCAACCCATCCCACCCCTCGCCTCCCGCCGGAGTCCTTGCCCCGATCGACCGGCAGTTTGCCGCCTTGATGTCGCGGCTGTCGGGGGATTCGTCCGGGGTGAAGCTGGCCGCCGCCTGGGTGAGCCACCAGCGCCGGCTCGGGAATATCTGTGTGGATCTGGAGGCCTGGCCGGTCAGCCCGCCGCCGGTGGAGATTGCCGTCGAATTGGGATGCCGTGTCTGGCCTGGTAAAACAAACCTGCTCCAGTCTCTCCGGCGTTCTCCGGTCGTGGGCCGGCCCGGCGATTTCAAGCCGTTGATCTTGGATCAGCAGAACCGCCTGTATCTCCACCGCTATTGGAAATATGAATCGGAACTCGCCGGGTCCATTACCCGGCTGGCCCATGGCGAGGCCCCCGCAGTGGACTGGCCGAAACTCCGGCATGGGTTGACCCGGCTGTTTCCCGCGACCGGCGGAGATGAAATCGACTGGCAGTTGGTCGCCGCTTTTGCCGCGATGCGCCGGCGGCTTTGCCTCATCTCCGGCGGGCCGGGCACCGGAAAAACCCGCACGGTGGTGGTCCTGCTGGCGCTGTTGCTCGAGCAGCACCCGGCGGCGAGGATTGCCTTGGCCGCCCCCACGGGCAAGGCCGCCGCCCGCCTGCAGGAGGCGGTGGGCAATGCCTGGGCCACCCTGCCTTGCGACCCGGCTGTCCGGGACCGGCTGCCCGCCGGGGCCGGCACGATTCACCGGTTGCTCGGTTCTATCCCTGATTCCGCGTTTTTCCGTCACCACGCCGGAAACCCGTTGCCGTTCGATGTGGTGGTGGTCGATGAAGCCAGCATGGTGGATTTGGCTTTGATGGCCAAACTGGTGGCCGCCATCCCCATGTCCGGCCGGCTCATCTTGCTCGGCGACAAAGACCAGCTGGCCTCCGTCGAAGCGGGGGCGGTCCTCGCCGACCTGTGCAATGGCGGCGAGCCGCGCCGGTTTTCCGACCGGTTTATCCAGGAGTTCAAGGTCGTTTCGCCCCGGGCCCTGCCGCCCGGTTCGGGCGCCGGCCGTGCTTCCGGGCTGTCCGATTGTATTGTTGAACTTCAAAAAAATTACCGGTTTGGAGGGCAGGGCGGCATCTACCGGCTCAGCCGCGCGGTGAACGGGGGGAATGCTGAAAACGCTCTCGCGGGTCTTTGCGAGCCGGGCGGTTCCGCTGGCCGCCAGGTCTCCTGGAAAACGCTCCCGCCGCCCTCCGCCCTCAAGGAGGCTTTGAAGCCTCATGTGCTTTCTCGCTACCGGGACTACCTCCAGGCTGCGGATCCGGCTGAAGCCCTGGTCGCCTTTGGCCGGTTCCGCATTCTTTGCGCCGTGCGACACGGCCCCTATGGGGTCGACCACCTGAACCGGTTGGTCGAGGAGATCCTGGCGGAGGCCGGCTTGATCGATGCTGGTGGCCGGTTCTATGCGGGCCGTCCGGTGATGGTGGTCCGCAACGATTACAACCTGAAGCTCTTCAACGGGGATATCGGATTTGTCCGGGCCAACGATTTGAAGGAGCTGCGCGCGTGCTTTGCGGGGCCCGGGCAAACCCTTCGCGAGGTCCTGCCGCTGCGCTTGCCCGACCATGAGACGGCTTACGCCATGACCGTTCACAAAAGCCAGGGCTCGGAGTTTGACCGGGTGCTGCTGATTTTGCCCGGCGAGGATAGCGCGGTGCTGACCCGTGAACTGGTTTACACCGGGCTCACCCGGGCCGGCACCGCGGTCGAGCTGTGGTCCGATCAGGACATTTTTGTCACGGCTGTCCGGCGTAAAATCAGTCGCCGATCCGGATTGCGGGAGGCGTTGTGGACTGATCCGGCCAAGGCCGGCGATCAGCCGGCCGGTGCCGCCGCCAGCCAGTTTGACGTTGCCTAAAACCCCAAGTGAGAGTATCGGTTTAAGGTGCACCCCCGCAGTGTTTGTTCAATTTGTTGCCGAGTCATCGCCGTGGCCCTCTTCCTGTTTCCCCCGGGTGGGATTGCCGGGGCTAAAAGCATCCGGCTGCGCAACGAAATCATTGAAACCGATTCCGGCACCAACCGCGCCGTGATGGCCGCCGCGAGGCGTGAACAAGCCGTTGCGTCCGGGCTGTTTCTCATCCAGTTCAGCGGCCCCTTGGATTCTGCCCGCCGGGCGGAATTGCGGCAGGCCGGCGTGGCGTTGCTTCGCTATGTGCCGGACGACGCCTTCATCGCCCGGCTGGATAATGTGTCGCCGGCCGTCGTCGCGGCGATGGCTTCCGTCGGCTGGGTCGGGCCCTACCGCGCGGAGCATAAGATTCATCCCCGGCTGGCCGCCGCCGCCCGCGTCGCCCTGCAGACCAACGAGACGGTGAACATCAACATCTTGCTGTCCCCGTCGGCGACGGCCGCGGAAATCGCCGCCGTCCGTTCCCACCTTGCGGTGGTTTATCAAGAAAGTCACCTGCGTCAGGGTATCATCGTGCGCGGTGAATTATTGCCGGGCCGGCTGGACGCGTTGTCGCAATCGGGCGCGGTGTTGTGGCTCGAGCGCGCGCCCAAGCGGAAACTGGTGGATGAAGCCGCCTCGAAGCTTGTCGGCGGCGACGACGGGAATGTCGCCACCCCCACGGTCACGCAGCAGCTGGGGTTCAACGGCGCCGGCGTGACGGTGTGCGTGACCGATACGGGATTGGATTCCGGCAACACCAACACGATGCATCTGGACCTGCGCGGGCGGGTGGCGGGATTTCAATTTTATGGCACCAATCTTTCGAACGCCTCGGATGGCTACGGTCATGGCACGCACTGTGCCGGCATCGTCGCCGGCAACGCCGCGACCGGTGAGACGGATCCGGATACCGGCGCGCTCTACGGCCTCGGGGTCGCGTCCGGCGCGAATCTTTTTATTGAGCGCATCTTTGATGCCGACGCCGCCGAGGCCAGTCCCTTTCCCAGCGACGAAACCTTGACGCATGATGCCGTCCGCCACGGCGCGAAGATCGGTTCGAATAGTTGGGGCAACGACGTGCAGGGCGAGTATGATACCGACTGCGCGCAATTTGATGAGTTGGTGCGCGACGCGGACGCGGGCACGGCGGGTGACCAGCCTTACATCCTGGAATTTTCCTCCGGCAACGCCGGGCCGGGTTCGCAGACGGTGGGCAGCCCGGCTTGCGCCAAGAATGTCATCGCCACCGGCGCATCCCAGAATGTTCCCGGCACCCTGGCCATGACCTACGGCCTTTACGCTGACGGCCCGGACACGATGTGCGATTTCTCCAGCCGCGGGCCGTGTGCGGACGGGCGGATCAAGCCGGATCTCGTCGCGCCGGGGAGCTGGATTGCCTCGGCCGCTTCGGCCGCCGCGCCGGGTGAGGCGGCGATCGCGTGGTCGGCGATTGACGATTTATATGTGTTCATGGGCGGGACGAGCATGTCCGGACCGCACGCGGCCGGTGCCGCCGCCGTGTTTGTGCAGTTCTATAAAACCACGCACACCAATGCCATGCCGTCGCCGGCGTTGGTCAAGGCGGCCCTGATCAATTCGGCGGATGAATTGGATGAGGCCAGCGGTGGTCCCAGCTCGGTGCCGAACAACGACGAAGGCTGGGGCCGGATCAATCTGGCCAATATCATCACGACCAATGTCAGCGCCGCGCCGCGCTATTATCAATATCTGGATCAAACCGTGTTGCTGACCAATGGCCAGGTTTACGCGCAGCACATCTTTGTCCAGGGTTCGGATCAGCCGTTGAAAGTCACGCTGGCTTACACCGATGTTCCGGGATTTCCGGGTGCGCTGCCGGCGCTGGTCAATGATCTGGATCTGGAGGTCGTGGGGCCGGACGGGACGCTCTATCGCGGTAATCAATTTGGCGCGGGCGAGTCGGTGCCCAATGCGCCCACGCCGGATAAATTGAACAATGTCGAGGGGGTTTTCCTCTCGCAGCCGGCCCCGGGGGATTATCTGTTGCGCGTGCGTGCCGGCAGGGTTGTGCAGGATGCCGTCTCCAATTCGCCCGCCATCGACCAGGATTTTGCGCTGGTTACGTCCGGCAACCTCACGCGGCCGGGCGCGGGGCTGATCTTGCTTGACCGGCCGGGTTATTCTGCGCCGGGCGTCATGCAAATTGAGGTCCTCGACGCCGCCCGCGCTGCGAGCAACTCCGTGAGTGTGTTGGTCACCAATCTCACCGCGCATAAATCCGTGGCGGGCCTGCTGCATTCCTTGGGTAGCTACGGTGCTTTCACCGGCGCCGTGGCCACGGTCACCGGTTCCGCGGGGGCGGGACAGATTCAGATTGCCGGCGGTGACAATTTGGAGGCGGATTATGTGGATTCGACGGGCGCCAGACGGATTGCCGCCGCCGTGGCCGATCTCGTACCGCCGGCGATCAGCGCCGTGACGGCCACCACCGATCTTGGTGTGCTTACCATCACCTGGCAGACCAGCGAACCCGCCGGCTCGGTTGTCCGCTACGGCACGAACAGTTCCAGCTTGAACCTCGCGGTGACGAATGCCGCGCTCGTGACCAGTCATGTGGTCAAGCTGACCCGGTTGGTCCCCGGCCGGACGTATTATTATTCGGTCAGCTCCACCGACCCGGCCGGTAATGCGACTACGAACAATAACTCCGGTGCATATTTTACCTTCATCGGTCTCGCCACGCCCACGGTTTTGCTGGTGGATGCTTATGATACCGCCGCCGAGACGGCGAATGGCGCCACGGTGATTCCCGATGGCGCCTACACCAACGTGCTGGCGGCGGCGGGAGTCAGCTACGGATTCTGGAAAGTGAACGCGCGCGGTGGTCCCCAGCTGGCCGACCTGAAACCGTTCCCGGTGGTCATCTGGCGGACCACCGACGACCTCGTGAACTATGGCGTGGATGCCGATGGGCTTCCCGACCCGACGGCCACCAACAACACCTTGAATGCCCAGCAGCAATTCATGATTCAAACCTACCTGAATGGCGGTGGGTCGTTCTTCCTGGCTTCGATGGGTATCCTGTCGCAATTGGGCGACGTGCCCTTCCGGCGGAATGTGTTGCAGGTGGCCGGGTTTGTCCAAAACCCGGATCCGCCGGCGCCCGACCCTGCCGGCGATGAGGATTTTGGCGTGCCGGCGATTCTGGGCGCGCCCGCGGCCGCCGCCAGCGGCCTGAATGTGACGCTGGATTACAGTAGCTACCCCAGCTTTGATGATGGATTGGGCGATGTCTTTGGTCCGGATTTTTCCGACACGTTCACGCCGTCGTCCGACTCCACGGCGATCGTGTTTGAGTCAGCCTCCGGCAAATCTTGCGGGATGGGTTATCCCAACCTCGGCGTGGACAGTCCGGGGCGTGTCGTGTTCCTGTCGTTCCCGTTCGACGCGGTTCCGGTCAGCGGCGCGGCGACGAACAATGCCGCGATGTTGATGCGAAACATCATCCGCTTCCTTGCGCCCGGCGCCAACGGCGCCGGCGTTGTCCTGCTCGATAATATCTCTTACACCACCAACGATGTCGTGACGGTGGAGGTCGGCGACTCGGATCTCGCTGGCGCCGGCCAGACGACGGCAGCCTTCGTGGCCAGTTCCCGCACCAACCAGACCACGGTGACCCTCTACGAAACCACGCATCCCGGATTGTTCAAGGGTTTCATCACGCTGGTGGGCGGCGGCGCGGCGGCGAACCAGTTGCTCGTTCGCCAGGGCGACACCATTACGGTGACCTATTTTGATGCTTCGAATAACAGTAATGTGACCGCTTCGGCGGCCGTTGATACCGTGCCGCCCGTCATCTCGCAGGTGGCGGCGACCACGGATTATTATAATGCCAAAGTGACGTGGCGGACCTCCAAGCCGGCGGACGCGTCGGTCCAATACGGTGAATCGCCGCTTCCCGACCGCTCGTCCTATGTCAGCACGCTGGTGACGAACCACGCCGTCACCGTTGGCGGGCTGTCAGCCAATCGAACGTATTATTACCAGGTGGTCAGCCGCGATCAGGCCGGCAACACGACCGTGGACGATAATCATGGGGATCTTTACACCTTCCAGACCCTCAAGGCGCCGGCGCCGCCGTGGTCCGACGATCTTGAGAACGGTTCGGCCGGCTGGACCGTGGTGCCGGATCCGGTTTACGGCTCCGACCTCAACTGGTCGCTCGGCACGCCCGCCAACGGGCTGGCCGCCGGCGCCTATTCCGGTTCGGGCGCTTGGGGCAGTGATCTTAATGGCTACCAGAACTTCTTCCTGGCCAGTAGTTTTCTGTATAGCCCCGTCATTGATCTCACCGGCTTCCAGTCGGCGACGCTCACTTTCTGGAATGTTTATGATTTCAGCCGGGAGCCGCTCCCTGGCTATTATGAGGAGGATGGGGGCGTTTTTATCAGCACCAACAGCAGTGTGCCGCCCAGCCTCAAGTTGCCGCTGGGGGTGGATTTCGCGGGCAATGTGGCCGATACGTGGCAGCAGGAGACCGTGGATTTGACCCCGTATGTCGGCAAGGCCATCCAGATCGTCTTCTATTATCAAGGCTTCAACTTCGGCGACCCGATCTATGGTTGGACGTTCGACGATGTCAGCATTACCGGCGTCGTTGCCGGCGGCGCGGTCAATCTTGCCAAGAATCTTGGCCAGGGAACGTGGTCGT
Organism: uncultured Verrucomicrobia subdivision 3 bacterium; assembly: GCA_903917705.1. Classification (GTDB taxonomy): domain Bacteria; phylum Verrucomicrobiota; class Verrucomicrobiia; order Limisphaerales; family UBA11358; genus UBA11358. The sequence continues at coordinate 5,229 of CAIXBQ010000084.1, read as the reverse complement.
TGTTCTCGCTCTCGTCGATCGGCCTGATCCCCGTCCAATCCGGCAGTGCCCCGTCCGTTACCATCAGTAATCTCCCTGCCGGAAAATATGTCGTGCAATACGGTGACGTGCCGTATTACCAGACTCCCGCCGACCAGACGAACACCCTGGTCGCCGGTGGCACCCTGACCTTTGCCGGCAATTACACCTTCCTCGACGCGAATCACAACGGCATTTCCGACGCCTGGGAAATGGATGATTTCGGTTCGGCCACCACCAATCGCACCCGGTTGACGGACACCGACCACGATGGCATGACCGACTACGCCGAATTTATCGCCGGCACCAATCCCACGAACGCCGCCTCGCGGTTCTATTTCACCGGCGGAGCCGTCGGGAGCAACCATCTTGTCCAGATTGAGTGGACGGTTGTTTCCAATCGGCTTTATCAGGTTGATGCCTCCACCGATCTTCTGGGCTGGCAGCCGGTGACGGATTGGCTGCAGGCTTCCAATGGCCCCACGATGAATTACACCTCCACCAATTCCGGTGGCGGCGCTTGTTTCTACCGGGTGCAGGTGCGGCCTTGATCAGCCTGCTGGCGCATCTTCCGCGTTTCAACGGGCGATCGTGCGGTGGAAAGACGTGCCGATGGGATACCGGTCGGTGAACCCTAATCAATGATGGTTGAACAAACCCCTTTAAAACCACTGGGAATCGAAGATAATTGGCCTGTCGATAAAAGAAAAGAGGCCGGACACAACTCCAGCCTCTCAACAACACTTAAATTTTTTGTCGGGGTCACTACGCCCAACCAGGAAAGTCTACCAGATCCTTGTTTTCTGTCTTGTCACCAGTGTTGGGGACACGCCTTCCGGAGGGGTGTTGTTGGGAAAAAGTGGAAAAATCGAAAAAAGAAAGCGGAAATCGGGAAGGCTGAAACGTTGAAAATGAACTTTCCATGGGTGCGCTTTTACCGGACGCTGGGCGGATGATGTCCAGCCGGTGCGATCGCCGCTCACCGGGGTTTTTTGCGCGTCGCGCCGGATGGTTGTAAACGCGCGCCGTGCATGACCCCGCCATTTCCCTATTTCGGAGAGCTTTGTTCGGTTTCCACCGCGATCTTCTGGGGGATCGCGGTCATTCTGTTCAAGGTGAGTGGTCTCAAGCTGTCTCCGCTGGCGCTCAACCTGTTCAAGAACTCGATCGGTTTTGCCCTGCTGCTCATCACCTTTCCGCTGATCGGCCAGTCGTTTTGGGTGAAGGCCGCGCCCGCTGACGTCCTGCTGATCATCGTCAGCGGCGTCGTGGGGATTGGCATCTCGGACACGCTTTTTTTACGGGCCCTCAATCTTTTGGGAGCGAGCGGGGTGGCCATCGTGGACACGCTCTACAGCCCTTCCGTCATCATCTTCGCCTTCTACTTCCTGGGCGAGAAACTCTCCCCGCTGGCCGCTGTGGGGGCGTCCCTGATCCTGTCCAGCGTGCTCCTGCCGATGCTCGTTCAGGTGAAGCAGTCGGACATCCCCCGGGCCGATTGGATTCGTGGGACCTTTTGGGGGGCGTTGGCGATGCTGACCGTGGCCTGGGCCATCGTCATCATAAAACCTCTCCTCAATAGCTATTCCCTGGTTTGGATCACGACGGTCCGGATGGGTTCAGGAACGGCCATCCTGCTCGTTTTTGCCCTGCTGCACCCGGGAAGGAAAAGCATCTTCAGTGTGTTTCGGCCCCAGGCGTCGTGGCGGGTCGCTCTCCCGGCCAGTTTCCTCGGCGCCTATGTCTGTCTTCTGTTCTGGATGGCGGGGTTCAAGTATGCCCAGGCGGGCACCGCCAGCCTGCTCAACCAGACGAGCATTGTGATCATGGCGGGCTTCGGCGTCCTGTTTCTAAAGGAGCAATTCAACTGGGCCAAGGGCCTGGCGCTGGCGCTCGCCTTTGCCGGTGCGTTGCTCGTGATTCTTTGAACTGGCCAGGGTTGGGAAAATCGGAAACCGGGGTGGAAGCCAGCGGCGGAAAATGATTTCACCGGCCCCGGGCAACGGGGCTAAGGACCGTTGACCGTTGACCGGTGACTCCCAAATGGGAAGCATCCGCCCGTGACCGATGCCGCCACACAATCAGCCGGGCTCCCCGCAATCCGGGGGGCGTGATTGGGCGCCAGCCTGGCCGGATCCGCCGGTTACTTTTTTGCGGGGGCGGGCGGATGGGTCAGCACCGTCAACTGGTTGGTGCCGGCAATCACGATTTCCGGGGCATCCTTGAATTCCTTGATCTTGCCGGAGATTTCCACCGATTTGCCCTCGAGGGATTTCAGGTCGCCGAAACCGTTGGTGTCCTTGCTGAAGATGATGGCGGTAAAGGGTGAATCGGGATGGGGCTTGTCGAGATTGAGGAAGACGACTTTGGGGCGGAGGGTCACCTGGGCCACCTTGCCGGTGACGATGACGGATTCATCGATATGCTTCGCGGCTTGCGCCGCGCTGATGCGGATGGGGGCGGGAGCATTGGTGGATGCCGCCGGGGCTTGCGCCTCGAACACACTCGCGGCGACGGTCAACAGGGTCGTGATTTTCATGGGCCATGATTTGAAACGGATTTGCCCCCAATGGCAACCCAAAAGGATGCCGGCATGCCGGCGCTAGGCGAACACCGTTGCGCGGCGTCAGGGGCTCTGTTTCAATTGGGCATCAAGCTCACCATCATTGGCGGTGGCCCGGCGGGCCTGCGCGCCGCCGAAGTGGCGGCGGCCGGCGGTGCCGATGTGACGCTGTTCGAGGCCAAGCCGTCGATGGGCCGGAAGTTTCTCGTCGCCGGTCGCGGCGGGCTGAATCTCACCCACGCCGGGCCGCGCGGTCAGTTTGCCGCCCGCTATGCCGGACCGGAATCGCCGGCCGGTTTATGGGCGTCGCTCCTCGCGGGATTCGATGCCGCCGCGATGCGCCAATGGGCGGCGGACCTTGGCGTCGAAACCTTCGTCGGAACCAATGACCGGGTTTATCCGCGCGAACTCAAGGCGGCTCCGCTGCTGCGCTGCTGGGTGCAGCGGCTGCGGGCCGCCGGGGTGAAGTTCGCGGTGCGCCATCGCTGGCGGGGCCTGCGGCCGGGGGCGCGGTGGCAGGTTGATTTCCAGGTCGAGGGCGGGACCCGCACCATCGAGTCGGACGCGGTGATCCTCGCGCTGGGCGGTGGGTCGTGGCCGCAGACGGGTTCCGATGGCGGGTGGATTTCCGTGCTGGAAGATCTGGGCGTGGCGGTCGCCCCGCTGCGGCCTTCCAATTGCGGTTGGGAACTGGCCTGGCCGGCCGCCGTGCTCGCGGTGGCGGAAGGCCGGCCGCTGAAAAACCTCACGGCCCGTGCCGGGGCAACGACGGCGGCGGGGGAGTTGCTCGTGACGCGATACGGGCTGGAGGGCGGCGTGATTTATCAGCTGGGCCCGGCCTTGCGCGCGATGGCCGCGCCGGAGTTGGTCATTGATTTCAAACCGGCCCACACGGTGGCGCAGCTTGTGAAAAAACTCGGCAACTGCCCGCGCAACTTTCTGGCCGAAGCGCGTTCCCGCTGGCGCCTGGGCGACGCGGCGTTCGCCATTCTGGGACATCTGCCGGGATGCGGGCCGTTCACTTCCGCCGGTTCGCTCGCCGCCAGGGTGAAAGGCTGCGGGTTGAAACTCACCGGGCCCCGGCCGCTGGCCGAGGCGATTTCCTCGGCGGGCGGCGTGTGCTGGCCCGAGCTTGATGCCTCGCTCATGCTGCGCCGCCTGCCGGGCATCTTTGTCGCCGGTGAGATGATTGACTGGGACGCGCCGACCGGCGGCTACCTGATGCAGGGTTGCTTCGCGACGGGCACCCGCGCCGCCCGCGGCGCGCTGGAATGGCGGCGGAAGTTGCGGGGCTGAGTTCCCGCCCTTGAAGTCGGTATGCGAAAACCCCGGCATGGAGGTGCCATGCCGGGGTTTTCAGGCCGCTGACAATCTGGTTCAGATTCGCCAGTGCACTGGGTGCATTCGTTTATCAGCCTGCATTCTTTTCAAGTCAGTTGATCAGGTTGACCAAATCAGATGCTTTGTATTAAGCATCAACCTTGCCAGCCATCCGTCAAACCATCGCGGGTAAAAAACCCAATGTTTCAAGGGCATCGACCGGCCTTGGCCGCCATGTGTCCAATGCCCCTGGATGCAAACTGGACAAACTACTGGAACGGGATGAGTCAATCGCATCCACCCATGCCAACCCGCGGCCATCGCTGGTCTGGCCCGTTCTGGCTAGCCAGGCCGGGCACGCACCCGGCTCAAGTTTTTCGCATGGCTCCAGCGTTTTGAGGGCCGTTGGAAAATCTGAAATCTAGCATCGTCGGTTCGCGATGACGCTCGCCACACCAAAACGGCTAACCGGGACGAAGGCAATCCGGGCTGTCATTTTTTTGGCGTCATTCAGGAGCTTGAAGACGCCAGCGAATTGCAAGCCGTAGTCAAGGGGAACGATGGACAAATATGGCGAGACTCATCATTGGAAATCGACCGTCACCTGGATGTGAAAGCTGGTCGTGCCGATCTGTTCCGCCATGGCGGTCAGTTTATTCTTTTCCTCCTCAGTCAGTGGTTCCAGCGGATGGAGCCGGAGGCTGGTTGTCTTGGCCTCATGCGAGCCGTCAATGAGGACGTATTTGCCGGGCAGATTCGTCTTGATGGCCGCTTCTAGTTCGGCCTGAATCGCTCTTGATTGGTCAAACTCAACCGTCACCCGCCGGTGATACTTGGTTGCGCCGATTTCTTGAGCCAGATTCGTTAATAATTCCATTTCATTCGTCGTGAGCGTGGACATGGGTTTGAATTCGATACCGGTGGCATTGCGGTAATACGAGCTGATGGTAACTAGGATGCTTTTTTCGGGCAGCTTAACCCCGATGGCGCGGTCCATGTATTCCTTCAGTTCCATGGATGCGTAAAAATCAGAGGCTTTTGGGGCATGGCTATCTGAATATAAAATCAGTCCGAGGATGATTCCCACCATCACCGCCACCAAAGCCATAACCTTGAATGCCAACCGCCACGACCGAGACAAAAACTCCCGGAGCGGTGTGGTATTCAGATTTTCTGGGGCGATCAACGATGGTTTTTGGCATTGGTGGACAGGTTGATAAGTCATAAGGTGGCATAGAGATGCTTCAGGCGGAGCACAGCGGTGGTTTCCGCGAGTTGGTAGCGGAGAGCTTCGCGTAACCAGCGGATGAACTTTACGCTGCGCTGAG
>CAIXBQ010000083.1 GCA_903917705.1 uncultured Verrucomicrobia subdivision 3 bacterium | reverse complement strand
GTGCGTGAAGGCGCACTCTTTCGCAACGCCCATGTCGTCGCGCCATCCTGTTCGCCATCGCGCGCCGCCATCCTCACCGGCCAATGGCATTGGCGACTTCAACAGGGCGCCAACCTGTTCGGCTTTATTCCAGCCAAATTCGCAGTCTATCCCGACCTGCTGAAAAATGCCGGATACTTTGTCGGCCTCACCGGCAAAGGCTACGGCCCCGGAACCGATGACGGCCGACCGCACAACGCCGCCGGACCGGATTACAAGGATTTCGCCACATTTCTCGCCGCGCGGCCGGCTGGAAAACCGTTCTGCTTTTGGCTGGGCAGCCATTTTCCTCACCGGCCATATCCCCGCGGCAGCGGCATAAAAAACGGCCTCGATCCGGCCAAAGTCGTCGTTCCGCCTTACCTTCCGGACAACGCCACCGTTCGCAGCGATATCTGCGACTATTTCTATGCTTCGCATGTATTCGATCGGCAAGCCGGCGATGCCATTGCCCTGCTTGAAAAAACCGGCGAACTCGACAACACGCTTATCGTGATGACCGGCGATAACGGCTGGCCGTTCCCGCGCTCCAAAGCCACCTGCTATGACACGGGCACACACCAACCACTGGCAGTGCGCTGGGGTGCGCGGGTCAAAGCCGGTCGCGTTGTGGACGATTTTGTCAGCCTGGCGGATCTCGCGCCGACTTTTCTCGAAGCTGCCGGTCTGACGCCGCCTAAAACGATGACCGCACGGAGTTTCCTTGATGTCCTTCTCGCCGACAAATCCGGCCAGGTTGATCCGGCTCGCGACCATGTCTTGACCGGCATGGAACGACATACCTCTTACGCACGCGATGACGGCGAACAGCACAATGTCGGCTATCCGATGCGCACAATCATCACAAAGGATTTTCATTACATCCACAACTTCCGTCCCAACCGCTGGCCGGCCGGCGATCCATATCCATGTAACGGCCCGCTGTCTGATTTTGATGAGATTACCGACAACATCTTCAGCGTGTTCCCCGGCTACGACCCGAGCCCCACAAAAGCGTGGATGGAGTCGCACCACGAGGAAGCCGCTGTGAAACCGCTTTCCACACGCGCCTTTGGCAAACGGCCGGCCTGCGAACTGTTCGACCTGCGCAAAGATCCGGATGAGCTGAAGAATGTTGCCGATGATCCTGCCTACTCCGAAACGGTCAAAGAATTGGATGCCCGGCTCATGGTCGAGCTGAAAGCCACCGACGATCCGCGCGTCACAGGAACCGGTGACGAGTTTGACCGTTACACCAGCACCCAGCCGGACATCCGTAGCAAACCGAATAGAAAACCAGCCAAAGCCCGCTGATTCGCAGTCCCAAAACAGCTGGAGCACGAGTGCGCTGGCAGCAGAGAGAAAAAGAATAAATGTGAGAATATCAATATTGATCGGGTTGTGCCTGTTGAGTTCGAATTTGCTGGCGACTGAGGTTCAGCCTGCAGCTGTGAAGTCGGTGCGGCTGATCCTGCCATCGCGCCCCGGGCCGGTGGTGGAGAATATCGGTAAGGTGTTCACCCGCCAGATCCAGCAGCGTTGTGAGGCCAAGGTTGTCACGTCCGGCGCGGCACCGCTGACGGTGGAACTGGCTGCAGAGAAGGGTATCGGCGCGGAAGGCTACCGGATCGAGGACCGGCAGGGCGGCGGTGTTCGCATTGCGGGCAATGACGAGCGGGGTCTTGTCGCCGGGGTCGGCAAATTTCTGCGGACGTCGCGTTACGATAAGGGCGGCTTCACGCCCGGGATGTGGCGCGGCACATCGGTGCCGACCCGGCAGGCGCGGGGCATCTACTTCGCAACCCATTTCCATAATTTTTACCATGACGCACCGATTCCAGAGATCGAGCGGTATGTCGAGGACCTTGCTCTGTGGGGACTCAACGAGCTGGTTGTGTGGTATGATGCGCACCACTTTAACGGGGCCGATGATCCGAAAGCCGTGGAGTTCCGGAAACGACTGCATGCCATCATGGAAGCGGCAAAGCGGATCGGCATGGACGTTTCTATCCTGGTCATCGGCAACGAGGCCTACGCCAACTCGCCGGCAGAACTACGGGCTACGCCTGGAGCCGGGCGCGGCGGCTACTATCCGTGCGCAGTCTGCCCGAGCAAGCCGGAGGGGATGAAGTATATCCTGCAGCTCCTCGATGAAGAGTTTGATTGGGCGGCCGATCTCAAGCCCCGGTCAGTCTGGATCTGGCCCTACGATCAGGGCGGTTGCGGCTGTGCGGAGTGCAAGCCGTGGGGCTCGAAAGGATTTATGAAGTGCGTCACAGAGGCGGGCAACCTCGCCCGCACGAAGATGCCGGGCACGAAAATCGTTCTCTCCACGTGGTATATCGACAACAACGAATGGCGTGCGATCAAGGAACAGCTCGCACGGACCAATGGCCTGGCAGACGAGATTGTGCTTGAGCCTTCCTCCGGCCCGGCGATCGATCCGAAAGATCCCGGCCTGCCGATCTTCGGCTTCCCCGAAATCAGCATGCACGGAACATTCCCGTGGGGCGGGTTCGGCGCCACGCCGCTGACCGATCGTGCGCAGGGTCGGTGGAACGCGGCCAAAGGCATTTCACGCGGCGGATTCCCTTATTCCGAGGGAATTTTTGAGGATCTTACCAAGGCGGTCTACAGCCAGTTCTACTGGAACGACAAGCCGGCGGCGGAGACCGTTCGTGAATACATCGCCTTTGAATATTCGCCTGACGTGGTTGACGAGGTTTCGGGCGTTGTCAAGACGCTCGAACAGAACCATCACATGCGCTGGTGGCCTGGAGAACTGGAAGGTGTGCCGCTGGAAATGAACTGGTTCCCGTCGAAAGGCGTCAAGCCGCAGGCTGATCCCGGAGCGGAAGAGGCATATTCCACGATGAAGCGGGTTGATAAATCACTTACGCTTCAGGCGAAGAACGCCTGGCGTTGGCGTCAGCTCTACCTGCGTGCTCTGCTCGACGCCGAGCTCAAAGCCAATGGCGGCAAGCCGAATGACCGGTGCAACGACGCCTTTGCCGAACTGATCAAAATTTATCACACGGAGAATGCCTCCGGCACTATCCGGTCTCCGCTTCCGAAGGATTATCAGGGAAAAAGGTGAAATATATTTAAAAATGAAAGCGACGTATATCAGTCTTCTTGTCGTGTCCATCCTCGTGCTTGGCGCGGCTATAGCACCAGCACGCGCGGATTCGCCGGTGGAGCGGATCACGGTGGATTTTTCCAATGAATGCGGGCGGATCAGGGCGATCCACGGTGTGAACGGCGGGCCGGTTTCAAACGGCGAGAACCCTGATCTCAGCGGCTGGT
>CAIXBQ010000082.1 GCA_903917705.1 uncultured Verrucomicrobia subdivision 3 bacterium | reverse complement strand
GCCGAGGGTGCAGCCGCCGGCAGGCGCCGGGGCAGTGGTGGGGGTGGAAACGACCGACGGTGTCCTTTTATTTGGTTTTTTCATAGGCAGAGAGTATAACCCGGTAACTGACACCGGGCCTCTGCCTTCTCATTCTATCTGCTGTACCCGGTTCACCTGATCGCACCCGGGTCCGCCGCCAGCGGTTCATTCGCGACGCTGCTGCTGCTGGGCCTGGACAGTCTGGTCTGGGGAGCAGCGGTTGGAACGGCGATCTATTGGGCGGCAAAATGGTTGCCGAAAAAGACGGCCCATTGAATGGTTGATCGAACCTTTCCACGTCGGATATCCGATGGGCGGAAGGCAGCGGGGTGAAAGGAAGGCCACGGGCTGCAGAGGATAAGACCGGAGACTTGAACAAAAATTTGCAGGTTCGCCGGATGGTGCTAAGGTTGAGGAGATTGATCGCGGAAAGTTAAGGAGGAAATGACCGACGGAACTACCACTCGATTTGCATCATGAAAACCACCCAAAACTGCCGTCCTGCTTTGCTGTCATCCCTGTTTGCCGCCGCCCTGTTGCTGGCAAATGTGGCCGGCGCCCAATGCGACCTCTATCCGATCGCCCTCTCGGCGCAGTCCCTCACCAATGTCACGGCCGGCATGGAAGTCACCAACATCATGAACGGGATTCAACCGGGTAATTTCGGCTGGCTGACCTGGGCCGGCAGCCCCTCCGAACCAACGCTGGTGGACAGCCTGAAGGGGGCCGGCAACAGTTTCAACTACGTCAATCCGTTCGATGACCGGGACCGGCAGATCAATGCGGGCGATTGGATTGAGGGCAAGACCGGTGTGACCAACAGCAAGGAGGTGCGCGATGCGCTCGACGCCCTGAAGAAGGTCGCCATCAAGGTGCCGGTCTGGGACGCCGCCATCGGCGATGGCAAGAACTCGCTCTACCGGGTCGTCGGTTTCGCCCAGGTGCAAATCACCAGCTACGAACTAGCGGGCCAGACCCGGATCAGCGTCCTCTTCCTCGGCTACACAAGCTGCGGACAGGCCAGTAATTGAAGGCAGTGATCAGAGGGATCGGCGGCGTTGCAGCTTTAACCGGAGGCCCAATCCGCCGAGTACGGCCATGGCCAGTGCAGACCATCAACTGAATCAATGGTCGGATATTTTTATCAATTTACGGGAGGTGGGTGGACGACGTTACGATTAGCTCATGAAAGCCGCGTTGCTCATCCTCGTCGGCGGGATCAGTCTGCTCACCGGCTGCATCGGTTTTTTGCCGCAGCCGACCATGCATGACAATTACGGTGTGCCGGTGACCCGCGCGGATGTCCGGTTCATCCAACCCGGCCAGACCACGCGCGCCGAGGTCATCAGCCATTTGGGCACCCGCTACGCCTCGCTCCCGCGGGAACGGGCGCTGGCTTATCCCTGGGAAAGCAAGGGGCTGTCGTTTGAATGGTTTTTCGTGGCTTACGGCCCGTATGGCGGCATTTCTGAAAAAACCGATTGCGAAACGTCCCCGACCGGTGCCCGCTGGCAGGCGTATTTTGTGGCCTTCGATGATCAGGGCGTGGTACATGCGGCTAGTTTCAAAAACCTGACCACCAACCATAAATCGCTGCATGAACAGCTTGATCACTGGGCCGCGGGGCAACATCCCCCAAATGATCCTGCTGGTGGAAGACCGAGAACCCAACCTTAGACCGACAATCCGGGAACCGGACGCCAAGCGGGCCCGGGTATCGTTTCCATGTATAAGCCACGTTTTTTTCAATTTGGGTTTTCCGCCGGGCGGGCGCATAGTTGACGCATCATGAATCCCGACGCCAACCGCCCGCAGGAAAACGGGGGCGACAACCGCAAGGCGGCGGGCTGGATTGTCGCTACAGCCATTGGCCTGCCGCTGCTGTATGTCCTGAGCGTCGGGCCGGCAGCCCGGGTTTATGGCGAATGTAACCGAACCTTTGGCTGGTCGGGAAAATACGATCCCATTATGGATGCGGTTTACGCACCCATCGTCTATCTCGTCAAGAACACCAAAGCCGGCGAAAAAATCATCATGTGGTATGTCATTGATGTCTGGGGTAGCCGATAGCCCGATAGCCAAAGTCGAAGGCCATGAAAACCGGATCCGCCAACACGGGAGAAAATCGCGGCGAAACCCGCAAGGTGGCGAACTGGGTGGGCGCCATTGCGGTGGCGGTGCTGGTTCTCTATCCCCTGAGCATCGGCCCAGCCGCCCTCCTGGCCCAGCACGGGTTGATTGATTATCAACGGGGCGAAGCTTTTTATGCGCCGGTGATCTGGATCGCCGACAATACTGAGACCGGCGGTAAAATCCTTCAATGGTATCTGGTGGAGGTCTGGCATTTTAATCCTTTCTTCACTAAATAAAAGTGAGGGAAAAAGATCTTGAGCGGCCAAGTCGCGAAACCCGGCGGCACCAACCGGAGCCGCCGGCTGATGCCGGCCAAAAGGAGTGCCGGAAAAAACCAAATTGCGGTGAGTCAGCCAACCGCTTCTGTGCGATAAAAAGGTGTAATGTAGTTAAGTCCGGCGACGGTACGTTTCTTCAACGGGCATCCCCTGCCCTACCTCCTTGGCGTCCGCCGCCGGACTGCTTTTTCAAGGGTACGGACGCCATTCTGTGAATTCAAAAGCGGAGACCGCCACCGGCTGAAAACAAATCCACCCCGCTCTTCTGATCTAATCTCTTCAGCATACTGCGTGGAACCAAACGTTCCGAGGCCGGTATTTGTTCCGTTCCCGAAAGCAGGCATTCGGGAGCATCGGGTGGGTTCACGAAGCGGGAAGAGGCTGGTTCGGAAATCCGGGCAGGCTCAACAGGGTGTCCGGCGAACCGTTGTCGTTTCTGGTTTTCAGATATTTGCCTCCGTCCGGAGCCACGCCGATTTCCAATTTCAAGGCGTTTTCTTTTTGACCAGGTTTCACATAGTAAGCGAACTGTCCCTGCTCCGTGAAATGAACAGCCTGGTCAAGAGTGTGACTCCACCGGAAGGCCCCGGAATCACCGCCGATAAGCCGGATGCGCCGGCAGGCATCCGGATGAACGGATTGATCAACCCACTTCACTTCAAGCACGGTGGCCATGAAAAATAAGCAGATATCCCGTCAGGACTTGGGTTGGCCGTCATTCGCCGGCGCCGGTTCAGGCTTGGTCCGGCGAGCGATGTCCTCATTTTTCGGGTGCGAACAAAACTTGACCCCGCCATAGGCGAGCCTGTGTTTGCAATAGCCGTCCGGCACCAGACAGGTGAATAAATCGCCCGCGCCATAAAAGGCGGCACGGCAAACCTTTGGATCCGGTAGGGTCCGGACAGGTTCGCCGCCAACCGGTCGATTATCGTCTTTAGGCATGTTGGTTTCCAATCAAAGTAATCCATCTTACCTGGCCTCTGAATTTATATCTACCCGCATGAACTGATGATGCGCCCGTGGGGAGACCAAATCTGCCCGAAATGGGGTATCGTCAGATGGGATGGGGTGCGTAGCCCCCCGCAGGTGGGGGGGGGATTTACCTATGGCAGACCCCACGTATTTCACCAACCTCCAATCCTTTCCTTCCATGGAGATAAAGCGGGATGGGCCAAGGCCGGTTTCAAACCAGAACCGCCGCCGTGGCTGGCGATGTACTGATAACGCTGGCGCCTATTCCCCGGTGATGCGCAGCTGAATCGTGTCAACGAGAGGGGTGCCGGGCTTCAGCGGTTTACGCTCAGTGGTCAAGTGGGTGGAAAAAAAGCCATCCCCGCCGCCGGTATGAAACCCGGTGACCAGCAAGCCTGTGTGACCGCCCTCCCGGAACGCACGGACAGATTGATGCCCGTTGGAAAGGACCCGCAACTGGCTTGACCGATTTGCCAGCGTCGTTTCGTGGATTCCAACCTTCGTGCTGCTGAAATCATTCCCTCCCAGAACCGTGGCATCCATCGGCCACGACTGCCCCGGCGGCTGGGTCGCATAGGGCTGGATCCTGGTGGCAACGCGCGCCGTTGCGGTTCCCGCCGCGCGGCCGATATGATCGGCCGGGTAAACCGACCACTGGGCCGCCCGCTGCCAGGCCAGTGTGCAAAATGTTTCGGGCGTAAAAAAAACCATGCCCCACTGGCGCGGATTCTCATTTAGATTGGATGCATAATTGTAGCTGACCTTGATTCCGCCCGCCGCATCCAAATCAATCACATAGCGGCCGTCGGCCTCCTTGCTCGAACCTTTGACGACGATCTCGACACCGCCATCGGAGGTTGTCTTCGCCTCCACCGTTTCCGCCTTCCAATTTTCGCACAGGTTATTCAGCGACTTCCAGAGCCCGAGGTCAACCGGCTCGCACTTTTCGCTCTGCAGCGGAAGGATCATCAACGACGGACCTCCGGTCAGGATGGTTTTGCCATCCGCTTTGCCGGTGATGAACTGTCCGGTCCGGCTATCAATGATATATTCGACGCGGCCACCCTTGATTCGAATCTGTTTTTCCGCCTGGGTGATGGCCAGCGCGGCCCGGCCTTTTCCAACCGCAGCCGCCATTTCGGCGGGGGATTTTCCAAGCGTTAGTTCTTCCTCGTCGCAAATAAAACCGCGCGGGTCGGTGAACACCAGGTGCAGCACATCACCGTTTTTCAACCCGGCCGGCGGCGGAATGATGATTTCACCGGTGTGCCGGGCCGGCAGGACCGCCTGCGCTTTCCCTTTCGCGTCTGCGAGGCGCCAGGCAATCCCCACCTCGCCCAGATCTGCATAGTTGTAGCGATTCTCGACCGGGACATGGATGGATTCTCCCGCTAGCGGCAGCGGCAGCGCCGGAACGGTCACGCGAACCGGCGAATAGGTCTTCTTCACATGCCATGTCTCGGGTTTATCGCGCCGCCAGCCGTCGCAGATGCTGCCCCACATCCCGTAACCGACATATTTCCCGTTCGGCAGGCAGAACACCTCGTCAATCCCAGCCCAGATCGCGCCGCCAAGGCAGCCGTCGTGCTGATACATCAGGTCGCTCATGCGCGCGAAACCGCGGCCCCAGTCGTCGCGCACGCCGGGATCGGTGGCCAGTTCGCGGCGGTTGTAACATTCCACATGGCAGTATTCGCCGAACAGAACCGGGCGTTTTTCCGTGTCACATTTGGTTGGCCCGTTCTCGCCGGGATAATGATAAACCGCTATGTCCGCCTGGCTCTGCGCATTGTTGTAGCCGCCCCAGCACTGGTCGTGAAACGACGTCGGACGCGTCGGGTCGGCGAGTTTCACGCGCAGGTTGACCTCCGCAAACAGCGGGCTCCACTTTGATTCGTTGGCAAGCGACCAGATGGTGACACACGGATGGTTGCGATTCGCCGCGAGGTTTTCCAGATTCGCACGCAGGAGGTACTGGAAGTATTTTTGATCCTGATAATTCCACGAGCCCCAGACGGGGTTGGCGCCATGCTGGACCCAGCACAGCGGCGCCTCACATTCGACGAAAAATCCATATTCATCACACAGGGTGAGAAACTCCTCGGGGGGCGGATAATGGCTGGTGCGGACGTAATTCACGTTCGCCGCGCGGAAAAGCTCCGCGTCCTTCCGCCAAAGCTCCGGCGTCAGGCTGCGACCGCGCACGGGATCCACCTCGTGACGGCAGGCGCCGCGCAACTTCACCGGCGCGCCGTTGACGAAAAGCTGGTTGCCCCGAACTTCAATCTGCCGGAAGCCGACCCTTTGCGAGGTTTTCTCCACCACCCGGCCCTCCGCCAGCACCTCCGTTTCCAGCGTGTACAAACGGGGATGTTCCGGATCCCATTTATTTGGCGCGGTTACGGGAATTGATAAATCCACCTCCCGGCCATCAGCGGAAATTTCACGCGCGGCGGACACCACCATTTTTGCGCCGTCAAACAGCGTGGCCCGGACAGAAACCCGGCCCGCTGTTCCCGCTGGCAATGCCCCGGCCACGGCCAACTTCAATTTGAGGCTGGCGTTTTCGAAATGATTGTCAAATCCCGTCTCGACCGCCTGATCCGCGAGATGGACCGGCGGCAGCGCGAAAATCTGCACCTTGCGGGTGATCCCGCCCAGCTGGTGCGCGGCATATTGCGTCGCGCTGGCGAGCGTGTCGGCGGTGGATTCATTTTTCACCGCCAGCGCAAGGGTGTTGCGGCCCGGCTTCACGGCGTCCGTAATATCGATTTCAAACGCGGTGAAACAACCTTCGTGCGCGCCCAGCTCGCGGCCATTCACAAAAATGCGGCAGTCGCTGTGAACCGTGTCGAAGCGCAATTTGATGCAATTCCCGCTCCAGTCGGCCGGAATTTCAAATTCGCGCCAATACGCCGCCGCGGCACCGGGTTTCACCTCAAAACCCTGCATCACCCATTCGCCGGGGACCTCAATCGGTTTCCAGGCCTTCGCCGCCGCCGCGCTGGACTTTTCGAATCCTTCCGGCGGCGCGGGGTTGAATTTCCAAGTCCCGGACAACGACATTAGCGGGGTTCTGACGCCGGCGACCAACTCCGGACGCGGCGACAAACGCGGCATCGGCACGACCATTCCGGCCAGAATTTCCTGGAGCGACGGCGCGGTAATGGTTTGCGGCGTGTCCGAAAGTATTTCCAGCCGCGAGAGCACGGCGTTCGCGCCGCTGTTCCGGCTGATGCTGATGGCCAGGTTGCCGTCGGCAACCGCGCCGTCGGGAACGTTCCACTCCCGCTCCGACACCTGCCATTTCGGCAGTTGCAGATTTGTCTCGACCGGCCGGCCATTCACTTCGAGCCGCAAGGAGCGGTCATTGCTGTCGGAAAGAAAGGCCGCCTTGATTTTGTATTGGGCGCCGGGTTGGGCGCCACTCCACGCGAAATACAATTCGCCGCCGTAGACAATTTTGCGTTCGCGGCTGTCCGCCGCCAGCGCGGATGCCGGAATATTCCCGGTGGTATAGACATAATCCACCGCCTCGCCGGCCTTGGGTAAATCGCCTGCCTTTGCGGCGTCAAAGGACGCGATCGTGCTCCACTCCGCCCCGCGCGCCATTAACGCCAGCGTGACCAACGCGACGCCAGCCATGTTTTTGGTTTTAATCAGGATTTTCATATTATTCGTTTGAATGAGGGACGCGGGTTCACCAGAAAATAATGTTCAAGATCACGCAGCCGATGAGCAAAATGATGCCAATGACGCCTGGTTGTTGGTAGATCGGGAGATGGTCGGCCTCGATTTTTGGCGTGAGTGAATAAACGAGCCCTTTCAGATCCGCGTCCGACTTGGTGCGCGCTGTCGCCAGCGACATCACCAGCGTCAGCGTGAAGCAGGCGATGAAGGCAAACGCCGCCAGACAGAAGTTCTGCGCCATCTCGCTGGGAAATTTCGAAACAACGGCCAGATAGCCGCCCTTGACGCCGGGCGCGTTGCCGGCCGCGATGGTCAACGAATGGAACAGCGCCGAGCTGGCGATGCCGCCGAACAGGCCCAGGAAAGCGCCGGTGCCCGTGGTGCGCTTCCAGAACATGCCCAGCAGGAACGTGGCGAAGAGCGGCGCATTCACAAAGCCGAACACGAGCTGGATGATGTCCATGCAGTTGTTATACAGAGAGGCAAAATACGCCGCCCCGAT
>CAIXBQ010000081.1 GCA_903917705.1 uncultured Verrucomicrobia subdivision 3 bacterium | reverse complement strand
TGCCATCCTTGAAAATGACATTGTCCGGCAGGGCGTTGATCAGGGTGACGAGGTTTTCCTGGGTGGCGAGCAGCGCCATATCCGCCACTTGGCGCTGGGCTATCTCCTTCTTCAGGTCAATGTTTACCAACCTGGTTTTTTTGTGGGATTCGACCGCCTCTTCCATCAGGCTCAGAGCCGCGAGCCGCGTCTGGTCTAACTGTTTCGTCCGCTCCTGAACGCGGTTCTCGAGGTCGTGATTGAATTCCGCCAGATTCCGCTGCACTTGGGCGCTATCGGCCAGCGCGCCGGCCAGCATCAGCATCGGCACCGTGATCAGGGCCAGGAACAGCTGGAGATTCAACATCTCGCTCATGCTGCCGACCATGCTGCCGGCGGCAAACGGGCCGAGGCCCAAGACTGTCATCGTGTTGACTATGGCCGCGGCCGCGACGATCGCGACCACCAGAACCCGCCGATCGAAGCGTAAAACGGCCCACAAGAGCAGCGGGATGATGCTGAAGCCGGGCACATCGGGAAACAGCCGGAAAGTGAACGGGCTGAGCGCGGACAGCAACAGGCAGAACAGTAATTCCTCCTTGCCGAAATGACAGTCCCGCCAACCGCGCCGCCAGGCCAGCAGCAGCGGCGCAATCACCAAGACGCCGACCGCATCGCCCGTCCACCAGGTCACGAGCGAGAAGCCGTAATTGTGCCAGGGGACAAAGCCCGCCAGACTCAAGGCGGTGACGCCGAACAAGGCGCTCACGCCCGCTCCCAGGATGCCGCCATAAGCCAGGAGTTTCGCCATGTCCCCCAGCCGGCCGAGCGGATCGCGGCCGCCGGTCGTCCGGGTGATCAGATACGCGCCGGCCACCGTGCCGAGCGTGTCGCCCAGGCCGTTGGCGGTTCCGGCCAGCAGACAGCGCAGCAACGCGCCGGCGGACCCGGCGCTGAAGTAGGCCCAGACATTGCCGGCAAAGGCGCCGAGGAAAATCCCCGGCCAGACCCGGTAGCCCCGCAGCAGCACGGCGGCCAGAATAATGCCCGACGGAATCCAGACCGGGGTGATTTTGCCCGGCGGTATCGCCATCAGCTGCCCCAAGCGCGCCGTGAGGAAGTAGAGCAGCGCCAGCAGCCCTATCTCCGCCACCGAACGGGTTCGTGACACGGCGGGATTCACAGTGAGGGCTCCTTCGGCAGGTCCGGCGGCAGGTTCTGAACGGTTTCCGGCGCCGCCGCATCCATGAATTCGAGCGCATACGGCTGGGGCCGGCCCAGCCGGGCGCACAGGTCGTTGATCTCTTGCTTCAATTCGATCACGTGCATTTCCCGGCCCACCATGAGCTGGTTGAACCGGGTCAATTCTTCATTCGATCGCGCCAGCTGTTCCGCCTGGGTCTTAAGTTTTTCCGACGCCCGCTTGCGCTCCGTAATATTGCGGGCCACCTTGGACACGCCAATAACCTGGCCGGTCTCATCCTTGATGGGCGAGGCGGTGACCGAGACATCGATCAGCCGGCCAGCCCGGGTCAGGCGCACCGTCTCAAAATGTTCGACCGCTTCGCCCCGCGCAATCGTTGCCAGAATCTTCTCCTCCTCCGCCTGCCGGTCCGGCGAAATGAGCCGGCGGATATTGGCGCCGACCATCTCGGCGGCGGGATAGCCGAAAATCTTTTCCGCGCCAGGGTTCCAACTGGTGATGGTGCCGTCCAGATTTTTGCTGATGATGGCGTCTT
>CAIXBQ010000080.1 GCA_903917705.1 uncultured Verrucomicrobia subdivision 3 bacterium | reverse complement strand
TGCTCCAGCTCTTGCCGGTGCGGTTCAGAAACCACAAGCGGATGTTTTTGGGGGCGGCCTCGCGTTTCCTTTGTTGGCATGCCGACATGATACAGACCCCGTCTATTTATGAAAGTTTATTATGACTCAGGAGACTAGAACAACTTGCAAAAATGTTTTCAAGGCAATTCGCAACTTCCCGGTCAAAATCCAATTTAACTCACCGAATCGACAGCCCCCTCGAAAGCCACGACAACTCCAATAGCTGAAAACATTAAGGGACCGTTATCACATTCTTGCAACGAAACCGTGCTCGATGGGACCGAGCAGATAACATTACTAATTCGTTCCGCAGGCGACCATCCATCCCGGTATCAAACCTCGCATCTACGACATAGCCGACATGTTATCAGACATGATAAATTTTCCAGGAGGGACAAGGGAGGTGGTATTCGCATTCCGTAAAAATGAATCCCCTCAAGAAATACCTCAGGAGGCTGTTACTATTCCCGCAACCGGACCGTCATTCTCATTCCGGAAGCACCCTAAAAACATGAAATCAGACACCCGCTCTTTTCGGCCCGGCTCCATCTTGGGCATCCTCGCCCTGGTTTTTTCCCAGGCCTGGATCGCCCCCCTGGCAACCGCCGAAACCCCGGACAGGCCGGCTGACCACACGGCACCGGTCCAGGGCGAGGAGTGGATGAACCTGCGCCGCAGCCCCGGCACGGACATCTTATGGAGCAGCCAGCAGCTTCACCCGGAAGGACAGATGATTGATTTCGGCGGCCGGCTCTGCGCCATCACCCTGGCCCACAGCGGCCGATTCGTGCTGGTCAAAACTTCCAGCCAGCTCGCCTGCGTGGATGCGGAGACATTCAAAAGCATCCAACACACCAGTTTTCCACACACCAACGGCGGCTCGATGCACGGCTTGACCGTCACCGCCGACGGGGCGAGCGCCTACGTCACGGGCGGCAAAGACCGGCTGTTCCGCGTGGCGGTCGCCACCAACGGCACGTTCACATTCAGCGGCGAAATCAATCTGGCGGATGCCGGCAAACCGACAAATCCGCTGGGATTGGCCCTGACACCCGATGGCCAGCGCGCAATCGTGGCGCGGTCGCTGGCCAACGATGCCGTCATCGTCAACCTAGCCAAGGGGAAAATCGAAGCGCGCGTGCCGACCGGCGTCTGCCCCTATGGCGTCGCGCTTTCAAAAGACGGCCGCTGGGCGTGGGTCTCGAATTATGGCGGACGCCGGGCCGGCAAAGGGGACCAGACCGAAAAATCCGCCGGCACGGAGGTCGTGGTGGATGCGCGCGCCATCCCGCTGACCGGCACCGTCACGGTGATCGACCTGAGCGGCAAGCCGCGAGCGACCCGTCAAATCCAGGTGGGGCTGCATCCGACGGAATTGCTGCTGAGTCCGGATGGACAGCGGCTATACGTCGCCAACGCCGGCGGCGATTCCGTGAGCGTGATCGACCCGACCGCCCAGGCAGTGATCGCCACTCTTGACACCAAAGCCGACCCGTCCCTGCCCTGGGGCTCTCTCTCCGACGGGCTGGCGCTGTCCGCCGACGGGCAGACCCTGTACGTCGCAAATGCCGGCATCAACGCGGTCGCCTGCCTCCGGCTGGACCAGCCGGCGGAAACGCCGCGGCTCATCCCGGCCGGGTGGTATCCGGGGGGGCTGTGCGTCCGCGGCCAGGAATTATTCGTGGCCAATGTCCGCAACGGCCTGGAAAAAATCCAGCCGGCGCGCGACGCGGCGGAAGTCCTGGCGCGGGATGCGCGGGCCCGCGCGAACGCGCATCTGGCCTTCGCCCTGAGTTCGGCGGAACGGGCCGCGGCAACGGCCGGACCCACACCGGTGCCGGCCCATCCGGGCGAGCCATCGGTCATCAAGCACGTGGTGTATGTTATCAAGGAAAACAAAACTTACGACCAGCTGCTGGGCGACATCGGGCGGGGCAACAGCGATCCGAAGCTCTGCAACTATGACCGCACGGTCATTCCCAATCACAAGTCCCTGGCCACCACCTTTACCCTGCTGGACAATTATTACTGCAACGGCGTGAATTCCTCCGACGGCCACGCCTGGTGCCTGCAGGGATTGACCACGCCCTACCGGGAAAAGGACCGCAACGGCTACCGCTGCGCCTACGACTACGGCACGGACGCGCTCTTCCCCGCCGCCTGCGGCTTCCTCTGGGACCAGGCGCTGCTGGCCGGCCGGTCCTTCCGCAACTACGGCGAACTTGATTTCCCCGAAAAGGACGGCGGCAAAAAATACAATGATTTCTATCAGGACTGGAAAACCAAGGCCGGCAAGACCAGCTTCCGCTGCGTGTACCAGCTGGAAGCCCTGCGGAAATACAGCTGCCCGACCTTCCCCGGCTGGGAAATGACCATCCCCGACCAGGTGCGCGCCGACGCCTTCCTGAAAGAACTGGCGGAGTTCGAGCAACGCGGGACCTACCCGGACTTCGTCATTCTCTACCTGCCCAATGACCACACCGCGGGCGAACTCAAGGCACAATCCTACCTGGCCGACAACGATCTGGCCCTGGGCCGCTGCGTCGAAGGACTTTCCAAAAGCCGGTTCTGGAAAGACACGGCCATCTTCGTGATCGAAGACGACCCGCAGACCGGCCACGACCATGTGGATGGACACCGCTCCATCTGCCTGGTCGCCAGCCCCTGGGCCAAACACGGCCAGACCGTGAGCAAGTTCTACAATGAATGCTCCGTGCTCCACACGATCGACCAGATCCTGGGCCTGCCACCCTTGAACCAGCTGGTCGCCGCCGCCCCCACGATGGCGGACTGCTTCCAGGACACGCCCGACCTGACGCCCTACCATTGCCTGGTGCCGGAGTTCGCGCTGAACGCGCCCAAGACGGCGGCCAAACCCAAAACCCGGGCCGAAAAAAAACTGGCCGGACGCGTCGCCAAATTCGATTTTTCCAAACCCGATCTGATGGATGAGGATGCCTTGAACCGCGACGTCTGGCGGCAGACGCGTCCCGGCGAGCGTTATCCCGCCGAATTCGCCGGCGCGCATGGCAAAGGCCTGAAGGCGCTCGGATTGACGCTGACCCGGCTGGACCAAGGCGGAGATTGACCAGCCGTCCAAAGCCAGCAAGGCAAGGGATGCGCCCGGAGGTGGACGATGATCATAAATCGGTCTGAGCCGGCGGCGCGGTGGCGGCGCGGGCCGGGAGCCATAGAACCGGCTGGGTGATGGCGAGATTGCGCTGGATTTCCTCATCCGATGGATCGGACGGCAGTTTCCGCCAGAGCTGCAAATAGCTCTGATTATTCAACGCCAGACCGGCGAAGAGGAGGGACGGCTGGCGGCGCGGCCACCCGTCCCACGCCTGAACGTCCGGCGGGAGCGGCCACTTCGATTTGTCGGCCAGGAACGGCTCCAGGTAGGCCACGGCCTGGCGAATACCGCGGCCATCGGGCAGTTCATAATCCCACAAATTGTCTGCCGGCGTCGACAGCACTTGGCAAAGCGTGGCCAGGTTATCAAGTTGGAATATGGAGTAGGCATAAGGCTTGGTGCGCTTCAGTTCCGCCGGAAAACTTCCGTCCGCCGCCATCTGGTTCGGGACCAACACCTCCTTGAACTGCCGCCGGCATTCGACCAAGCGCGCCTCGTCGCCGGTGAACTTCGCGAACACGGCCACTTGCAGCCAGAACGCGACGGCATGGTTGTTTTTTGCGTTCGCCTCGTCGTGGCCGTTCTTGCTCGTCAGCATCCACCCGGTGTAATCACGAAACCATTGCTTCAGACCCGCGAGCGTCGCCGCCGGGAACGCGGCCGACCGCTGCAGCGCAGCAACCGCCGGCGGCACTTCGATGAGATGCAGCGTGTCAATGAGGCCGATACCGCGGCCGGACGAAACCCCCGGAATCGCCTGCGCGAATTTCAGGTGCGGATTCATCCGCGTCGCCGGATCGAGAAAAAACACCCGCAGCAATTCCGCGGCCTTGCCGGCATAGCGATCATCGCCGGTGATCCGGCCGGCCGCCCCGAGCGCGGCCACCGCATCACGCAACCGGCGAAGCGCCAACCGATGCTGGTTAAAATTCGCCGGATTCGTCAGACCGTCGCGCTGGAGGTAAGGCAGGCCGTTGGTTTTTGCCGGGTCGGGCCACCAGTAGTCGCCATTTGAATAATAATCATTCAGCCCGCCCTCGCTGAATCTGGCGGGATAGGTGGTGAGGCTAATGGGCGGCAAAGCGAGCGCAGCCTCGGCCGCCGCCAGGATCCGCTCCCGGTCAATCACGGCCGGATCAAAACCGTGGTCGACAGCGGTAGCCAGACCAGGTCGGGCGGACACCGGGAACAGCAGTTGAAACCGCGCCCGGGCGACCTCCGGAAACCGGGCGAGAACTTTTTCATAGGCCGGCTCGTGATAGATCATCCCCGCCAGACGCAGCTGCGGCGCGAAGCCGGCGCGGTCAAATTTTTTGATCTGCGCGTACGGCCATTTTTTCGACGGGTCGTCAACGTATGGCAGCAGAAAATCAAGGGCGGCGGCCAGTGCGTATTTGCCATTCGCCAGCCGGCAATGCCACAGGTCAACGCCGAGGTGTTCCGACAGCGTGGCCAGCGTGAACAGCGCTTCGAGGTTGAAGTGCGAGTAACCCAGCGCCGCTGTCCGCTCCAGTTCCAACGGCTGCTGCCCCGCCAGCCCGATCTGAATCCCGATGCGCTTTTGCCGGGCGGTTTCGGCGATTTGTGCGGCCGCCTCATTCCGGCCGAGCACCAGCGCCAGTTCCATCGCCTGCACATCGTAAAAACTTCCATGGTTGTTGCGCGCACCGGCTTCATCGCGGCCGGGCTGGCTCGTCATCAACCAGTTAAAATACGCCTCCAGCCACGCCTTGAATTCAATCCGGTCTTTCGCGGTCCACGCCGCCGAACCCGCCAGCAACTGCGCCGCGTCCGCCGCGGCGGCGATGTTCCGCCCCTCCAAAATACCGGTGCCACGTCCGGTATTTTCGCCCGGCACGGCCTGGGCGAAGTTCAGGTTGGGATTCATCCGCGTCGCCGGATCGAGAAACCAGACGCGCAGATATTTCGCCGCCTGCCCCGCATAAGCCTCATTCCCGGTGAAATAATAAGCCAGCGCGAGCGTCTCGACATTTTTAGCCATCGTCCCGATCCGCCCGTGATCAAACGCCTCCTCCCGGCTTTCCGGATTCACTTTTCCATCGTGACGAATGTAGGGCAGGCCATCCGGCTTGTTCGGGTCGGGCCAGAAATAAGGCGCGATGCTCATGTAATCATGCTTATCCCCGCTCGGCGGGGTTTTAGCCTTCTCCAGGACCGACGGAGGTGTAGCCGCCAGCGCCTGGTCCGCCGCCCGGACGAGCGCCTTCAACGCCGGCTGCAACGATGCATCGTGCGCGATCAAACGGGCCCGGGTTTCCGCCAACGCACCGGGGCGGACGGCGAAATAGCGCGGCGCATCTTCACCGGCCATTGCGAGTTGGCACGCCACCAGAACCAACCAGATGCTGGCGATCCGCCCGGTTAGAGGTGCGCAGACTCCTTTCATTGGCGTTTCTCCACCTTGAGAAATTCGGTTTTGATCCCCCCGCTGGAAACGCTGGCCACGGCGGCTTCCCCCTTGAGTTGGAGACTGATCTGCGCCAGGCCATTGTAAAGCTGCACCACCCGCGAACCGGTGGAGGGGCCGAGGTTGTCGAGCAACCGGGCATCTCCCGTCAGCCCGAAACGCACCAGATTAGCCGCGTCGAGGCAGGGCACGCCGCCCCGGTCGAACGCGCGCGCCTCAAGGGTGACAATATCCTGGTTCCGTGAGATTTCCTTCAGCGCCAGCGTTGCCGGCGGGCCCCATGACGCCGTCTGATACGCAACGGGGATTTGATCCGCGACTTCCGCGCCGGCGGAGGTTCCAACCGCGCGCAACGTGTTGGCGCCTTCGTTCAGCTGGACATTCCAGCGCAAGCCGGCGGCGGGAAAATCCGCGCTGTTGCGCTCCTTCACGCCGGCAGAGATGCCGTTGACAAAAAGCTCCACCTGGCGACAGTTGACATTGTCAGTGGCCTGGTCATCACGCCAGATTTCCCAAATGCTGCCGAGCGCGCCCAGGTAAAATTCCCAGCCACCATCGAGCGGCTGAACCGTCCCGGCAACAGCCTGACTGACAAGGGCCAGCAGAATCCCGCCGACGAACAATCGCCGAACGGTTGGCAATGATAGTAGTTTCATCATCTCTTGGAGCATTTTATAAATACTGCAGCCGTCCGGCTGGGGCCAAAATGAGGGCGGTCTTTTTGTTTTGGCTTCGTATCGGCCCGGTTTGACTCCCCAAGTCCTGCGCCAATGCCCCGCCAAAACCCAAAAATCCCGACTCCGAACGGCGACACCATTTCCTCAAACGCTCTAATAGCTCAGGCTATGAGCGGTTAACCCACAATCAATTCATTTCGGAGCGCGGGAGGTTCCGCCGTCCACCAGCCCCAGACCGGCAAGAAAACCACGACCGCTTCGCGAGTTTTCACATCCGCCGCCCTGCCGGCTTCGCCATGATTGCTGCCTCTTACGAACTTGTCCTTAAACGCAACAGAGCTGGCATAAGGCACAGTCTGGTCGGCCGTCGCATAAAAGATTATAGCCGGCGACATCTTCGCCGTCATCCGGTCCGGCACGGAACAGGACCGCGACCGCTCGGCGTCTCCGCCAAAACGTTTCGTCCCGCCATAACCGCCGTCTTTCGTGTCCGTCACGGGATTCAGCAGCACCAAAGCCGCCGGCAGAATGGCATGAGCAGGATCATCCGAACCCGGCCCGGCTGACGGAATTGCCGTCCACGCCGATTCACCGGCCTCAAACCCCGCCAAACCGGCGATTCCGTTTCGCGTATTCCTCCAGCGCGGCGAAAAACTGCGGTTTTTTAAAATCCGGCCACAATGTCGGCGTGATGACGAGTTCGGCGTAACTGATCTGCCACAACAGAAAATTGCTGACGCGCATTTCTCCACTGGTGCGAATGAGCAGATCCGGATCCGGCACATTGCGGGTCCAGAGATGATCGGAGATGACTTTCTCCGTGATGTCGGCGGGATCGAGCATTCCAGATTTCACCTTTTCCGCGATCTGACGCGCGGCGTCCACAATTTCGATGCGGCTGCCGTAGCTCAACGCCATGATGAGCGTCAAGCCGTTGTTTTTGGAAAGCGCGGCGATGGATTTGGCCAGATGCTCCTGCACGTTGTCCGGCAGCCGGTGAATCTGGCCGATGACTTCCAGCCGGACATTGTTTTTGTTCAGGTCTTTCGTCTCGCTTTTGAGATAGTGGACGAGATATTTCATCAGCGCGTCCACCTCGTCCTTGGGGCGATTCCAGTTCTCCGCCGAAAAGGCGTAGAGCGTGAGATACTTGATGCCGAGTTCGCCCGCCGTGCGGATGATTTCGCGCGCCGAATCCGCACCGCGCCGGTGCCCCTCAATGCGCGGCAGGTGCCGCGACTTCGCCCAGCGCCCGTTCCCATCCATGATGACGGCGACGTGGCGCGGGAGATTCGCGACGGCTTCGGCACTCAAACTGGTGGCGGCGGTGCTCATTGAATTCGACCGCAAACTTGCGGCTTACATAAAAATCGTCTGCTCGCGGCCCGGCCCGACGGAAGCGATGAACAGGCGCGCGTTGCTCAACTCGGCAATCGCCTTCACATATTCGCGCGCCTTCTTGGGGAGCTGCGCAAAATTCTTGCACTTATCCGTCGGCGAGAGCCAGCCGGGAAATTCCACATACACCGGCGTGCATTCAGCCAGCACCTGCGCGTCGTTCGGCATGTAATCGTATTGCTTCTTGCCGTGACGATAAGCGACGCAGACTTTGATGCTTTCCACCGTGTCGAGTCCGTCGAGGTTGGTGACGGCAATTTCATCAATGCCGTTGACCATCGTCGCGTGGCGCGTGGCGACGGAATCAAACCAACCGCAGCGGCGGGCGCGGCCGGTCGTTGCGCCGAATTCGCGGCCCATGCCGTGCAGCAAATCCGAAATCTCCTGGTTCTCCGTCGGCAGCGGCCCTTCGCCCACGCGCGTGGTGTAAGCCTTCATCACGCCGACGACGAGATCCATCCGATGCGGCGGCACGCCGGAACCGGTGCAGGCGCCGCCCGCCGTGGTGTTCGACGAGGTGACAAACGGATAGGTGCCGTGGTCGATGTCGAGGAACGTCCCCTGCGCGCCTTCGAACAACATATTCGCGCCGTAGCGCATCTTGTCATGCAAGAGGACAACGGTGTTTTGCACAAATGGCTTGAGGTATTGGCCAGCCTGGTCGTATTCCGCGAAAACGGTTTTGAAGGAAAGCGGCTTGGCCCCGAGCGATTTCAATACGGCGTTGTTTTCCTTAATGCGCGCTTCCAGCTTCACCTTGAGCTTGGCGGAATCAATCAGGTCGCTCACACGCAGACCGACGCGCGCCGCCTTGTCACCGTAGGCCGGGCCGATGCCGCGCTTGGTGGTGCCAATCTTGTGCTTGCCCTTGAGCGTTTCGCGCGCGCCGTCGAGTTCGCGGTGATACGGAAACACCACGTGCGCCGTCTCGCTCAACACAAAATTCTTCGGCGTGACCGCGACGCCGTTTTTCTTAAGGCCTTCCATCTCGCTGACGAGGCCGATGGGGTCAAGCACCACGCCGTTGCCGATGACGCACAGCTTGTTCTTGCGCAGGATGCCCGACGGAATGAGGTGCAGCACGGTCTTCTTGCCGTTGACGATGACGGTGTGGCCGGCGTTGTTGCCGCCGGCGTAGCGGACGACAACTTCCGCCTGCTCGGTGAGCACGTCAATGATTTTGCCTTTGCCTTCGTCGCCCCACTGGGCGCCGACGAGAATTGTGTTTGCCATAAATTTTTGTGCAAGCCGCGCCGCGTTGAACAATAAAAATCCCCGGACGAAAATCCGGGGCAAAGCAGCGGGGTCTTTGCCGGAAGAAGCTAGGAAAATGCGGCCACAATGTCAATTCGCCGCTGGCAACGATTTGGGGACGCGGTT
Source organism: uncultured Verrucomicrobia subdivision 3 bacterium (assembly GCA_903917705.1). Lineage (GTDB taxonomy): Bacteria > Verrucomicrobiota > Verrucomicrobiia > Limisphaerales > UBA11358 > UBA11358. The sequence goes on along the minus strand of CAIXBQ010000080.1, from coordinate 31,695 downwards.
CGTCTTATCGAACGCGACCGCGATTTTCTGTCCGATTTTGAGTTTGGCCGGAGCCAGGCCGGGATTGGCATCCTGCAATTGCTTGAGCGTAACACCTTCTTTGCGGGCGATCTTTGTGAACGTGTCGCCAGCTTGCACCGTGTAAGTGCGGGACGGCGTGCGAAACGCGGCCGGATGCTGGAGGATAGTCTCGTGGTGTTTCCCTTGCGCCACGCTCCACAGCTCGTCAAAAATGTTCGTGCCGTATTTCTGCATGATGTAGGCATCGGCAACTTCGCTATAACCCTGAGCATATTTTATCAAGCTTTCGGTCACACAACATCCCGCCAGTCCTTCAACGCCAACATGGCAGCGCTGTTTGAGCAATTCGTCATATTTCCCCGACTCGGGTGCCGGCAACCCAAAGGTTTTTATGGCCAGCATGCCGTTGGTGATGTCACGCCGAGCATCCGCTTGGCCGATGGATTGGGCGATTGCGGCATTGGTTGGATAGCCCATCATATCCAGTTCCATCCCCGCAAACTCCGGACGCGCGGGATCAACCATGCTCCGAGTCGGGATGGGCGTAACTTTTTTGGCCGCCGCCGACCAAGCGCGCATGGTCAGCGCGAGGTTCAACAGCAGGGCGACAAAGAAAATCCTTATCATGGCAGGTTTGGAAATGTGTTTCCACACTAGCCAGTGCGATAGTAAATACAACTTAAAGTTGCCGACCGATTTTTTCTGATCGCAATCTTTAATCACAATCCGCCACAGAAACCGATCAGGAATACGATGATGATCAGGATTATGACCGGTTAAACAACTCCGCCGGGCGCGCAAAGGTTTCCGCCGGCACGCCCAGATCATGCTTCGTCAGCACGTCGCGATCCCACACGTTTTTCGTCCGCCAAATCTCCCATTTCTGCCGCAGCGACAGGTGCCACGAATACCACGGCGATTCCAGCGCCGTGTTGATGAGCGGATAATCCGTGCCATACACCAGCCGGCCGGCAAACGCCGGTTTCGTCAGCGCCTCCTTCAGACAGCCGGGCTTGTTGACGTTCGTCAGCGCGGAGATATCCGTGAACAGATTGGGATATTCGCGCATTAATTCCGCCAGCCGGTCCGACCCGCGCTCGCCGTGGTAAGTTCCGCCGGAGGCGATGTGCGCCGCGACGACCTTCACGCCCAGGCTCAACGGCAGCCGCAGCTTCGCCGGATCACCCAGCGCATCGGCGGCACGGGAGAAGGATTTCTCCTCGCCCGTGTGACACAGTAGCGGCAGATTCAGCTCCGCCATTTTTTTGTAGAACGGAACCAACTGCGGATCGTCGGGCTGGATGGCCATGATCGGCGGAATCCACTTCACCAGCACCGCGCCATGCGCCTTGGCCCACTCCAGCCGCGCGAGCGCGTCGGGGCGATAAGGATTCACCGACGCGCCGAACAGCAGATTCGTGTGCCGCGCGCAGACGGCGGCCACGAATTCATCCGGCACATAGACCTCGGTGCGATTGGTGTCGAGGTTCCCCTGCCCGTCCACTACGCCGTCGAGCGCGAGGATGACGGCCTTGCTGACAAACCGGCTGTGCGCGAGCGATTCAGAAATTTTGTCGCCGATGAGGAAGTCACCTTTTTGCAAAACATCCTTTTTCGTCACACTGAAGCTGCGCAGGTAAATATCAAAGCGCCAGTTGTTCAGCATCCGGGGCGAAACCCAGCAACCGCTCCCGCCCGCGCCGAGGCCGGCGAGGTGACAGTGCATATCCACGATGCCCGCAGGCACAGGCTCCACCGGGCGGAACGGCCGCGCCGGCAGGCAAGCCCAGCCAAAACCGACAGCGAGCAGTCCGGCAAGCAGAAATTTGCGCTGACGCGCGCTGGGCGAGCAATTCAACCCGGTTCTGTTCATGCCGTGACGTTACCGGAAATTCCGAATCGAACCTGAATTGATAAAGTTGCGACCGGCATCGAAGGAAACAATGCCGAAGCTTCGAACTCCATCCAGTTTAGCCTTTCGGTTTTTGGCAGCGCGGATTAGGCTGCGGCCATGCTCGATACATCACTCAACTTTCTGCGCACCCTGGTGAACACCCCCAGTCCAGTCGGCCACGAAACACGCGGCCAGCGCGTCTGGCTGGATTATGCCGGCCAGTTCGCCGACGAAACCTTCTCCGACGCCTATGGCAATTGCGTGGCGGTACTGAACAAAGGCGGCGGCCCGCGCATCATGCTCGCCGCGCACGCAGATGAAATCGCAATGGCGGTGAATTTCATCGATGATCACGGTTTCATTTACGTCCGCAAGATGGGCGGCATTGACGCGGCCATCACCAAGGCGCAGCGCATCGTCATCCATACGCGGGGCGGCGCGGTCAAGGGCGTGGTCGGCAACGTCGCGCCGCACCTTACCAAGCAGGAGGGTGATCCCAAGCCGCCCAAGATCCATGACCTGTTCATTGACATCGGCGTGGGCAGCCGCAAGGAGGCGGAGAAATTTGTCCGCGTGGGCGACCCGATTACGCTGGCGGATGAATTTGACATTTTGCGCGGCGATCTGGCGGTGGGACGGGCGTTTGACAACCGGATCGGCACGTTCGCCGTGGCAGAGACGCTACGCCTGCTCAAGGAATCCAAGGTTAAACTGAACACGGAGGTTTGCGCGGTCTCGAACGTACAGGAGGAAGTGGGGCTGCTGGGCGCCCGGCAGATCGCGTATTCGCTCAAACCGGACATCGCGCTGGTGGTGGATGTGACGCACGCGACGGATTATCCGACCGTGAACAAGGCTCAGCACGGCGACATCAATGTCGGCAAGGGTCCGGCCATCACGCATGGCGGCTGCAATCATCCCGACATCGTGGCGCGACTGGAAGAGGTGGCGGCGAAGAAAAAGATTCCGCTGCAGCATGAGGCCATGTCCTCCACCAGCGGCACGGACACGGATGTGATCTTCTGGACGCGCGGCGGCATTGCCAGCGCGCTGATCAGCCTGCCGGACCGCTATATGCACTCGCCGGTGGAGGTGGTGAGCCTGAAGGATCTGGAAATGATCCCGCAGTTAATGGCGGCGTTCGTGCAATCGCTGAAAAAAGACGAACAGTTCAAGGTAAAGATTTAACGGCCGGTCCAGCCCGAAAGCTATTTTCTTTCCCGGATGATTGGGGCCAGGACCGCCGCCAGGCATTCGCCGGCCACCGCCTGACCTTGCACCGACAGATGTGTTCCATCACCCAGCAGCATCAGGCGGCGGGGATGCCGGTCCAGGGCGGCATAGACATTCACGTAACGTGCCGCAGGCATAGCGGCCACCACGGGCTGCAAACTGGCAACACACTTGCGGGCGAGGCGGTCCGAGCGTTGCCCACCGAAAACGAACGGGGACAACACAACGGGAACCGCCCCCTGGTCGGCAATGGCCCGGATCATCTGGGCCATGGTTTCCAGATAGATTTCCGGCGGGGTCACCGACGACAGTCCCAAAGCATCGCCAACGAATCCCTGTAGACGCCATTTGAGACGGTGAACGGCATCCGCGCCGGCCAAACTGACTTTTCTATCCACCGAAGAAACCTGCCGGCCATGCTTCTTCCGGCGGACCGGCACAATCAGGTCGCTGGAGCCAAATTGCAGCACCACGATATCCGGCCTGGCGGCGAGGCAACGGGCGGTCAGATGTTTGGCGGCGCGCGTGACCGGGAAACCGCCCAGCGTGAAGATCGTAGTGATGAGTTGATGAGCGGTCTGCGAATTCAGCCGCGCCAGCGCAAGATGAAAACATGAAGCTTCAGGCGGATGGGGGAAGCCGCCAATCATACAGGCGCCGTAAGCTTGAATTTTAATCTCCATCGGTGCGGGCGGAAAATATACCAATTTTGCCATCTGGCAACAAAGAGAGAGGATTATGCCGCCAGAAAGGTTTCAATCATCTTCTATCAAAGATAAGTCAATAATATGAGGCTGACAATTCCGGAAATCAGGCGGGTCACCAAACCTCCACCGGCCCCTTGGGAACCGGAATGTGCGGGAGCGGGGGGGCGGAGGATTCGCGCATGAATGAAGCCACCAAAGGGGCAGGCTGGAATCGCGGCAGCAGTTCGCCGTGTTCGTCAAGGAATTGCCGCCGCCAGCCCAAATAATTTTCCAGCACCACCTGGAACTGTTCCCTGGTGGTAACGTGTACCACATGTTTATTGAACTCGTGGCAGGGGCCGAACCGCTTGGCATACCACGGGGCAATCTTGCGGAACATCCGGCAGCCCAATTCCTCGCCAAACACCTCCATCATCAGATCAAAATGCCGGCCCAGCACGCGCACCCGCTCGGAAAAAGAAGGTTCCGGAGGGAGGTCCCCGGTCCGGACAAACTCAGCCGTCCGCTTAAAAATCCATGGATCATAAAAAGCGCCACGGCCGATACTCACGCCGGCGCAACCAGTTTCATCCAGCATCTTCCTGGCCGCCTGCGGCGTCACGACGTCCCCGTTGCCGATGACGGGAAGGGTTTTCACCGCCGCCACGACCTGACGGATACCGGCAAGGTTCACCGTGCCGCCAAAACCCTGCTCCCGCGTCCGGCCATGGACAAAAATGGCCGCCACGCCGACGTCTTCCAACGCGCGGGCCAAATCAGGCGCGGTCAAATTATCGTCGTCCCAACCGAGCCGCATTTTCGCCGTCACCGGGATCTTCACGGCGGCGACCATGCCTTTGACGAGCGCGGCGGTCTGGTCGAGCGCCGTCATCATTGCGGAGCCGCCGCCAACATTGCAAACCTTGCGGACCGGGCAGCCCATGTTGATGTCAATCGCCGCCGCGCCGCGCGCCTCCACGACCAGCGCGGCATCGCGCATTTCCTCCGGCACGGAGCCGAACAGTTGCACCGCCAGCGGCGAATCCGCCGGGCGGGTTTCGACCAACTTGAACGCTTTGGCGCGTTTTTCCAAAAGCGAGCGGGCGTTGACGAGATCGGTAGTACAGAGACCCACGCCGCCGATTTCGCGCACGACCAGACGGAACGGCAGGTTGGTATAGCCCGCCAGCGGCGAGAGGAACAGGTTGGATTCAAGCTGGAGCGGACCAAGGCGCATCGCGCGGAGGATAGGTCAAAGTCAGCATTTTAACAAAAACAACTTTCCAGCCCGGCAAGTTTGACAGGACATCCAAAAAACGTCTGGCTGGTCGGCGCGAGATTTGCTATCTAAAGTTGCCGCGACCAGTCCCTGCATTTGGCGCGCAATACATGAGTCAATTGAAATATCAAGTCCTGCACCTGGGCACCGACACCCGGCTGGTGGATGCGTTGCTGCAACTGATCCGGTTGGATGGCGGCAACATCAGCTTTGCCGGCAACTACGCCGACGCGTTGCGCCATGTGCAGAACCATCCGCCGGACCTGGTGCTGTTGGACGTGAAATCCTCCGAGATCGAGTGCCTGAATCTGCTGCGACAGTTCAAGCATAACGCCGCGTCAACGCCGCTCATCACCATCGCGCTGGCGCCCGCCGGCGACAGCACGCCGGTGATGCGGGCGTTTGACCTGGGGCTGAATGAATTCATCCAATTGCCGTTTGAGAGCAGCCTGTTCCGCGCCCGGCTGCGCAGCGCCGTCCAGACGAAGCGGCGGCTGGAGGAACTGGTCCGCCGCCAGCAGGAACTCACCAAGGCTTGCAGCGCCGCCGAGGCCAATTCGCGGGCCAAATCAGAATTTCTCGCGGCCATGAGCCATGAAATCCGCACGCCGATGAACGGCGTCATCGCCATGACCGGGCTGATGATGGAAACGCCGGTGACAGCGGAACAGCGCGGCTACCTGGAGACCATCCATAACAGCAGCGAGTCACTGCTGAAAATCATCAACGACATCCTCGACTTTTCCAAGATTGAAGCCGGCAAGATGGAACTGGAGCGCCGCGAATTTGATCTGCGCAACTGCATCGAGGAGTCGCTCGACCTGTTCGCCTCGCGGGCGCTCGACAAGCAACTGGACCTCGGCTATGAGACGGACGATGCCATACCCGCACTGGTGGAAGGCGACGCGCAACGGCTGCGGCAGGTGCTGGTAAACCTGCTCGGCAACGCGGTGAAATTCACCGAACGCGGCGACATTTTTATCAAGGTGCAAAAGCTGGCGCTGCCACCCGCCGAGGCCGAAGCCTCCACCGCACTACGGCTGCATTTCACCGTGCGCGACACCGGCATCGGCATCCAGCCCGACCGGCTGGCGCGGCTGTTCCGGGCATTCACACAGGCGGATGTCTCCACCGCGCGCAAATACGGCGGCACTGGCCTGGGCCTGGCCATCAGCCGCCGGCTGGTGGAATTGATGGGCGGCCGGATGTGGGCGGAAAGCATGCCCAGCGAAGGGTCGACCTTTCATTTCACCCTGAACGTGACGGCGGCCCCGGCCTCCCAGCCGCCACCGCACACCGCCCGCCTGCCCCGGCTGGCGGACTTGAAGATCCTGATCCTGGACGACAATGCAGCCAGCCGCAACGCGCTGTTTGAACAGTGCCGCCGCTGGGGGATGCAACCCAAGGCAGTACAAGATCCCGCGCAGGTCATGGAACTGCTCCGCAAAGGCGAGGCGTTCGATATTGCGCTGGTGGATTTGCATCTGCCCGGCACCGACGGCTTCTCGGTGGCGGCGGAACTACAAAAATTTCCCGCGGCGGCCATGCTGCCCATCGTGCTGCTAACACCGCTTGGCAAACGAACTGACGGCGCAGACGAGTCGCGCGTAATGTTCGCTCATACTGTCACCAAGCCAGTGAAGCCCGCGCTGCTGGCTGCCGCGCTGGAACGCGCGCTGCTGAGTCCACGGATTCCCACGCGCATGGCGGAGCCACCCAGGGCGGAGCAGGCGATGGCCACGCGCCTACCGCTGCGCATTCTGCTGGTGGACGACAATGCCATCAATCAGAAGGTCGCCGTCCGCATTTTACAGCAGATTGGCTACCAGCCCGAAACGGCGGCTAATGGTCGCGAAGCACTTGAGGCCCTCGACCGCAAGCCGTTTGATTTCATTTTCATGGATGTGATGATGCCAGAAATGGACGGACTGGAGGCCACCCGCCTGTTGCGCAAGCGCCAGATGCTCGGCGAACAGAAAAACTACCAGTCCCGAATCATCGTCGTGGCCATGACCGCGCACGCCATGCAGGGCGACCGCGAAAAATGCATCGCCGCCGGCATGGACGATTATCTGGCCAAACCCGTCCGCCCCAAAGATGTGCGCGACATGATCGATCGCTGGGCTGGCAAGATCATGCCGGAAATCAAAACCCCGGTGGCGGCGGTGGCGCCGGTGAACCCCGGCGATGAACCGCCGGTAGACTTGGAGCGCATGAGGGATTTGACCGATGGCAACAATGACAATCTGCGCGAGCTGGTGGAGATGTATCTCAAGCAGACGCACAAGCAATTCGGTCAGATCGCCGCGGCCATCCGCGATGGCAAAGCCGACGACGTCCGGCGTGTGGCGCACAGCGGCGCCGGGGCCAGCGCCACGCTGGGCATGACCCGGCTCGTCCCGATGTTGCGCGCCCTGGAAAAACTCGGCGCCGCCGGCTCATTGACGGGGGCGGGGCGGATTTGTGAAGATGCGGTGAATGAATTTGGCCGCATCCGCGAGTTTTTGAAGGCGCAGCCGGAACTGGCTGCCACCGTGACCAATCTCATATTATCATGAAGAAAATCCTGCTCATCGAGGACGACCAGATTGTGGCCAATGTCTACCGCAACAAACTGGCGGTGGAAGGCTACAAGGCCGAAGTGGCACCTGACGGGGAAAGCGGTCTGAAGGTCATGCGCACCTTCAAGCCGGATTTGATCATCCTGGACCTCATGCTGCCTGGCATTTCAGGCGTAGACGTCATCAAGGAAATCAGGGCCGAGACGGATTTTGCCAAAGTACCGGTGATCGTTTTTTCCAACACCTACCTGACCAATCTGATCCAGGAAGCGTGGCGCGCCGGGGCCAACAAATGCTTGTCCAAGGCCAACTGCACCCCCAAGGATGTCATCGACGTCGTGCGCCACAGCATCGGCGACAGCGGCGCCATGACGCCGGTACAGCCATCCACATTTCAGGCCGAACCCGCCATGCCGGTGGAACTCGCCGGCGGCAGCGACGCGGAGTTCCAAGCGGATTTGCGCAAGACCTTCATCGAAAACCTTCCAACCACGCTTTATGCGCTGCGCTCCGGCCTTCAAACCCTCGTCAAGGCCGAAAATGAAATGGCCCGGCTCAAGCAAGTCTACGAGCTTTACCGCCAGGTCCACGCGCTCAACGGCAATGCCGGCATCGCGGGCCTCGCCCAAATCGCCCACATGGCCTCCGCCTTCGAAGCGCTGCTCAAAGAAGTATACGAAAAGCCCAAGAACATCAACGCCTCCAGCATCCGCACCATCGCGGCGGCGGTAGATTTTCTCGGCCTGCTGTTCGACAAGGGCACGCTGCCGGACAAGCAGGAAATCCCCGTCACGAAAATCCTGGTGGTGGACGATGAGGCCATTTCCCGCCGCGCCATCGTTTATGCCCTCGAAAAAGCCCGGCTCAAGTCCGTCAACCTCGAGGATCCGGAACAGGCTTTACAGTTGCTGGCCGAAAACGAGTTCGACCTCGTCTTCCTCGACGTGGACATGCCCGGCATGACTGGCTACGAGCTTTGCGCCAAGCTCCGCGCCCTGCCCCATCACAAAAAGACACCCGTCGTCTTCGTCACCAGCCTCAACGACTTCGACAACCGCACCAGCTCCACCATGGCCGGCGGCAACGATTTCATCGGCAAGCCGTTTCTTTTCATTGAACTGACCGTCAAGGCGCTCATTCACGTTCTCCGCGCCCGGCTCCAGTCCGCGCGGCTGCACAGCAACTGACCGGTCGTGAACAAGTGGAAATTGATTCTGCCGGGCGCCGCGATCATTTTTGTGGCGCTGCAACTGTTCAATCCCGCGCGCACCAACCCACCGGTGAAACTGGATTTCATCACCGTCGCCCGGCCGCCGGCATCCGTCGCCGCCGCGCTTCGAACCGCGTGCTATGACTGTCACTCGAGGGAAACCACCTGGCCGTGGTATTCACGCGTCGCCCCCGTATCGTGGCTGGTCACATCCGACGTGGACGAAGGCCGCGAGCACCTGGATTTTTCCGACTGGCCGCAGGCCGATGCCGGCCACGCCGCCAAAAAACTGGACCGCATCAACGAAGTCCTCGATTACCGGGAAATGCCGCCGAAGAAATACACCTTCATCCACACCGGCGCACGGCTATCCGAAGCCCAGCGCAAAGCCATCATGGACTGGACCGAGAACGCCGCGGACAAGCTGCGCGCGGCCACCAATAATTGACCGATGCTACACACCGAATACATTCCCGCCGCCGAAAAAAGTTCCCGCCGCCTGCTCGTCATGCTTCACGGCCTCGGCGACAGCATGGAAGGGTGGCGCTGGCTGCCCGACGCGCTAAATCTGCCGTGGCTCAATATCCTCCTCGTCAACGCCCCCGACCGCTACTACGACGGCTTTTCGTGGTTCGATTATCCCGGCGACATCGTCCCCGGCGTCCATCGGAGCCGTCGATTACTGGATGAATTACTCGACGATCTGCGCACCAAAAACTTTCCCCCCGACCAGATCACGCTAGGCGGCTTTTCGCAGGGCTGCCTCATGGCCCTCGAAACCGGCCTGCGGTATCCGCACCGGCTGGCCGGCGTCGTCGGCATCAGCGGCTGGGTGTTTGAGATCGACAATCTGCTTCGCGACCTCTCACCGCTAGCCAAAACCCAACGGATCCTCGCGACGCATGGCGCGTTCGATCCGATCTTGCCTTTTGCCGAAGTGCGCGATCAAGTTCACCGCTTGCAAGCCGCCGGAGTGAATATCACTTGGCGCGAGTTCCCCAAGGAACACACCATCCATGGCGAGGAGGAAATCGCCGCCATCCGGGAATTCATCCGCGAAGGTTACAACGCTTAGAAGTTCACTTCGCGGTTCGCGCCGTTGAATCCGAGTTGTAGTTGTTGATTGGTCGTCATAATTTGCCTTTCTTTCGACGACATCATCGCAAGTGGGGTGGAAATTGGCTGTCCAAGTGAAAAATACTTAAAAAGTTGTTGGGGTGTTCAAAGGAAAACCCCGAACTACGGAGGTAAATCGGAAGGCTCATCGATTGGCGCCAACGGTTTGCCGGCCGGCATCAATTAGCGAATCTCAACCACGTCGCCCGGCTCCAACGGCACCACCACGCCATTCAGCAAAACTTTCGGATCCAGCGCCGCGCTCTCGCCCTGACGGGAAAGGATGATCTGACGCGGCTCATGCAGCCCGATGTAATCCGCCGTTGCCACCGCCTGCGCGAGCGTCAGCCCAGCGACCCACGGCACGGCGGCATGCTGCACCGCCCCGAGGATGGTGACGCCCGGCGAGGACGCCTGCTGCTGCCGCAACGCCGCATTCTGCCCGGCGAGAAAAGCGCCCTGCGCGTCCTGCCGCGCCCGCGATTTTGTGGTGCAGCCGACAACCGCCAGCACCAGCAGCAACATGATGGACAGAGGTTTCATCCGATCTTCAAAAAGTCATCATTCCAACACCGGCACCGCCATCCGGTTGCACGGGAATTTATTCCCCCGGCGCGGCTAGCGAACTTTTCCACGCCGCCACCGCCGACTTGATTTCCGCCGCGCAGTTCGCTTTCGGCTTCACGAAGCGAGGCGTGAACCACGGAAAGCTCCCGATCAAATCATGCGTCACCAGAATCTGCCCGTCGCAGCCCGGCCCGCTGCCGATGCCAATGGCGGGGATGGGAAGCTGCGCGGAAATCTCCTGCGCCACCGGCGGCGTCACGAGTTCCAGCACCACGGCGAATGCGCCCGCGGCGGCCAGCGCCTTCGCATCTTCCAGCAATTTCCGATGCTCCGCTTCCAGCCTGCCCTTGATGTGGTAGCCGCCTTCTTCCAAAACATGCTGCGGCAGCATTCCCAGATGTCCGCAAAAAGGAATGCCGGCCGCGAGGATGGCCTTCACCTGCGGCAGGATTTCACAGCCGCCTTCCGCCTTCACATATTCCGCACCCGCCGCGATCAACTGCCGTGCATTGGCCACCGCGCCGTCCACCTCCTCATAACTTCGATAAGGCAAATCCGCTCCGAGCAACGCGCGCGGATGCGCCCGGGCGGCGGCGCGGACATGATGCTCCATTTCCGCCATGGTCACGTGCGTCGTATCCGGATAACCGAGCACGACCATGCCAACGGAATCGCCGACGAGCAGCAGGGGCACGCCCGCCTCGTCAAGCAGCTTCGCCATCGGATAATCATACGCCGTGAGCGCAGCTATCTGCTCGCCGCGAGCCTTCATCGCGCGAATGGTTCCAACGGTGATCTTTGAAGAATTCATTTTTGTCCGCAGATTACCCCGGGTTTTTAAACAGGCTTTCTGCGTTAATCGGCGGATGATTTATTTTGGAAAACTTTTCGCCAGTTCCTCCGGCGAGGTCGTCGCCGTGCCGACCTTGCCAACCACGATGCCGGCCGCGTGATTGGACAATATCGCCGCTTCAATGGGCGAAGCTCCCGCCGCAACCGCCAGGGTGAACGTCGCGATGACTGTGTCGCCCGCGCCGGAAACATCGAACACCTCCTGCGCCACCGTGGGGATGTGAAACGGCTTCTGCCCGCGCTGGCACAGCAGCATACCAAACTCGCCCAGCGTGATGAGCAACAGCGCCGGGCGCAATTCGTTCAGCAGCCGTTCCGCGACAAGCATCAGGTTTTTGTCCGCGAACGGATTGGCGTTCCTGGTTTCATCCGGCAGATCCGCAAGTTCAAATGCCTCCTTCCGGTTCGGCGTGATGAGCGATAGATTGCTCAAATCCAGGTGATGCACCGGCTTCGGGTCGAGGCTCAGCCAGACGCCGCGCTCGTGACAAAACGATTTGATCTCGTTCAGCAGTGGCTGCGTCACCACACCCTTGCCGTAGTCGCCGACGATGACGGCAGCGGCCCTGGGGAGTTTGGTCCGGAATTCCGCCAGCAACCTCGCCGTGGTCCTGGCGTCCAGGGCGCCGCGAGTCTCGCGATCAATGCGCACCACTTGTTGCTGGTGGGCGACGATGCGCGTCTTGATGCTCGTATGCCGCGTGGAATTCCTCACCAGCCCGGTGCAGCCGATATTTTGCTCACCCAGCAGCCTCTGTAACTTGCGCGCCGCGTCGTCATTGCCAATGGCTCCGAATAGTTCCGCCGGTGTCTTGAGACAAACCAGGTTGCGCGCCACGTTCGCCGCGCCGCCGGGCATGAAGCTCTCGCGGGCAAAATCCACCACCGGCACCGGCGCCTCCGGCGATATGCGCGACACCCCGCCCCAGATGAACTGGTCCAGCATCACATCGCCAACGACAAGGACGCGGGTCTTTTGCGCGGCGGCCAGAATCTGGCGGGCGCGGGCAGCGGATAGAGTTTTGCCGTTCATATTTTGTTAGACACGAATTTCACAAATATTCGTTAAATCAAATTGTTCCATTCAGATTAATTCGTGTGGCGGTATTTTGTTTGTTACAGAGACTAATCCAAAAATGCGGTCAACGGACTCGTGGCGGTCGCCGTTTCGCTCGGCGCGCCCAAGCCGATTTCAAATGCGGCACGGCCGGCTTCCACAGCCAACTTGAACGCGATACCCATGCGGTTCGGGTCGTTCGCCACGGCCACGGCCGTGTTCACCAGCACGGCGTCCGCGCCCAGTTCCATCGCCTCCGCCGCGTGGCTCGGCGCGCCGATGCCCGCATCCACGACCACTGGGACCGTCGCCTGCTCGATGATGATGCGGATCTGGTCCCGTGTCTGAATGCCGCGATTCGAGCCGATGGGCGAACCCAGCGGCATCACCGTCGCGCAGCCCACTTCCTGCAACCGCTTCGCCAGCACCGGATCGGCGTTGATATAGGGCAGCACGGTGAACCCCTCTTTCACCAGAATCTCCGCCGCCTTGAACGTCTCAATCGGATCGGGCAAGAGATAGCGGGGGTCGGGATGAATTTCAAGTTTCACCCATTTCGGCAGACCGGCGGCGACGGCGAGGCGCGCGAGGCGGACGGCTTCCTCGGCGTTCATCGCGCCGCTGGTATTGGGCAGGAGCAGATATTTCTTCGGGTCAATGAATTCGAGGATATTCGCGAACGGATCTTTCTTCCCGCTCAAATCCGCGCGGCGCAGGGCGACGGTGACCATTTCCGTGCCGCTGGCGGCCAGCGCATCGCGCATGGCTTCCGGCGACGGGAATTTTCCCGTGCCGAGGATCAGCCGCGAACCGAACTCGCGGCCGGCAATGATCAAAGGTTTATGAACAAACGACATTCGGGATAATTTAGAAAATTGCGGCGAATTGTCGAGGCGGGAAGATTTTCAGCCGCCATGATCATGGCGACCCTTTTTTGTGCCTGCAGAAAAGAAGTCGGACCATTCCCGCGGCGGGCGCTTTGAACAACGCCATCCGCTGTATGGAAATCGCCAAGGGAGTATCAGCGGACGCCGTTCGAGATACGGCAAGTGATGTTCGGGTTACGGAAATCCCCGTTCGCTGATAGGAAACTGGTGTCCGAGGTATGGCGAGCGCTGTCCGCCGTATGGAAATCATCATTCGCTGTATGGAAATCGTCGCGGGAGTATCAGCGGACGGCGTTCGCTATACGGCAAACGACGATTGCTGTACGGAAATCGTCGGTTGCTGATAGGAAATCGTCGTTCGCCGTACGGAAATTTACGTTCGCTGTACGGAAATTGCCGATTGCTGATAGGAAATTTACGTTTGCTGATCGGAAATTTACGATTTCCGACTGGAAAGAGGGCTTGCCGGACCCTCTTTGGTGGGGTGAGTTATGGAAATCTGCCTAATTCACAACGCTTTCCACAAATTTTCCAAAAACAGGACAGTTTGAAGGTTGGCTGGAAGAGCCAAAATGCTGGTTTCTGACCAAAACGGTGTTTCAGCCGGCAGGGCTGGCCTTACGGTCAGCTCAAAAAATGAGGCAATGCAGCCACGTCGCCCCTATGGCAAATGATGCGGGGCGATTCATGGCAATCTTCATGGAAGAATACCGATCGGTGTCAAGTCACGGGGTGGGTCGAAGAGCGTTGTTCTGTTCGTGATTGGAAGTGAAATATATAGCCGGTGCCGCCGGCTGCGCTTTCGACAGCACCCATTTCATCCCCGGCTCCAACTTGGCACGAACCGTTTCGGGCGCGAATTGGACTTCAACCCGGCTGGCGGTGCGCAGATTGAAATGGACCCGCGAGACCGCCGCTTCAGCCGGCTTTACCAGAATCAGTCCGTCTTTTCGTTCCACCAGACAATTCCAAGCCCGCAAGGTTCCATCCGCACGCTCCAGCACAAAAGCATTGGGAATAAATTCTTCCCCCATGATTCGAAAATGTTCATGGACATCGTTGTCGCAGCTCCAGCCGGGCTTGCGAGAGCCCGCCACCTGACCCGGGGGGACGCGCCACCAATCGCTGATCATCGGGAGCCATTGTTCGCCGATGATGGCGGGAACATGTTGGCCCAAGTCTGGCATTGCCGGATCAGGAACAAACTGCCCGATCTTGACGTAAGGATCCGGAACGAAGGCCCAGCGCAGCTTTCCCGACGGGAGATCAATCGCTTGCGCACAAGCTCCCATCGCGTTGAAGACCAGGTCCAGATACCGTTCCTGGCCGGTCAGGAGATACAGGTAGAGAGCACCGAACTGACTGCGCATGGTCCAACCGTGCGGCGAATCCATGAAATTGGGGCCGGTGGTGAGGATGTCATACTGTGCTTCCCACCATCGCAAGGTGCCGCCGCGCATCCGGCCATCCGGGATGAGCGCCTGCGTCAAACATTCATGCCGCCGCTGAACCTCGATACTTCCGGCCAGATACCGGTCTCGCTGGGCGCTGTCATCGGCCATGAGCGCGTGCAAAGCGAGGAGCGACCACGCGCTGCCGGCCTGGTTATCCTCGTAGGTCTGGTCGCCTTCGGTCGCGCCCAGGTCCTTTACCTTTTCCAGGTTCGCAACGGAGCGGGCAATGGATTGCGTGTGCCGCTCATAACGCTCCTTCCAGCGCACATCCGTGGCCGCCAGGGGACGCTCGAACCAAACCAATTGGGAGAGGAACTCCGATCCCAGGGTCAGCGCGCCATAGCTGTTTTTCCCGTGGGAATACGCGCCGTCCGCTTTTTGGAATTTGGCGATGAACAAGTCCGCCCATTTTGCCGCCTGCTCAAGGTCTACCGGCTGATGGGTGGCGGCATAACGCGCCACCAGCAAACCCAGCATCCATGAGCTGTTCTGTGGGCGGTCGGGCCACGTGGGTTTGTTCTTATAGAAATCGCCGGTCGCCGGATCAACCATCAAGGCAAAGAACTCCTTGAACTTCTGTTCCGTCCCCGCCAGCCGCGCGGGATCCGGAAAATAGATCTGCGCCCAATACGCGCTGAAGAAGCCCAGCCAACCCTCGCGGTGCATCTCCGGCTTCTGCTGGATTCGCAAAGCCTCGGAACGCGCCTGCTGCAGATACCAACCCCACGGTTTCCGGACATAGACGACGGCCTCGCATTGCTTGCCGCCAGCCATCGCGCGGAGCGTGATCAGGCCGGGCGTTTGCGGAGCGGGAAATTGGTAACGACGCACCCCGGCTTCAGTGATTGCCTGACCGATGGGAATGGCACTCCCCTGCTCATCTACCGCCGCGACCTCCGCCGCCGGCGTGCTGGGGGAATACAACGCCACGTCCACCGGCTCCCCTGGCGCGACCGTGGTGCGCTCCAAGGCGATGGCCGGTGCGCCGCTCATCGCCGCAACCGCCGGGATAACCCCGTCAAGATTGTTCACCGCCCGCAGTGAAATCCGCCAACTGCGCGAAGCGTGCGGCGCCAGCGCGGTTTGATCCTGCGGATGGCGCGCTGGCAACGGAGTCGCATGCAGCAGATCCAAGTTCGCGGTGGCAATGCGATGCCCGTTGCCCATGTAATCCAACGCCCATGAGGCCACCGGGTCTTTCGATGCGAGCGCCAGCACCTGCCCGTTCGGCGTCTCGAAATAGCCCCAGAGATGTGTCTTCTCGCACCGCAGCAGACTGGGGAAAAACATGGAGAAATAGCGCTTGGGATCATTCATCTCGTGATCAATCCCCAGCGCCAAACGGACATAAGGATCAGCCACCAGTGGCTTGTCGCTCTCGTTCCGGATTCCCGCTTCAATCGTCAAATCGCCCTGCTCATCCCGGTAGGCGAGCGAATAAACCTGGTCGCCGGCGCGGCCCTCAAAAACCAAGCCGTCGCCATCCGTCTTCTTCAACGCGACCAATCCATTGCCATCCGATTCCCGCGCAACCGGCAACTTCCAGGCGGGGCCGAAGTTCTCGTTGGCATTACGCCAGGGGACATCAATGCGCCGGCCGCCAAACGTCATCGCCAGATGGTTGATGGAACCGTCCGGATTGATGCTGGCAGTCCAACCTCCCCGGTCAGAATTCAACGTGTAGGTTTGCGCGACTGCGGGCGGATTCAGATCCGTCCCTTGCAAACCGTTTGTGTCCATGGCGCAAGTCGGAAGCACGGAGAAACATCCCCAGCCGCACAATATGATTGTCAGGCATTTAGCCAGAGTCCAGGAGTTTGCCTTCATAGCATTAAACTGGAGCCTGTCTGTTCAGGGATGCTTCAAGTGATGGGCCGCGATTCGTGACATTTTCCATGGATAATAAAATGAGTTTAAGCCACCCCAAGATTTTCAGCCATCCACTAAACTGGCGAGGTGAAGAAAAGTTGCTGCCCTGCTTTCGATGCCGGCGATGGCCTAAGGTTTAAACAACACCGGAAACAATTGGGGAAATTGCGCCGTTTTGTCGAAGCAGGAGGCGGGAATGTCAGTGGGAATGCTTTGAAAAAGGATGCCATTTCCTCGTGACAGCCGAGCTGACACAGCAACTCCACCGAACGCCTATCAGAATTCACCGCCTTGAAAACCATATTGCATCTTAATGTTCCCTTAAGGTTGTTTTGTTAGGTTTAAGGCGTGAAAATATCCACCCTCCTTACGCTGGCCATTGCCGGATTGGGAATGCAGGCAATGGCGCAAGACAACAACCCGCAGAAAAAAACCGAACACATCGCGAACCGGTCACAACCAGAGAAGCACCACCGATATTCTATTGAGCAGGCGACATCCGACCGAGCGCAGCTCAACACCATCGCCTTTGACGGTCTGGCATTTCTCTCCGGTGATTTCAACTGCGATACGTTTTTGCCACCGGGAAAAGTGTCCGACTTTTTCGGTTTTCAATACATGCGGGACGTTGACGGCGCGGCCATGGGGCACAACACGGATTTTCTCACGCGCATCGCCAACAACACTCTGCGCATCCTGAATGATGAACAAAAGGCGCAGTTGGTTGAACTCGGCAAATCGCAGGCAACGCGAATTCATGATCTGGCGCTAAAACGGCTTCCTCTCATCCAGGCATTTTGTCGCAATCTCGCGGGCGACTTTCCCACCGGCAGCCAAAGCTTGAATCGCGCGGCTGTCACGAAATACACCTCCGGCATTTTTGAGTTAAGCGGTGACCTGGCATTTCAACGCGCGGAAGTTTATGGGAAGATTTTGAGTTCGCTGACCGACGCACAAAAAGCGGAGTTTACCAAGCTTAAGTTCGGCGACTCGCGCACCTGGCCGGACGTGCCGGAGGCGTTCGACAAGCGCACCGTGTCGCACCCCGTTCATGTGGCGATGATGACCTACGCGAGCGAATTTTTCAGCTGGTATGCCGGCTCGGTCGAGTCTGACACGTATTTTTGCCCGGAAGGCCACGGCACTTACTTCGGATCGTTTTACATGAAAGATGCGCCGGCGGTGCATCAAAAGAATTATTCCATCAGCACGGCGCTGACGGGCGACAGCGGTGAGGCGTTTCTCGCCGCGCTCAACCCGACGCAGCGCGAACAGGTGACCAGCCTGGTCGAATTGCAGCGAAGAGATTTGCAGGACATCGTCAGCACCCGCCGCGCGGTGGCGATGGAACTGCGGCAATTCATGTCAGGCGGTTCAGCCAGCAAAGAAAAAGTTCTGAAACTCTGCAGGCATTACGGGGAACTCGACGGCGAACTGTCTTTCTACTACGCGACTCATTTTGCCGAGGTTAACAAGACATTAACGTCCGAGCAGCGCTCTGCGTTGAAGAAACTTCGGGGCATCGAAGGATTCTCCGCCAAAAGTCCCTTTGTTTACGCCGATCCCATCACGGCGCCGACTATTCCGAAGACGGATTATCTGTTTAGCGCAGCCGACTGAAGTGCTAAAGATAATCGACAACATATGAGCCTGCTCACCAACCGGAGAAAATTCCTCGCCGCTCTTGCCTCGGCGCTCGCCTGGTTTCAACTGCCGGCCTTCGCACAGAATAACGGACCGGGGCAACGGAAACGTGGCGGCCAAGGCGGCGGTGGACGGGGTCACCGTGGTGCGCAAGATTATGTGCTGCCCCCGGAGTTGGCGACGTTCAGCTGGCTCTCGCTGGTGCTCGGCCGCGTGAGTGACCAGTCGGTGACAGTTAATTTGCTTGTAACAGAACCGATTGAAGGATTTCTTGAATACGGAACCGCGCCGGGAAATTACACCAGCAAGACCGGCGTCCTCACGGTGGCGGCAAACAAACCCGTCGAAACTGTTTTCGACAAGTTGCAACCGAACACGCAATACTTCTACCGGCTACAATTTCGCAAAACGGGCGAAACCGCTTTCACCGCGCGACTGGAATGCCGCTTTCACACGCAGCGCGCGACGGGCAACTCGTTCACGTTTGCGATTCAGGGCGACTCTCATCCCGAGCGGCCGCAGATGAGCGAGCCGAATTTGTATGCCCGCACCTTGCTCAATGCTGCCGCTGACCAGCCGGATTTTTACATCTGCATGGGCGACGATTTCAGCGTCGCGCCGGTGCGCGAGGTTACTTTCGATTCAGTTGCCGAGCGCTACACTTTACAACGTCCGTTCCTCGGCCTTGTCGCGCAGTCCGCGCCGGTGTTTTTGCTGAACGGAAATCACGAGCAGGCCTCGCTGTTCAATTTCAATCAGGCCGACGAGCGGCACAACGTCGCGGTTCATGCCCAAAACGCGCGCAACCAATTCTATCCCACGCCGGCACCGGACAGTTTTTATTCCGGCGACAACACCCCGCTGCCCGCCATCGGCCTGCGGAAAGATTATTGCGCGTGGACGTGGGGCGATGCGCTGTTTGTGATTCTGGACAACTACTGGCACGCACCCGTGCAAGTGGACAGCGGTTTTCGCGAGGAGAATGCGGGCGGCCAGAGAGGCCAAGGCGCGGGCAAGCAGCGCGATTGGTGGGGGCTCACGCTCGGCGACGCGCAATATCAGTGGTTCAAGCGCACGCTTGAACAGAGCCGGGCGAAATACAAATTCGTCTTCGCCCACCATGTGCTTGGCTCGGGCCGGGGCGGGGTAGACGAGTGCGACCTGTATGAGTGGGGCGGCCGGAACAAGCGCGGCGATTGGGAGTTCGCGCAGAAACGGCCCGGCTGGGAATTGCCTGTGCATCAGCTCATGGTGAAGCACGGCGTCACGATTTTCTTCCAAGGCCACGATCATCTTTTCTGCAAACAGGAGCGCGACGGCATCATTTATCAGGAAGTGCCGATGCCCGCCGATCACGGCTACATGACTTACAACGAGGATCGCTACCAATCCGGCGTGAAGCTGCCGAACTCCGGCCATTTGCGCGTCACCGTTTCGCCCGAACAGGTGAAAGTGGAATATCTTCGCAGCTTTTTGCCGAAGGACGAGACGCCGCAAAACAAAACCGGCAACATCGCCCACAACTACACCGTCAAGGCCAAGGGACTGCATGCCTGAAGGGTTTGCAAAACACGTTTCACCTTCACGCCTTCTTAAGGTTGACCGGCATAAAATGCGCCCATGAAGTGGTGGTATAAATTCTTATTTGCGCCGGTGGCGGTTGTTTCCCCAGCCATCAGTGTGAACGCCGCCGCGTCTTGGTTCGTCGTGGATACCATGCAGACCAATTGCTACAACACCAGCGGCGGCATCACCGCGCCGGCCTCGGGGCAGCCCTACTGTGGTCAGGACGCGCAGTTCTATGGCAACCAGTCCGGCTACACATTGAGCTGGGAAAACAAGACGGTTTTCGATAAAAACACCGGCCTGACCTGGATGCGCGGCCCAAACACCAGCCTCGCTCATCCGACGGATAGCGACAAGATGTCCTGGGTTGCCGCCACGAGCTGGCCCGCAACATTGAACGCCGCCAGTTATGGCGGGTTCAGCGACTGGCGTTTGCCGACAATCAAGGAATTGTATTCGCTATTTGAATGCGTGGGCACCGACCCCAGCAGCTATCAAGGCACGAATGCTTCCGTGCTCACCCCCTTCATCGACACCAACTATTTTAACTTTGGCTATTCCCAGACCGCCTTCAAAAACTCCCAGTATTGGTCGGCAACGACCTTCATCTTCAACCCGAGCGAATCCGGCTATCAGAAAAACTTCGGCGTGAACTTCGCTGACGGCCGGATCAAAGGCTATGACCTGACGGATTCGAAAAGCGGCCTGCTGTTCAAATCTTACGTCCAGCTTGTCCGCGGGCCAACCGGCTACGGAATCAACGCTTTCACCAATAACAACGATGGCACCATCACCGACCTGGGCACCGGACTGCTGTGGAGCCGGGGCGACGGCGGCACGCCGATGACCTGGTCAAACGCCCTGGCTTGGGTGCAGTCGAAGAACGCCTCCAATTATCTCGGTCACGGCGACTGGCGGATGCCGAACGTGAAGGAACTTCAAAGCCTCGTCAATTACTCGAATGCGCCCGACTACAATGGTCTGCCCGCCATTGACACCAACTACTTCACCTGCACCGCCATCACCAACGAAGCGGGGCAGCCCGACTGGGGCTATTATTGGACTTCCTCCACGCACTGGACTTACAGCCTCAACAACACCGGCGCCGGGGAGGCGGACTACATCGCCTTTGGCCGGGCGCTCGGCTGGCCATCCTCCAATCCCAAGTGGGTTGACGTTCACGGCGCGGGCGCCCAGCGCAGCGACCCCAAGACCGGCCCCCCCTTCGGCTACGCCACGGTCTACTATGTCACCAACAGCGGCGTGATTTATTCCGGCTACTCGTTCGGCCCCCAAGGCGACGCGATTCGCGGGCTTAATTTCGTCCGCCTCGTGCGCGCCGGAAATTACAGCAGCGTGGATCATGTCGGCGATGGCATACCCGACGGCTGGCGGCGGCAATACTTCGGCGGCAGCGGCACCGCCACCAATGCCACTTCCGCCGCCGACGGCGATCCGGATCATGATGGCGCAAGCAACTACGCCGAATACCTCGCCGACACGAATCCAACCAATGCGTCTTCCTATTTCCGCATTCAAAGCCTCTCCAACACCGCCGGCTTCAAGTTGTGTTATCTTTCCTCGGCCAGCCGGAAATACTCGCTCTATTCGAAAACCAATCTGACCGCGGGCGCGTGGAACGCCCTGCCCGCCCAAACCAACATCACCGGCAGCGGCGGTGTGGATTCATTGAGCGACACCAACATCATCAGCGCGCAACGGTTCTATCGCGTCGGCGTCGCCTTGCCGTGAAACAATCCCTCTAATCATCATCCCGTGAGCGCCGTCAGCCGCAAAACACCGACCTGTTACCAAGCGCTTCTCTGGCTGATTTCCATGTCCGTGCTGGCCGCACCGGCAAATGAAGTCGGCATGCCTCACGGACGCCGGTCGCAAACCGGAACCAATTTCTTTAACGTCGCCGTGCCGGCTCATCCGTATGATTTGATTCTCGCCCGGCCGGAAAACAATTCCGTCACCTTGAGCGTGTTGGCATATAAAAACCTGGAAGGTTTTGTGGCCTACGGAAGCCGGTCCGGTGCTTGCACCAACCACACACCCGTCCGTCCGTTCCATGTCGGCGTGCCGGCTGAATTCGTCATCACACCGCTCCAAGCCAATTCGAAACATTTCTACCAGCTCCATTCGCGGCTCGCCGGCTCCACGCCGTTCACCACCAGCCCGGAATATTCTTTCCATACGGCGCGTCCGCCGGGCAGCCCCTTCACCTTCACGATGACGGCGGATGTGCATCTGGATGAACATACCAGCGCGGAAGTGTATGAACAATCGCTCGCCAACATCCGGGCTGAACACCCCGATTTTCACATTGATCTCGGCAACCTATTCATGACCGACAAACACGCCACGCGCGACGAAGCGGCAAGACAATATCTGGCGCAGCGGTTTTATCTCGGACAAATCGGGTCTTCCATCCCGCTCTTTCTCGCGCTCGGCGTGCACGACGGCGAGAGCAGCCGCTACGAAGATGGTTCGCCCGACAATTTGGCCGCCTGGTCGAATCTGCTGCGCAAACGTTACTTCCCCAATCCTGTTCCGGACGGTTTTTACACCGGCGATGCCACCCCCGAACCAGCCGGTGGCCTGCTCGAAAACTATTATGCGTGGGAGTGGGGTGATGCGCTTTTCGTGGTGCTTGACCCGTATCGCTATTCGTTGCGCCAGCGCGGCGGCGGTGATGGCTGGGCATGGTCGCTCGGTCGCACACAATATGACTGGCTCACCCGGACGCTGGCGGGGGCCCAGGCAAAATTTAAGTTCGTCTTTTTGCACAATCTTCTTTGCGGCGACCAAGCCTCGCGCGGCGGGGTGGAGATTGCCAGATTTAACGAATGGGGCGGCAAGAATCTGGACGGCACCGACGGCTTTGCCTCCCATCGGCCCGGTTGGCCGCTGACAATTCATCAATTGCTCCTGCGCCATCACGTCACGGCGGTGTTCAAGGCACACGATAATTTCTATGCCCGGCAGGAACTGGACGGGATTCTTTACCTGATGGTTCCGCAGCCGAGCTTTGCCGGCAACGACCGTATTCGCGACTTGGAAAATTACGGCTACAAGCAGGGCAAATTTCTTGGCAATGCGGGCCATGTGCAAGTCACCGTCGCGCCGGAAAAAGTTGTCGTGGAATATGTGAAGTCTTCGCCGGAAAGGGCAATCGTTGATAGCTCCGTGATCAGCGTAAAATAACTTACGTTCGTCAGCCCTCATGAACATTCCGTTTTTTGAGGCGCCCCGCCTTGATAAGCGTTTGCATTTTCGAGCAATCCTGCAACAGGTGGAGCAAGACTGCGCGCGACAGCCGGGGAAAGGTGCGTTAAGCTCCTTTCAACAAATAACCAGATATCCGCCATTATGAATCAAGTCAAAGCCTACTCTACCGCCAGCGCCACCTCGCTGCTGGCTGCCACCAAGATCAACCGCCGCCAGCCGACCGCCACCGACGTGCAGATTGAAATTCTCTACTGCGGCGTCTGCCATTCCGACCTCCATTACGCCCGCAACGAATGGAATTTCACGCAGTATCCGGCCGTGCCCGGCCACGAGATTGTCGGCCGCGTGACGGCCGTGGGCGGCGGTGTGAAAAAGTTCAAGGTCGGGGACACGGTCGGCTTGGGCTGCCTCGTGGATTCGTGCCGCACCTGTCCGGATTGCCGCTCGGGCCTGGAACAATTCTGCAGCGATATGGTGATGACTTACGGGAGCATGGACAAGCATCTCAACGCCCCGACGCTCGGCGGTTATTCGCAGAGCATTGTCGTGACGGAAGACTTCGTGCTGCGCATGCCGGCCAACCTGAATCTCGCCGCCGCCGCGCCGCTACTGTGCGCGGGCATCACCACGTATTCCCCGCTGAAACACTGGAAGGTCGGTCCCGGCCAGAAGGTCGGCATCGTCGGCCTCGGCGGTCTCGGCCACATGGGGGTGAAATTCGCCAAGGCCTTCGGTGCCCACGTCGTGCTGTTCACCACCTCGCCCGGCAAAGTGGCGGACGGCAAACGCCTCGGGGCGCACGAGGTCGTCATCTCCACGAATGCCGCCCTGATGGCCGCGCACGCCAACAGCTTCGACTTCATTCTCGATGCCGTCTCCGCCACGCATGACATCAACGCCTACTTGAACCTGCTGAAACGGGACGGCAACCTGACGCTCGTCGGAGCGCCCGAGAAGCCGCTACCGGTGGCGGCCTTCCCCCTGATCTTCCGCCGCCGCTCGTTCTCCGGCTCGCTCATCGGCGGTCTGCCCGAGACGCAGGAGATGCTAGATTTCTGCGGGAAACACAACATCACCTGCGACATCGAAATGATCCGCATGGACGAGATCAACACCGCCTACGAGCGCATGCTCAAGAGCGACGTGAAATACCGCTTCGTCATCAACATGGCCTCGCTCAAGGCGGCGTAAACACCTCAGACAACTGTGGCGGCGCTCTGTGAGCGCCGCAGGTAACCAAGCCGCGAAAGACGGCGGTCACAGACCGCCGCTACAAAGCAAAAGGAAAGGAGTCCAAATATGGAAATCAAAAGAAATGGCTCGCAACCCTCCAGCAAAGGACCGGCGGATTGGTTCACCGGCACGGTCCGCATTGATTCGCCGTTCAAGGGCAGCGAGGCCGCGCGGGTCAGCGGTGCGATCGTCACGTTTGAACCCGGCGCGCGCACGGCGTGGCATACGCATCCGCTGGGGCAGACGCTCATCGTGACGGCGGGCTGCGGACGCGTGCAGCGCGAAGGCGGCCCGATTGAAGTCATTCATCCCGGAGACATCGTCTGGTTCCCGCCGGGTGAAAAACATTGGCACGGCGCAGCACCGACCACGGCCCTGACGCACGTCGCCCTCCAGGAACAACTCGATGGCAAAGCGGTGGATTGGCTGGAAAAGGTCAGCGACGAGCAGTATCAGGGCACCAGTTGTTTGATCCGGTAGAAACGCTGGTTCGAGACGGACATCTGGTCGTCGAGGACGTTGAAAATGCCGGTCAGCACGGTGTTCGTGGATAAATCAGTCCAATTCACCATATTCGTTGAAGCTTGCAGCACGAATGGCTTTGCCGGTGAAACCGCCAAGGACAAACCGCACCGACTGTTTGTGATATTTAAGGTGTTCACCATCAAGGGGCGACTGCCGCTCTTGCCGCCGCCTTTGAGTCGAACCAAATAGGGACGAGCCAAGCCGTTCACGGATTGGAATTGTCCGGCCACGATGATTTCATTGTCGGCCTGAATCGTGATGGCGGAAATCGTGTCGTTGTCACCCGCGGGGATTGCAAAGCGCACCGGCTCAAAATCCGTGTCCAAAGAACCATCGTTATTGAAACGGACGAGATAATTCCCGGCGGGAGGGACGTAGGTTTTGATCGCGGCGATTACTTTACCATCGGGTTGCACCGCAAATTTGTAAATGTAGGGAGCCGTGGCGGCGTTCAGAAAAAGACTCATATCCGGCACGAAGGTGGAATCAACCGTCCCGTCTGTGAACAATCTGGCGAGACAATGGCGAGGTTGTCCGTTGATGGCGGAGAAGCTTCCGGCGATCATCGTGTTGCCGTCGGGCAGGGAACTGACCTGACGGATGTAATTATTTGCGCTTGCGACAAAGGTGATGTTGGTCGTGCCATCGAAATTGGTGCGAGTCGTCGTGCCATCGGCGTTGATGCGCGAGGCATACGTGGAGGCGAAGGCGGAGAAAATCACTTTGCCATCAGCCTGCAGCCCGAACGTGTTGACGATGCCGGCGCCCGCCGGTTGATAAGTGGCGTCAACCGTTCCATTCGTGTTCAGTCGTGCGAGACCATTGCGAGCAAGGCCGTTGTAAGAGTTAAACCCACCACCCACAATAATTCTTCCATCGTTCAAAAGTTCCATGCCGCGAATGTCGCCGACGACATTGCCACCGCCAAGCGGACCGGTGCCGTCGTTGAAGCTGGCATCCAGCGAACCGTCAGAGTTCAGGCGAGCCAGATAATTCTGGTTCGTGCCGTTGAACTTGGTGAAGATGCCGGCGATCAGGATTTGTCCATTGGTTTGGAGTTTCACCTGGTTAAGCCAGCCGGCATTGCCGCTGTAATCCAGCGCGCCGCCGGGATTGAAGGTCGGGTCCAGAGTGCCATCCTGATTCAAACGCGCCACCCCTCGTCTGGGAACACCCGCCACCTGCTGAAACCATCCGCCTATCACCATACGGCCATCTGGCTGGATTGCGACGCCATTGACAGCTCCGTCCAACAGGCCCGGCACCACTGAAAATCCCGGATCAAAGCTGGCCGGGCCGTGAACATTCAAAATGTTCCCGACACAATTACTTTGCGGGCCCACGCCCGCCCCGCTGCTGGCATTGCTCAATTCCACCTGAAACGATTTCAGATCGCTGATGTAATTGTTGTCAATGAGCGGCACCGTGATGGTCTTGGCGGTCTCACCGTCATGAAAGACCAGAATGCCGCTTTGGGCCACGAAATCAGAACCAGCGCCGGCCGAGCCGGGCACCGTTTGATAGTCGACGGAAATATCGCCTTGCTTCCCCCAAATGCGGTCCACCGTAAGCGTGATTGAACCCGCGTTTTCATAAACTTCCGTTCCAGCCGAATCGAAAACCACGGTGCCAGGCCCGGCATCCGAATCACCCTTTAATCGCACCAATGGCGGCGTGGTGGCGCCGTTCACGGCGGTGAATTCGCCGGCCACCATGGCTTTTCCGTCGGGTTGTGAAGCCAGTGACCAGATAAAACTGTTCGCACCGGTGGCGACATAAGTGGCATCAACGGAACCATCGGCTTTCAACCGGGCCAGGCTTTTGTACGTTGGATTCACTTGCCAGAAGGAACCACCGATCAGAACTTTGCCGCCGGGCTGGGGAATGGCATCCATGATTCCCTGCCCGTAATCATAGGCCGTGGAATTGAAACCCGTGTCCAGCTGTCCGCTTAAGCTGACGCGCGCCATCCAGCCCGAATTGACTCCATTCACGCGGATGATGAATCCGCCCAGGTAAATCGAGTTGGTCTGCGGCAGCAGCACATTAGCCCAGCCCGTGAGGTTCACCTGATTAAAGCTGCCGTCGCGGGTGCCGTCCTGATTCAAACGGTAAACAATATTCGAGCCGGGATAGTTCCAGGAGATGGCTTGTTCGATCAAAATCCTGCCATCCGGTTGCAACGCCATGCGGTAGGGAGCATTGGTGACGATGGCAAAACCGCTGTCGAGCGAACCGTCTGCATTCAAGCGGATCAACTTTGCCAGATTGCTTCCGTTGGTTGCCGCCATGTAGGACATGCTGGTGACCAAAACCTTTCCGTCCGGCTGAACCATTATCATGCCCACGCCGTTGGTGGGTGAATACGGCATTGGCGGCGCATTGGTCGGCTGCGTCGGAATGCCGGCGGCCATGATTTGCGGGACAAACCCGCCATCCAAAGTCCCGTCCGCCGTCAAACGCGCCAGGCAAGGACGCGACACGCCCTGCACTTCGAGGAAAGTTCCGGCTAAAACAATTTTGCCGTCAGGTTGTGTCCCGATGGCACTGACGGTTGCACCCGCAGGCAGCCCGGGACTGAAACTCAGGTCCGGCGAACCGTCACTCGCCAATCTGGCCAAGGTATAATTTGGCCAGCCATATCGAACCAAAACATGCCCGTCGGGTTGCACCAAAGTATTGTAAACTGTCGGATTGGTAATGCCCGCATTGAAGGTAAAATCCAACATCCCGGGCTGGGCGATTGCCTCTTGGCCAACCAACAAACCCGATGCCAGCAAATTGAAAACCAAACACCGTAATGAAAAAATGCCCGATAAAAGATTTTTCATTAGATCACCGCTGCTTTTCAAGCAATCCTAATCCCGCTTCGAAGATTTACAAGTGCCCGTTTGCCGGCACAGGCATAAAAATACAGCCACTGGGACAGACGCAAAACGTGACGAGCCAACCTCACCACGGCACTGACGCATATGAGTTGTCCTGTGATTTCACATACTCTGCGTAGGCGTTGCATCCAGAAATCTCGTCATTGCGCGCAACCAGCACTTCGGCGGGCATTTCAAGAACGCATTCAAAACACTTTGAATGCTTCAGCATGGGTGCAAAACTGATTTTGGCCGCAGCGCGCGGGACACTGCCCGGTCCGGTCCGTGCCAGCCTGGCCATAGCGCTGCCTGCGCTGGCGGTGCCGGCGAAGGGCATTATTTTCTGAACGCTAATTTGATTTAACCTAGGGCATCTGCCTCCACCGCCAGTCGTATCAATTGGGAAGTCGTCTTGATTTTGAGTTTTTGCCGGATGTTGGCGTTGTGGACGGCCACGGTTTTATCGCTTAGGCGGAGTTGTTGGGCGATTTCCTTGGCGGAGTGGCCCTTGCCGAGCAACTGAAAGATTTCGAACTCCCGGTCGGTGAGGATTTCCAGAGGGGAACGGCTGGAGGATGCCCCGCGGGAAAAACGTTTCAGGAAGGTTTCGGATATTTCCTGGCTCATGTATAGGTGTCCGGCAAGCACCTGGCGGATGGCCTTGAGCAATTCTGCCGGCGGCTGATGCTTGTTGATATAGCCCTTGGCGCCGGCGCGCAAAATGCGCTCGGCATAGAGGCTTTCATCATGCATGGAGATGGCCAGGATGGGCAGCGCGGGACACCGGGCTTTCAATTCTTTGATCAGTTCCAGACCGCTTTTATCCGGGAGGGTGATGTCGACCAGTGCCAGGTCGGGGCCGGTTTTTTCAATCTGGGTCATGGCCTTGCGGGCATTGTCGGCCTCATCGCAGACGGTTAAATCCGGTTCGAGGTTGATGATGGAGCGCAGGCCTTCCCGCATCATGGGATGATCGTCCACGACGAAGATTTTTTTGGGGTTCACCGCCTGGCCGGTTTCCGCCATGCGCCTTATCGAATTAATTTTTTCCATATCAATTCTTTTTTCCCTTTGTCTTCCGCAATTTTCCTGCCGTTCCCAGCCCAACCCTGCAGATCACGGCGGCACCGCCGGCGGAGTTGTTTTTAATTGCCAGCGCCCCGCCGATAAGGCCGGCCCGATAGTGCATAATGCGCAGACCCATTCCGGTTTTATGCTTCCGTCCAGCGGCCATGCCCAGACCATTGTCCGTCACAGCCAGAGTGATTTGCTGACGATTCTGTGTCAAGCGAATGACAATCCGTCTCGCCTTGCCATGCTTGATGGCATTGGTCACTGACTCCTGAGCAATGCGGAACAGGTGGGTGGCGGTTTGGGGGTCGCCGACATTGACGGCCAGGCGACATCGGAAAACACAACGGACCCCGAACATGGCATGCGTTTGCATTGCCAATTTGTTGAGCGCTGCCGTCAAGCCATTCGGCTCCGGTTCCACTGGTTGCACGCCGCGGGCCAGAATCCGCGCCTGATTGCTGGCGGCTTGGATGACTTCCCGAAGCCGGTGCAAACGCCGGGCCGCCGGGCTTGATTTTTTGACCAAATCATTTTTCAGGGTTTCGGCAAGATAGCTCGCGCCAACCAGGATTTGCCCGAGACCATCATGCAAATCCAAAGCAATGCGCCGCCGTTCCCAGTCGCTGATGGTCAAGATTTCCTGCTCCAGCCGCTTGCGTTCGGTGATGTCGTGATGCGTGGAAATGAAGACGGCTCCATGTTGGGGATGGTCAAATCTTGTGGCCGTCGCGTAGCACCAAATCAGGTTGCCGTTCTTCCCCCGATTCAGGATTTCACCGGACCATTCGCCCTGCCGATCCAGAGTCAGCTTGATTTCACGGGCCGTTTTTTCCGGATGCTGGACAACCGGAGCGTTAAGGACGGAGACATGTTTTCCAACCAGTTCGCCGGGACCCCAGCCGAAGATGAATTCAAACCGCGGATTAGCTTGGACAATTATCAGGTCTTTCGCACGCACCACTTGCACGCCATCCGCCATCTTGGCCATCACCTGGCTATCAAACAGCAGCGATGCTTCACTTTCCCGCAGCGCGAGATTGATCCGGTTCAGTTCCGCCGTCCGCTCCAACACGCGCTGCTCCAGGCTGCCCTGCGTGTGGCGCAAGGCCTCTTCGGACAGCTTCCGCTCGGTGACATTTTCAAAAACGGCAGCAAAATGTCCGGGCTGCGGGCGATACACGGCTATTTGCAGCCAGAGCGCAAGCGATTTGAACTTAACCTCTATTTTTTCCGGCCGGCCGGTGCGAGTCACCCGCCCGTAGATTTCGAATAATTCTGGATGCGCCTTGCGGATGCCAGGAACGACTTCCGTGACGCGCCGACCAACAACGTGCTTCAGACCGGTCAGGCGGGTGAAAGCGGGATTGACCTTGAGATAAACAAAATCCACCGCGCGTCCAGCCTGATTGAAAATCATCCGGCAATGGGCGAAACCATTTTGCATGTTCGCAAACAGGGCCCGGTATTGTTTCTCGCTATTCCGCAAGGCCTCCTCAGCCAGCTTGCGCTCGGTGATGTCGGTGAACGTCACCACGACGCCCTGCGGTTTGGTATCACTGGCGCAAATAAGCGGTTCAGCATTGACGTTGATCCAACGCCGTCCGCCCGCAGGCAGATGCAAGCCCATCACCACGTGCCGGCAGGGCCGACCGGATTTTAACGCGATCATGGCAGGATGTTCTTCGCCGGGAAAATCGCTGCCATCCTCGCGCACGGCCCGCCAAATGGGGTCGCGTGAGCTTTTACCGAGGATTTGGTTTTGCGTCAGACCGAGAATGCGCGCGGCTTGTTCATTGCAGTCAAAAATTGTTCCGTCAGCCCTTTGCAACACCATGCCCTCGGTCATCGCCGTGACGACCGAGCGATACCTATCTTCGCTCCGCCAGAATCCTTCCGCATAATTCACTGAAGCGGATGGAACCGGGGCCGCTGGTTGCAATCCTTCGGCGGTGGGTGGGCGTCTCCCCGGCTGCCGATATTTTTTAGTCATAGGCGGAAGCAAAGCCAACTTAAGTTCGGGTAAAGGTTCAGAGCAACGCTTTGATGACATAATAGCTGCCCATCAGAAACAACACGCTGGGCAGCACATGAAGCAAATAAGCCACCCACGCGAGGCGCCGCAAGCCAAACACTGCCAGAATGGTTCCCAAACACTCGATGACCAGAAATAAACCAAGGCTCAATAAAATGATCTTGCAACTGCACCAGGCCGCAGGCAGTTCTAAGAATTTGTTCCAGGTTGACTGGGTGGCCAGCCTGAAAAAACCACCGCGCATCCCTCTGGAAACATCCGGGGTGAAGAAAACCATGCCGATTAAAAAGAATCCCGCCAGCAAAGATTTTCGACACCGATTTATGATCTTCTCATGCTCCATGTATAAAAACATTTGCCCCCAAAATATAGCCTTGGATTTTTAGAAGCCAGATGGTGGCGTGTGATTCAACAACCACAGCAAGCCGGCAAAGAGAAAAACCAGCAAAGCTCCAACAAAATACGTAAAAAAGCGGATCTGTTTTTGGTACAAAGAGGGTTTTCGTTTCATCTTCATCCTCCCTTTTTGCTCTCTGCCGGAACGGTGTCTTGAATGGCTTCCATAAATCGCAAGTTGCTAAACATCAGCTCCGCTTCCGCCCATTAATTCCCTTCCCAAGAAAGCGGAGCTGATGAAATACATCTTTGAATTATCCCTCGAGGTATTAAGCGTTTACACCAAATAAGTATTTAGGCCGGACTAAAGGAAGCACCTAGCCCGGATATTTCATAGCGAGGTTTGATTTTTGGAAAAAGAGGCCTGAGAACGGGAAAAAGTGGCAACCGAGATTGCTTTCGATGAGGTGGCCAAGTTCCGGCGATGAAAATTGGCTG
>CAIXBQ010000079.1 GCA_903917705.1 uncultured Verrucomicrobia subdivision 3 bacterium | reverse complement strand
GTGAACAGCTTGAAGCTGTTGCCGGCGGTCAGCGCGTTGGTGCCGGTGTTGGTGACGATCAGCGCCCCGCCCTGCGTCAGGGTGCCGGTGACGAAGACGAGGTCGTTGGTTGGCACCCCGCCATTCCGGCTGACTTCCATCACGGCGCTGCCGGCGAGGACGAGGCTGCTGCCGAAAGTCAACTTGCCGATGCTGTTGGTCCCCGGAGCCAGCGTGCCGCCATTCTGCACGGTGGTCGCGCCGTTGATCGTGCCGGTCCCGCCCAGCGTCGCGTTCGTCTGCACCGTCACTGCGCTGCCCGCTGCCAGCGAGCCGCTCACCAGTAATGTGCCGCCGCTGACAGTGGTCGCGCCGGTGTAGGTGCTGGCCGCGGTCAGCTTCAAGGTTCCTGTGCCGGCTTTCGTGATGGCGCAGGCGCTGCCGTTTTGGCCGATGGCGTCGTTGATTTGCAAATCCACCCCGCTGCTGGTGTTTCCCTGCGCTGTGGTGATGGTATAACTCGTCTGCCCTGAATCCGGCCGTAACAGAATGCCCTGGCTGTTATTGATGACCGACGGGTTGGAGCTGGCCAGTGAACTGATCGCGCCATTGACCGAATTGTAGCTGCCCAAATCCAGGCGCGCCCCCCCGGTGATGGTGCCGCCGGTCAGGCAGTAGGTCACTCCGAACGCGCCGAGTCCCCCATTGCCGGTGACCGTTCCGCCATTGACATTTAATGTTGTCAGGCCGCCCCCCCAGCCCGTCGGGTTGTTGCTCAAAGCCAGCGTGGCGCCGCTATTGACAAAAATCGCGCCATGAAAGGCCGAGGCGTTGAAGGAACCATTGTTCTGGTTTGCGATCAGCCACCCGCCATTCACAATCGTATCGCCGGAGTAAGTATTGACGCCGGCGAGGGTCAGGGTGGCTGGTCCCGCTTTGGTCAGGGAGCCGGTTCCCTTGAACACGGCGGTGATCGTGGCGCTGTTGCTGGCGGTGATGACCGGCGCGCCGGCCAGGGTGATGCCGCCGCCGCTGCCGGCCAGCGTGTAGGCGCCGCCGCCGGTCGGATTAAACAGGATGCCGGTCGGGGTCACGTCATTGGTGATGGTCACGGCGCAATTGGTCGGGGTGTTCACGCCGAAGATCGCCGCGTTGCCGTCGGCCCAGGCCAGGTCGCTGATATTATACAGCCAGTTGATCGGGCCGCTGCCCCAGGTGCCGCTGCCATCCTGTGCGGGGGTGATTCCGGCGTTCATGTCCCAGGTCAGCGCCGCGCCGATGATCGGCGTGGTGGCGCAGGCGCTGGCGCTCGCCGCCGAACTGCCGCCGGGGTTCACCGCGGTGACGCTGTAACAATAGGTCGTCCCCATGGTCAGGCCGCTGTCGGAATAATTCGTGCCCGTGAGCGTGGCCACCGCCGTTCCGTTCCGGCTCAAGACATAAGTGGTGGCCCCGGCGGCGGCTGACCAGTTGATCGCGATTTGGGTGTATGAAACCGGCGTGGCGGCCAGGGTCGCAGGCGCGGAAACCGGCGGGGTGATGCCCGTGTAGGCGACGACCTTGATGCTCCCGTTCGTCGGCAGATTGGAAATGTCCCAGGCCAGTCCCGCATTGAGGTTGGGCAGCGTTGCGGTGGCAAAACCGCCGGCGTAAGTGGTGGCGGCGAACAAGGTGTAAGTGTTGCCCGCCGCCAGGGTGCCGCCAAGATTGGTCACGGTCAGCGTGCCGCCGTAGGTCAGCGTGCTGATCCCTTGCGCCTTGTCCGCTGTGCCGGCGGTCTGGTTGAGATGCATCAAGGTGCCACCCGCTAGTGTCACAGTATTGCTGATGGTCAGCACGCCGATGTTCGTCGTGCCGGGCGACAACGTGCCGCCGGCATAGACCGTGGTCGCCCCGTTGATCGTGCCCGTGCCGCCGAGCGTGCCGGTGTTGGTCACCAGCATCGCGCCTGCCGCCGTCCGTCCGTTGACCCACAGGGTCCCCGCTTTCACGGTGGTCGACCCGGTGTAGGTGTTGGTGGCCGCCAGTTCCAGAATGCCGTTGCCATTCTTGACCACCGAACCGCTGTTCCAAATAGTGGCGGCCGCCCTGAGGTCGCTCACCCCGGTGCCCGGCGCCACGTTGAAGGTGGCCGTGTTGCCGTTCAGGTTGAACCCGCTGGAACCGGTGATGGCATCCGGCGCGCCGCCGCCCGTGGTGAACGTGTTGCCGCCCATGAACACAAAGTTCACGCCGGCGGACGTGTCGATTGTCCCGCCGCCGTTCGTGTCAAAAGTGAAGTTGTCGCCACCGAAGTCATAGCGATACCCGCCGCCAACTTCCGTCACCTTGAAGGTCGAGCCGTTGTTGATGTAGACGCCGCCGCCGGCATAGGAGCCCCAGGCCGTGGCATTCAGGACCAGCGTGCCGCCGTTGATAAAGGTGCCGCCCGTGCTGGCGTTGTTGTTATTGCCGCTGAAGGTGAGCGTGCCGCCGCCGCTCTTGGCCACGCCGCCGCTGCCATTGAAATTGGCGGTGATGGTGGCATTGGCGTTGGCCACGACGGGCAGCGGGTTGCCCGCCGCCCAGATGGTGTTGGTGCCGGCCAGGGTATAGATGCCCCCGCCGGTGGCATTGAACGTGAGGCTCAACGGCGTGACATCGCTGGTCAGCGTCACGGTGCAATTGGTCGGGGTGTTCACGCCGAAGGCCGCCGTGTTGTTGTCCTGCCAGGCCAGGTTGTTGGCCCCATCCCACCAGTTGGTTCCCGCGCCGCCCCAGCTGCCGCTGCCATCCTGCACGCCGGCCGTGCCCGGCCGGGCATCCCACGTCAGCGGCATCACCACCGTCAGGACGGCGGGACTGCTGGCGGCATTGCCGTTGCCCGCAGTCAGGCTGACGGTGTAATTGCCGCTGTTCGTCAACTGCAGGTTCGTCAGCGTCAGCGTCGCGTTCGTGGCATTGGCGATATTGGTCCCATTGAACTGCCATTGATAATTGAACGGCGGCTGGCCCACCACTCCCGAGTTAAACGTGACACTCTGCCCGACGCTGGCCCGCGCGGTGGACGGCGACACGGTCACGCTCGGCAGCCCCACCACCCCGCCGCTGATGCTCACGTTGTCCAGTGTGGCCGAGAACAGGTTGCCGTTGAGGGTCTGCGGGGCATGAATGAACATCCCGGCATAGAGCGTCGTGCCGATGCCGGTGAGGGTGTTGGTGCGCACGACCGTCCAGTTCGATCCGTCGGTCGAGACCGAACTGGTGAACAGGTCGCCCGCGCGAACGATCTTGAACCAGCGGTTGGCGCCGCCGACATCCGCCGACCACATGTTGGCGTCGCCGTTGCCGCCGCGCATGGTGTCATCCTCGTAATAAGTCCCGCCGCCGACCGAGCTGAACAGCTCCGTCGAGCGGGTGGTGGTGCCGTCCCCCAAAGGCTGGCCGATGGTGAGGTTGAGCGTGCCGCGCATGATGATGCCCGCCCGCCAGCCGGTGTCCGGCCCCGTGCCGTCCGGTCCGGCAACGTTCGGTGTGACGCTGGCCAGATGCGCGATGAAGGTGCCATCGCCGGTCATCTGCCGCGTCAGCAGATTCACCGAGTCGCCCGTCAGGCTTAGGTTGGCGCCCGCCACCCTGGCCCCGGTGGGATAGTTGTGAAATTCCAGCGGCGTCAGTTGCCACGGCGAAACATCCATGTTCGTGGTGGCCAGCAGCGTCTGGGGCAGCGTGTCCAGCGTGTAACCCGCATTGTAGAACAGCCGGGCGCGAAACAGTCCGTTCGTGGACGGGCCGTAAAATGCGGTTGAGGCAAAAGGCGCAACGGCAGACTGGCCGAGAAAATATCCGCCAACAAAATATTGCACCTTGCTCAAAGTCGTGCCGTTAGTGGTGATTGAAACATTCAGGGAAATGTTCGATCCGCAGATCGTCGTGCCGCTGGCGGGCGACGTCAGCGTGATGGCCGGTTCGCTGCCGGCCGGCACGCGGAACCAGCAGTTGTCCGGCACGGCCACGTTGGTGACGCCCGCGCTGAAAGTGAGGCCGGGACAAATTGCCGCGCCGGATAGCACGGTGTTGGTAAGGCCCGGCCCCGAGCAGGCCAGCCACACGCCGTCCCAGTCCGTCGTCTGGCCGCGCTGGTCGGAGAAGGCATACTGCACGTTCACGGAATGTTTGCCCGCTGCCAGCGCGATGCCGCCGCTCTTGCTGGCGGGCTGATGCAGGCCGTTGAAATTGATCACCACCGTGCCGTCAATGATCAGCTCGCTGCTGTCGAAGGACGTCAGGGTGAAATTGTAAACGCCGTTGGAGGGCGCCTGAAAAAATCCGGTGTAGTTGAACGCATATTCCGCGCGCTGCTGTCGCGGCGTCAAATCCAGATTGTTCACCGCCCCTTGCAGCACCGGCGTCAGCGCTGTGAAATTCGGCAGGCTGGTCCACCCGGCCGTGCCGTTGGTTTGATAATAACTATATGCCAGGCCATTGACCGCGCCGACTACGTTGGTTGCCGGACTCAAGGCGGCCGTGGCCGGTGTGATAAGGATCGGTGCGTTGGTGTTGTTGAAGATGTCCACGATGGTCAGCCGCACAAACGGGGTGCTCACGCCGGGGATGTTGAGCAGGCATTGTTGCGCCTCTGTATCGTAGTTGAAGCGGGTCAAGGCGGGCGAGCCGGTGTAGCCGGAGTTGTTAAAAACTTCGATACGGTAGGAGAGTTGAGGGGAACTCGTCGCCGGCTCTGACCATTGCACGAGCAGTTGCGAACCATACACGGTGGCGTTGGAGCTGGTGACCACGATGGAATCGAACGGCGGTGTCGCCGGTTGGTTCGTCATGGTCAGCGTCAGACTGCCCAACGGCATGTTGGTGCCCCAGTTATTCCCCAGCGGATCCAATTGCGCCGGACTCGCGGTGTTCCCCTGCCAGCCCATCGCCGCCGTGGCGTTCTCAATCAGGGCCGCGTAGCCATTACCGCCGTTCCAGGCGATGTTGATTTGATTCGCCCGCTGGATGGTGGCGGCCGGCTGCCCGTATTGGTGGGCAAAAGCATTGCGAAAATCAAATTGCCGGCAGCCGTTGCCCAAGCCCTCCATGAATCCCCCCAAACCGGTAACCCCCTTCGCGGCGAACGGCGTCTGAAACGTGCCACAGTGATACCAGGTGCCGCTCGTCCCTTCCCGCATCCATTCCCCCACATAGCCGAGATGCGGCGTGCCGTCCGCCGGCTGCCACGCCCGGATGGCGAATCGATACCACACGTTGGTCGCGAAGCCGAAGACCGGCAGGTTATCCATCCCGCTGGAAGTGCCTTCCGCGCCATCCGAACCGTGGCCGGTGGTGGTGCTGCCCAGGTAGGCGATGGAGATGGTGTCGGTCAGGTTGATGGGATTGGAAATCGGCCAGGTGGACCAATGCCAGAAGCCGCTGCCTGCTGCGCCGGAATTGCCCAGACCGGTATAGAAATCAAAGGAAGCCCCCTCGCTGCTGACCACCGGATAGCCATTGCCCTCGAATGGACTCCAGTTGCTCCCCTGGAAAAACGGCCGCCGCTCATCCACCATCACCCAGTCGAGCGTGCCGGACGTGTTGTAGCTCCGGCCATCTGCGTGAACCAGTCGGGGCGCCAGCAGCAAGACCAGGGCGGCGGTGTGCAGTAAGTATTTTGATTTCATGGTTCTCGATCAGTCTTCTAAATCGGCGGTTATGTGGGCGGAAAACGGCCCGTGACCGGCCGCCCGGAATGCCTTTCGTCAGGACTTTGGCGGCGTCGGGCGTTCGTTTGTGGACACCCGGCTTCGGGTGGATGGATTTCGCGTAAAAATGTCATCTTGAAAGTATCAGCCATCTGGACTTTCTGCAATTTGCCGGTTGCTGAAATCTTTCCCCGCGAGTCCGGGACGCTGTGTCTCAGGCTGGAAAGAGTTGGTGGTCGCGTGGATTTTCCCTGAATGTGGTCGGATTGTCCAGTGGCATGAGGCTGTTCCCCGGCTCCAAATCCGGCCCAACCACCCGGATGATGGAAAATCGTTCTCCGCGCTTTCCATCGCCGCTGCCGCGCGGTTAAATTCCGGTGTGGCAACCTTGCACATCCAGCCTGTTCAATCACTCGATGCGCCGGAACTGGAGTTGTATCTGACTCTCCGGCGCGTCGAGGAGCATGAGCGGCAGGGGGTGCTGGTGGCCGCCAACATCAAGGTGATTAGGCGCCTGCTGGCGAGCCGGTTCACCGTCGTCTCCGCCTTGCTCACCCCGGCATGGCTCGCCCGGCTGGAGCCGCTGCTGCGCGCCCGGCCGGAGGATCTCCCCGTTTATGTCGCCGAGCCGCCCCTGTTGGAGACCATCACCGGCTACAAGCTGCATCAAGGCGCGCTGGCCGTGGCCAGGATACCGCCGCTGCCGGCGTTCGAAACCCTCCTTGAAAACTCCCCCCGCCCGCTGCTGCTCACCGCTGTGGAGGGCATTGCCAGCGCGGAAAACCTCGGGGCCATTGTGCGGAGTTGCGCGGCGTTCGGGGCGCATTTCCTGATCGTGGGCGAGACCTGCGGCAGCCCCTTTCAGCGGCGGGCGGTTTCCGGTTCCATGGGCACCGTCTTTGAGCAGCCATTGGTGAGGGTGAACTGCTTGGTGGATAAACTGACGGAATTACGTGCCCGCGGCGTGCGCTGTCTGGCGGCCCATCCCCGGCCTGGTGCGAAGCGGTTGGGCGCGGTGGATTTGCGGGGCGACTGTTGCCTGGTGTTTGGCGCGGAAGGCCCGGGATTGACTCCCGCCGTGCTGGCGGCGTGCGATGACCTGGTGGAAATCCCGATGCCATCCCACATGAATTCACTCAACGTGGCCGTCGCCGCCGGGGTATTCCTTTACGAAGCGACCCGGCAGCGTGGCTGAGGTTTGACGGTGATCCGCGCTGGCTTGAGCCGGCACATCTCGACGATTAGTCACACAATTTGATATGCGAACCGATGAAAGCAAATGCGAATACCAGACGATGAGCCTGTTCGGTGACGGGCCGGCGCCGGAGCCGGAATCGGCGCCCGTCAAAACCATGCGCTTGGTGGAAATCTTTTTCGACGGCGGTTGTCTCGGGAATCCCGGCCAGAAGTATGGTTCCTTTCAGGTCAAGTTGGCCGACCGGGAAATCCTCCGGCGCAGCCGGGCCGATTTCGGGTTCGGCACGAATAACGAAGCAGAGTTCAACGCCTTGAAACTGGCGCTGGACGAGGCGGTCGGTTGGTTTCAGGCACAGGCCATTGACCTGAAATCATTGTCCCTGTGCGTCGCAACGGATTCCACCATTGTCCGGAACCGGCTGGTGGTGAAAAATGTGGTTTTCAAAAAATATCCAAGTAGCCGGCGGATGTTTGTGCTGGCCGACGAATGTCTGGGGATTATGAACCGGTTCGGGAAGTACGCCGTGGTTTGGCAGGGGCGGGAGAATAACGTGAAGCGTTTTGGCCACTGACCGGATGGGGTTGAAAGGCGACGGCAATATTTCAGACGGCGGCCATGAAATCGCAGATCCTCCGGATGCCTTCCGCCGCGCCGAATGGCAGGCCGATTTGGCCGCGGGGAACCCCATCTTCGCGCGGGTTGATGCGGATGAGTGTGCCGCCTGTTTGTTGATGCACCCGTTCCGAGAAGTGGCGCACCGTGGGAATGACGCCGCCGGCGCCCAGTTCAATCACGGCCACCTTGGCCCGGGCTTTCGTTAAGTCGCCCAGCCATCCGTCCAGCCGCTGCTGTTGTCCTTCGGTGCGTTGGCCCAGCCAGGACCAGTCGCCGAACATGAGGATATTGGGCCGGGCCGGGGCCGGGCAATGTTTGCATCGGGGTAACGGCTCCAGCGCGCGGAAGGTGACTCCATCGATGTTGACCGTTTCCTGGTCGGCCGCCCAGATTTCATCGGAGCATGATGTGAGGCATTGTAGGTGGTGGATGGAGCCGTGGCATTCAACGATCCGCTCCGCGGCGAATCCGGCCCGCTGGAACTGTCCGTCCACGTTCGACGTAAAAACGAAATAGCCATGGGGCTTGGCACGGCCGATATCCAGCAATCGGTTGAATCCATGGTGCGGGGTGGTCTTCCGATAGAGGTTCAGCCGGTGACCGTAAAACGCCCATGCCAGATGTGGATTTTCTGCGAACGAGGCCGGATTGGCCATTTCCTCAAAGGTGAGGCCCAGTTTGGCGATGGCGGGATACGCCCGCCAGAACCCCTGCGTGCCCCGGAAGTCAGGCAGGCCGGAATCCACTCCCATGCCCGCTCCGGCGGTGATCAACAGGGCGTCGGCGGTTTTGATGGTCTTCGCCGCCTGCCGGACCTTGTTCTCAACGCTCATGAGGAAAATCTATTTTCCCCCGAACTCGATCTTTTTCACCGGCTTCCCGTTCTCCACGAACTGGATGGCCGTGTATTTGCCCCTGGCGATGGAGACGATCAGCGGGCAGGCAAACGTGGCCTGGCCATTTGTGTTCGCGGTCGTCGTGTAGCGAAGTTCCACCACGCCGTCCTTCGCCGAAACTCCTTCCACCTTGTAGTTCCAGACCGCGCTTCCCCGCTTGATGACCGCCATCACCTGCCGGGATGGAAAGGCGTCCGCCGGCAGCCGGTGGAATTTATCCCCCATCACGAACGCCACGCCGAATACCCGGTCGAATTGCTCGCGATCGTTGATGACTGCGAAGGATGCGGGGGAGTCCGGTTCAAACTTGTTGGAGACGAAGTAGCCGGAATAGGTGTCGAAATCGAGGGGCTGCCTCAGGTTGGCGCCATGGGCGGCGACCGCCCAAATTGACAAGACCAGCGTGTAAAGAATCGTTTTCATGGTGACGACGTTGCTGCCAGGGCTCGCTTGGATCATAGATCGCCGGCGTCGGCTTCAGCAAAACATTTCGGCCGCGATGGATTGTTCAGCGCTAGCCTTTTCCGCCATGCTGCCCGCCTTGCTTTGCCGACATTTGTTTTATGAAAATCACTGGGTTCTTTTTACGACACCGCCGTTGGCACGGGCCTTTTTACGGGTGGGAAAAACCTTTCGGCCGGGCGGCGGGTGGATTATTTTACCTGCATGGGAAAGCCATTCAAAGTTGCCTTGCTCATCGAATCTTCGCGGGCGGCGGGGCGGGCCCTGATCAAGGGTGTGGCTGATTATTCTCACCATCACGGTCACTGGTCGTTTTACTGGGAACCTGGCGGACTGGAAACCGCCCTGCCTAAGCTCAAATCCCTGAACCTGCAGGGGATCATCTTGCGCGACGTGGCGCAATTGGATGAAGTGCTCGGGTTCGGGATTCCGGCCGTGGTGGTTGGCCACAGCCGTTCTGAGGTGCCGGGTCTGATCAACGTGGTCACCGATTCTGCAGTCATTGGGCGGTTGGGCGCCGAACACCTTCTGGGTTGCGGTCTCAAGCATTTTGCCTATTGCGGCATGCAGGCGATGCCGACGGAGATTGTTACCTGGTCCAAACTGCGGGAAACCTCATTCCGCCAGCGGCTTCAGGAGGCGGGGATGGATTGCCAGACCTATTCCGCCGGGGTCAGCCGTGAACGCATTTGGCCCCAGGAACGGCGGGCCATGGTCCGGTGGCTCTGTTCGCTGCCCCGCCCCTGCGGCTTGATGGCTTGCAACGATGATATGGGCAAAGAAGTGCTCGAGGCCTGCAAACTGGGGGGATTGGCCGTGCCGGACGACTTTGCCGTCATTGGCGTGGACAACGACGAGCTGGTGTGCGGTCTCGCCAATCCGCCAATGTCGAGCATCGCTGTCAATTTTGAAAGTGCCGGTTATGAGGCCGCGGGTGTCCTCAGCCAGTTGATGCGCAAGGCCGGTCATGTGCCGTCCGGAATTGTGGTGCGCGCCACCCATGTGGTGCCGCGTCGCTCCACGGATATTCTGGCGGTGGAGGACCCCTATCTGGCGAAGGCCCTGCGCCATATCCGCGAACACGCCCGGGAGAACGTCACGGTCAATGATGCGTCGCGGGCTGCCGGCCTGTCCCGTCGCGCGCTGGAGAAACGGTTCCGGCAGCTGTTGAACCATTCAGTGCTGGATGAAATCCGTCAGGTTCGTGCCAGCCAGATTGCGCGTTTGCTGGTGGAAACCAGCCTGCCGGTGGCGCAGATCGCCCAAAACCTCGGTTTTGAGGATATCCAGCATGTGTCCCGCTATTTTCGCGCCGTGAAGGGCCAGACCCCGCTGGCTTTTCGAAAAATGAACGGGGTCCGGTCGGCGTCGGATTGACGTACGCAAATTGGCGATTCTTTTACGCAAAATGGCGTTGTTTCATCGCCCGTTCCGGCGTAAATATAAACAATCACCATTGTCGTCACATTGAATGCCGTCGAGTCATCTTTGAATTGCAGGCCCAAGGCCGCCTCGGCAATTGCCGTTTGGGTTGCCAGATCAGGCCCGAACCAGTGATGCCATTTCAGTCTCCCGTTTATTTAAACCCCAGATAATCCAATAATCCTATGAAAACCATCATCCGTCCTCTGTTTTATCCCATTGCCACCAGCGTCTGTAGTCTGGCGATTTTGTTATCTTTGCCCGCAGGA
This sequence comes from uncultured Verrucomicrobia subdivision 3 bacterium, assembly GCA_903917705.1. Classification (GTDB taxonomy): domain Bacteria; phylum Verrucomicrobiota; class Verrucomicrobiia; order Limisphaerales; family UBA11358; genus UBA11358. The sequence continues at coordinate 47,726 of CAIXBQ010000079.1, read as the reverse complement.
GCGGCCAATGTGACCAAGCTGGATACTACGTCCATGGCGGCTTCTACGGCCAATTGGAGTGCCGCGCCGGCTGCCACCGACGTCGGTGAATTTACTGCGACCCCCGGCTCCGCCACGTTGGCCAGTCTGTCCCTGGGAGGTTCGGATTTGACGCTGGGCGGCCTTCAGCTTGACGGCACCTTGAACGGGCCGCTGACCATCGCCACTGGCAACACGCTGACGCTGGGCACGAGTGGCATCAACATGAGCGCGGCCAACAACAACCTGACGATGAACTGCACTTTGACGCTGGGCAGCGGCTACCAAGCGTGGGCGGTCGCTTCGGGCAAGACACTCACCCTTAATGGAACGGTCAGCCGCGCGGCGGGTGCGTCCATGAGCTTTCCGACTGCGGGTGTTACCAGCACCGTGCTGCCGACCAGCAACGGCATTATTGGCGGTTGGGCGACGGTGACCGGAACTGGGGATTGGGCTGCGACCAATAGCAGTGGAAATGTCATCACCTACGCCAGTTATACCTCTGTGGGAGCTAACTTTGCTCCCTCCCCGACCGCCAACTACAAAAATACTGCCGGTTGCGGTCCAAGCGCGAGCGGGACAGTCAACTCCATAAATGCTCAATTCGATTTTGCGATTGGCACTACGACAATAACCAATGCCAGCGGCGGCATCATTTTGGGATCTTCCGAGCGGTGGATGACAGGAACTGGTGGCACGCTGAAATCCGGCTTGGCGAGCGGTGAATTGTTCATTCATGCGAATACCGCCGCCTTTGCCAATGGTTTTCAGATCCAGCCAATTATTGCCGACAATGGTTTGACCCCCGGCATCGTGATCAAAGATGGCAATGGCCAGTGTGAGTTGGGAAACGGCGGAAGCACTTTCAGTGGCGGCTTGTATCTGAATGCGGGGAAAGTTTATATGGGTGCCAATTCAACGGGGGGAAATGGCAGCGCGGTCACCAGTGGTCCACTGGGCAAAGGCACGGTGACGTTCAACGGCGGCACACTCGTTCTTGGGGGCAGGGCTAACGGTTCTTCTTCCACCTCAGCCGGCTACACTGAAGGCAACAATCTTGTCGTCCCGGTTGGGATTTCGGCGGTGATTGACGGCTTTGCTGGAAACGGAGGGCTGAATGGCAATTTGAGCGGCGGTGGCACCTTGACGCTGCAGAACACCAGCGTCACCAGTCTTTCTTTTGGAATTGGTAGCAGTGTGGACTGGAGCGGCTTTACGAACACTCTCAACTATAATCCTTCCGGCACCAGTGTTTTAAACATCCAGGGGCCCTCTGGCAATTTGAACCTCTCCCAGGCGGCGCTGAACATCAACTATGCGGGCAGTGCCAATTCGAGCTGGCGCACCGTTGCAGGTTTCACCACTAAGTTTGGCTCCTTGACGGGCAACGCGGGTGCCGCCAACGCCAACATCCAGAACGCGGGGACGATTGAAGTTGGGAATCTGAACACGAGCACGACCTTTGCCGGATTCATCACGGGGGCGGGCAGCCTCACGAAGGTTGGCACCGGCACGCTGACGTTGAGCGGCGTGAACACCTATACCGGTCCGACTACGATCAGCGCGGGCGGGTTGACGATTGGTGGCGCCGGTCAGTTGGGCAGTGGATATTATTTTGGCGCCGTCGCCAACAACGGTTCCCTGACTTACAGCAGTTCGGTGGCTCAGACGCTGGCCGGCTCCATTACTGGCAGTGGCAACCTGACCAACAACGGCACCGGCGTGCTTACTTTGGGTGCTCAGGCGTGTTCCCAGAATAAGGTTGTCGTCAAAGATGGAGCGACCTTGAATGAGGCGTATGCACCGGCCGCCCAATTGACAGCGACTTCCTTGACGGTCGGCACCACCACCGGCGCGACCTTGGGATGCATTGCCAACAGCACCAGCCTGGCGCGGTATGCGGTGGGCACACTGACGCTCAATGGAACCAGCACCATCAATATTCTCGGTGGAAATTTTGTCGCCGGAAACACCTATCCCTTGATTACCTACACCACGTTGGCGGGAGCAGGCTCTTATTCCCAGGGTACTTTGCCGGGCGGTGTGTCGGGCAGCATTACCACGATAGGCAACACCATTACCTTGACTGTGACCGCCGTGACCAACACCATCTGGACCGGCTTGGTCAACGGCACCTGGGACATCAACACCACGGCCAACTGGACGAACGCGGGAACCCTTGGCACCAAGTATATTGACGGCAGCGTGATCCAATTTGACGACACTGGAATCAACACGACCACGATCAGCAATTCCGTCGCGACCACGCTGACTCCGGGCAATATTCTGGTAACCAACAACACGCTGAATTACAACTTCAAGGCGAACACCATCATTGCCGGCAATGGCGGTTTGACCAAGACCGGAACTGCCGCGCTGACTAATTCCACGCCCAACACCTACACTGGTCCGACCACCATCAATCAGGGCCAGGTCGTTGTCGGGGTGGCCTCGGTGGCCAATGTCAGCGGCGCTGTCGGCAACAACTCGGCGGTGTCGCTCGCGAATGATGCGACCGCTGCTCTGAATCTTAACGGTTTCGCCACGCAGATTGGTTCGCTGACGGGCGGTGGTGCCACAGGCGGCAATGTGGCCTTGGGGGCGGCAACCCTGACGGTCGGCGGCGACAATTCCAGCCCCGCTGCCTATGCCGGCGTGATTACCGGACCCGGCGGCGGTTTGACCAAGATTGGCACCGGCACCTTGACGCTCTCTGGCACGACCACTTACACCAATGCCACCGTCGTCAGCGCGGGCGCGCTCAACATCACCGGCTCCGCGCTGCCGGCCAGTCCCGCCGCGACCACGGCCACCATGACCATCGGCAACACCGTGGGCAATTCCCTGGTAAAATTTTCCGGCACCTTCCTTACCAACTATGACTTTAACATCGGCACTTTGAATGGCGCAGTGGGTGCGCTTTATCAGACTGCGGGAACCATTACTGAGTCGCAGGGAGCCAGCGGTGCTGCCTTCCAGCTCGGCAATGCCGTTGGTGCCTATGGTTATTATTATGGCGGTTCGGGAGCCACCTTGAACGTGGGTGAAATCGGTGTGGGTGGCGAATCTGCCGCCGGCAACGCCATCTGTGATATCAACGGTGCCAACGTCCTAAACACCGGTTGGGTGGTGGTATCCCGCGTGGGCGGCGCCCAAACCGGCGTCCTCAATGTTTTCAGCGGCCTGCTCACTTATGCTGGCGGCGGCGTTGTCAACTGCTGGGGAGCCGCCGGTTCGACTGGCATCGTCAACATCATGGGCGGAGCCGTCACCAACACGCTGGCTTCCGTCGGGTTTAACTTGAACCAGTCGGGTGCGGCCAACACGGCTATTTTGAATTTGGATGGCGGTGTCGCTCAGGGAAATGCCGTCGGCGGCGGCACTTCGGCGATGGTCAATTTCAATGGCGGCACGCTGCGGGCGAGCGTAGCCAACGGCTCGTTCATGACGGGCTTGGGCAGCGCCAACATTTACAGCGGCGGTGGGACGATTAACAACAACAGTTTTGCCATCACGATTGCCCAGCCCTTGCTCGCCCCGGCTGGCAGCGGTGTTAATGGCATCAGCTCATATACTGGCGGAGCCGGTTACATCGCGCCGCCGATTGTCGCGGTGGTGCGCGGCACGGGTGATACGACAGGTGTCGGGGCGACGGCCATTGCGCAAATCAATCCGGCCACTGGCAGCGTGACAAATATTGTTATCACCTCACCAGGCATCAACTATACCGTGACCCCGACCTTCACCTTAACTGGTGGTGGCGCAACCACGCCTGCGACCATCACTGGTGTGGCACCGGTGGCCAACACCGGTGGCGGCATGACCTTCAACGGCACAGCTCAAACCACTCTGACCGGTGCCAACACCTACACTGGCGGAACGACGGTCAGTGGCGGCACCGTCCAGATCACCAGCGACGCGCAATTGGGAGCCGTCCCGGCATCGCCAGCGATCAACATCACTTTGAACGGTGGCGAGCTTTACAACAACAACTCGTCGCCGATACTGAATGCCAACCGGAGTATTTTGCTGGGTGCTAGCGGCGGTTATCTTCAGGCCGGCTTTGGAACGAACACTTTCTCCATCAACGGACTGATCACGGGCACCGGTGCGCTGGGCATCAACTGGGATAGTTCCACCACCGTCCTCAACTCGACCAATAATTATCAAGGTGACACCACCCTCGGCACGACCTTCGGCACTTGGTGGAATAATGCTGGGGCCAACCTGACTGTCCGCTTGGGCGTTGATAACGCGCTGCCCTATGGAGCGGGCGTCGGCAATCTGAACTTCGGCACCAGCGGCCTGAATAACACGGCCACGCTGGATTTGAACGGCCATAATCTGCAACTCAACGGCCTGAATGGCAGCGGTGCCAATGGCATCATCAACAACACGATTGCCGGTTCCTACACCGTCACCGTCGGCAATAACGACCAGACTGGTGCCTTTGCTGGCGCCATCAAGAATACCGGCGGTACCGTGGCGCTGACCAAGGTCGGCAATGGCACGGAGACGCTCTCCGGTGCGAACACCTATGTCGGCAACACCACCATCAGCGCCGGCACGCTGGCGCTGGGCTCGGGTGGCTCCATTTCCAACTCGCCAAACATCATCGTGGCCGGCAGCGGTACGTTTGATGTGTCGGGCATTGGCTTCGTGCTGAGCGCGGCGCAAAATCTCAAGGGCACCGGCGCGGTTTCGGGCACGCTGGCTACGGTTACCGGTTCAGCCATCTATCCGGCCGTGGGCGGCACGGCGGGAACCATGGTCTTCAACAGCGATCTCAATCAAAGTGCGGGCGGTTCGGATTATTTCGACCTCAACACCAATTACAGCACCGGCAATGATCAGATCACCGTCGCCGGGAATCTCACCTTGAGCAGCAGCGATACCATTCGCATCAGTGCCTTGCACGGCGCCGCTGAGCTGGACACGAATGCTGATTATGTCCTCTTCACGGTCACGAGTTCGACCTCCATGCCCACCACGCCGGCTTTGGTCTGGGATGGCACCACCCCTGCCAATTATCTCCATTACTCGGTGGTGCAGAGCGGCAACAACGTGGTGCTCCATTATACCACCACCCAGGCACCGGTCGTGACGGCGGTGGCCAATCCGGCGACCCTGACCAGGAATGAATTGACCACCATCACGGCAAACGTGACCCCGGGACTGGGTGGCGTTGCCAGTGTGACGGTGGATATAAGCCAGATCGGTGGTTCTTCCGCCGCGAGTTTGGTGCAGTCCAACCTGTCCAATGTTTATACCAACACTTTTGCCGTGGCCCCCACCATTGGTGCCAGCACCAACTCATTGACGGTTACGGTCACCGACAACTCAACCCCCACGCCGCTGCTCGGAAATTATGTGATCACCCCGGTTGTGGTCATTCTGGCCAATCAAGTGTGGAACGGTGCCGGCTCGGATGCTTACGCTGACAACAATGCCAATTGGACCAGCGGTGCCGCGCCCGGCTACGTCGGCGACGGCATGACGTTTGCCGGCAATGTCAACACTAGTCCCGATCTGGATCAGGCTTACACTGTCTCCGGTTTGACCTTCAACGCAAACGCCGGCAGCTTCACCCTCGGCTCCACGGCCAACAACCCGCTCACCATGACTGGCAACGGTCCGATCGCCGTTAATACCACCAATGCGCAGACGTTGAATCTGGTATTGGCGGACACCGGCGGCGGCTTGACAAAAACTGGAAACGGCCCGCTGATTCTGACGGCCAACAACACCTATACCGGCCTGACCAGCGTCCAAGGCGGCGACTTGGTGGTGGATGGCGGCGGCACGCTCGGCATCACCGGTGCCGGCGGCAGTAACATCGAGATCGCTCCCAACAGCAGCCAGGTCGCAACATTGAGCGTCACGAACGGCACGGTCAATGCCGTGCGCGTCATCATTGCCGGCAATTCGGGGAATAACTCCGAACCCGGAACCGGGGTGGTCAATCAGGCTGGCGGCACCATTAACTCCTATAACTGGTTTACCGTGGGTTCGGGCGGCACCAACAATGGTGTCGGCACCTTCAATATGAGCGGCGGCGTCCTCAATGTTCAGCACCAGCAGATGGAAGTGGGCAACTTCACCAATGCCTCAGGCACGGTCAACCTGAGCGGCTCTTCGGCGATCAACATCTGGAACAACAACGCGCTTACCTTGGGCGCGAACAATTACGCCGGCAGCGGCACATTCAACCAGAATGGCGGCACGGTCACGCTTTATAGCGACGGCGGCACGACGCCGGGCGGCACCGGTTTCCTGTCCTTGGGCCGGGCGGCCATTTCGTCGGGCATCTTTACCTACAATCTTAATGGCGGCGTCCTGTCAGTTCCGCAGGTTTCCCACGTTAGCGGAACGGGCAATTTCTACTTCAACGGCGGCACATTGCAGGCGTCAAAGGACAATGCCGTTTTCATGACCGGGCTGACGGCGATTTGCGTTTCGACCAACGGTGCCATCATTGATGATGGTGGCCATGTCATCACCATCAACCAGTCGTTGACGCATGATCCGGCTTTGGGCGCAAATGCCGACGCCGGTCTGACCAAACAGAACAGTGGTACGTTGACTTTGAGCGGTTCCAGCACTTATACCGGCAACACGACGATTAATGGCGGCACGCTTCAGCTTTCCGCGCCGGTACTGCATATGACGTTCGATAACGTCAGCGGCACCACGGTGGTCAATCAGGGGTCGGGCGGTTCGACCATGAATGGCACGCTGACCGGGACCGCCACGATCTCAACCAATGCTGGACGCTTCGGCAATGCGCTGAGCATTCCCACGGGCGCATCCACGGCGGCCTATGTCCTGGTGAGCAGTTCGGTGGTTCCGCTGAATTACAACGGCAATTGGACCGTGGGCATGTGGCTCAAGACGACCACGGCTGGTGGTGCCTATCTGTATCAAGGCGCCGGTGCCTGGGCCAGCGGCAATCAAACGTTCTATTTGAACAATGGCGCTGGATCGGTGGGCAGCGGAACTCACGCGGGTGGGGTTCAGAATTCGGGTGGTTGGGTGGGCGGGACGGCCGCTATCAATGACGGTAGCTGGCACTTTGTGGTTCTGACGGGCAATGGCGGAATGCGGGCTAGCTATGTGGATGGCGCCCTGGATGCCTTGACGATCAATCAATGGAATCGGGCTGATACCGGCACCCAGGTGCGTATCGGTGGCACCGGAACCGGTGAGGTCGATGGCCAAGTTGGTTTGGGCGGTCTGATTGATGAGGTTTACATCTATAACCGCGCCTTGAGTCAGGCTGAAATTCAACAGCTTTATATCAACAGCAATCCGCAGGTGCTGCCGGCGAGCACTGCTGTGAGCATCGCCTCGGGAACACTGGATATCGGCGGCCTCTCGCAGCAGATTGGTTCGCTGGCCGGTCCGGGCAATGTTCTGCTGGATGACATTGCCGGTGTAAATGGCACCCTGATTGTGGGCAATGCCAATAGCACATCTTTTGACGGGGCCATCTCCGATACCGCGGCGGGCGGATCGCTGGTCAAAGTTGGCACGGGCGCGCTGTCACTTCAAGGTGCCAGCTCTTATGGTGGGAGCACCACGGTCAGCAATGGAACCTTGTTGGTGAATGGCAGCCTGTCAGGAAGCGGGTCGGTGACCGTGGGTACCAACGCGACCTTTGGCGGTCTCGGTTCGGTGAATGGGCCGGTGACGGTGAATGGCGGAGGCGTTTTGAGCCCCGGTAGTAATTCAATCCCGGGCGCCCTGACCATCTACAACAATCTGACATTGGCTGCCGGGGCCGCCTGCACCTTCACCTTGGGCAGCGTCTATAGTTCAGGAAATGATCAGATCAACATGAATGGTGCCCTGGTCAACAACAATATCAACCCGGTCATCCACATCAAGGCCCCGGGCACCCTGGATACCACCGGGGATTACGTCCTCATTAATGGGTTCGGCAGCCTGTCGGGAATATTTAATTCCACGCCCGTTTGGGATATCCAGCCGCCGGACTATACCCATTATACCGTGGTCGTAAGCGGTAGCCAGGTCTTGCTGCACTACTCGGCCACGACGGGGCCCACCGCCGGTATCACCATCAATCCGGCCACGGTGTCCCGCAACCAAAACGCCCTGGTCACGGTTACGGTGACCAACGGGTATTATCCGATCTCCACCGTCACCGTGGATGCCAGCGGCATCGGTTTGTCGCCGACACTGGCGCTTTCCGAGGTCGGGGCCACCGGGGTTTGGACCAATACCATTGCCGCCACCGCCGGTACCGCTCCGAATGTTTATCCCATAGTCGCCACCATCACGGATTCTGGTAGTCAGACCGCCACCGTTGGTGCCAACCTGACGGTGACGCTGGCCAATGATGTGTGGGTTGGCGGTGGGTCGGATGCCTTCTTCGATACAAATCCGAACTGGGGCAATAGTGCCGCACCCGGATTTGTTGGTGACAGTCTGACTTTTGCCGGGATTGTGAACACGAATCCCTCCATGGATTTGAGCTATACCGTGACCGGTGTGACTTTCAGCAATAACGCCGGCATGTTCGACATCACCACCGGGAACGGCAGCATCCTGACCCTGACCGCCAACGGCGTGCTCAACAACTCGACCAACGCACAGGGGTTGAACGTGCCGCTGGTAATGACTTCGGCGCAGATGTTAAATGCGGCATCCGGCAGCTTGGCTTTGAGCCAGACCATCAACAATGGCGGCTATATTCTTACCGTCGGCGGTGCATCCAACACCGTGGTGAGCGGCGCCATTTCCGGTAGCGGCGGGTTGACAAAAACCAATACCGGGGAGCTGATTTTGACCGGTGCTGATACCTTCACCGGCAACCTGTTTGTGAAGCGGGGTACGGTGGTTGTGGACACCGGCGGTTCTGTCAATGACAGCACCACCTGGTGTAGTATCGGCCAGGATGGTAATGACACCGGCGCCTTGGTCCTCAAAGGAACTGGTTCCTTGGTAAACCCGTTTGATTTCAACGTCGGCGACATCGGCAGCGCCTATGGTGTCTTGAATGTCCAGGATAGCGCCACACTGACCGTCAGCAACTTGTTTATTGCTTCGGCCAATGCGGCGGGTTCGACCGCCAGCGGCACGGTGAATCAAACCGGTGGTAGCGTGACGCAATTGAACACTGCGGTTGGGATGTTTGCCATCGGCGGGCGTACCTCTACGAACGGCGTGGCGGTTTACAATATGAGCGGCGGCACATTGACCGCCGCCTCCGGTATTCGCGTCGGTGGGACGGGCACCGGCACATTTAACCAGAACGGCGGCATGTTGGTGGCGAATGGTGGTGTTAACATCGCGCGTATCGCGGGTTCGACCGGCACGTTCAACGAGAACGGCGGCACGAATACCACGCTCAACATTACTTCCAGTACGGGCGTCAACGCCGCCTTCAACTTCAACGGCGGCACCGTGAAGCCGACCGCAGCCAACACCGCGTTCATGACGGGCTTGACCGCTGCCTTTGTCTCCACCAATGGGGCTGTCATTGACAGCGGCGGTTTCAATATCACCATCGCCCAGGCATTGAACGCGCCTTACTATGGTGTGACTTCCATCGCGGTCACCAACGGTGGTTCCGGCTACGTCAGCGCGCCGATTGTAAGCATCACCGGCGGTGCCGGGCTTGGTGCCACGGCTGTTGCCACGGTTGCCGGTGGTGCCGTCACTGGCATCATCATCACGAGTCCGGGCGGCAGCTACAACGGGGGCGATGTCCTGACCGCGACGTTGATCGGTGGCGGTGGCAGCGGCGCGGGGCTCGGCACTCCGGTCATCGCACCGGTGGGCAGCGGAAGCCTGACCAAGAATGGCACGGGCACTCTGACATTGACTGGCGGGAATAGTTATACCGGCGGCACGGTGGTCAATGCCGGCAGCCTCCAAATCACGAGTGACGCGCAATTGGGAGCTGCTCCCGGCTCGCCCGCGACCAACATCACCTTGAACGGCGGCGCAATCTATAACAACAACTCCACGCCGGTGTTGAGTGCCACCCGGACGATTCTGCTGGGCGCCGGCGGCGGTTATCTCCAGTCCGGCTGGCAACCCCAGGGCCAGAGCTTTGTGGTCGATGGCCTGATCACCGGTGCCGGCGGTCTGGGCATCAACTGGGATGCATCCCCGGTCTATTTGAATGCCGTGAACACCTATCACGGTGACACCACCATCGGCACGGCGGCCGGATCTTACTGGAACAACACGGCGGCGAATCCGACTTTGGCCCTGGGCATTGACAATGCTCTGCCCTATGGAGCCGGCGCTGGGAATGTGGTGTTTGGAACCAGTGCTAACAACAACACGGCGACGTTGAATCTCAACGGCCATAATGCCCATATAAATGGTTTGACCGGTGGTGTCAACGCCATCGTTGACAACACGGTCGCCAACACCACCAATGTCCTGACGGTTGGTAACAACAATCAAACCAGTACTTTTGCGGGTGTCATCAAAAACACTGCCGGCCGGGTGGCGCTGACCAAGGTTGGCTCCGGCATTGTGTTGCTCACTGGCACGAATGCCTACACCGGCAACACGACCGTCAATGGTGGCACGCTCGGAATCACCCAGCCCACGCTGGCCACGAACTCAACGGTCACGGTGGCTGGCGGTGCCTTCTTGAATCTGGGCTTCGCGGTGACGAACCGGGTGGCGAGCCTCGTGTTGAACGGGGCCAGTCAGCCGGCCGGTGTTTACAACAGCACCACGGCTTCACCCTACATCACCGGCAGCGGCAGCTTGGAGTTGCTGTCAACCATGGCCAGTAACCCGACGAACATCACGGTCGTTGTCACCGGCACCACGCTTTCGCTGGGCTGGCCGGAAGATCATCGCGGCTGGATGCTCCAGTCGCAGACCAACAGCTTGAGCACCGGCATCTCGGTCACCAACTGGTTTGACGTGGCCGGCAGCGACTTGGTGACTAACAAGGATGTCATCATCGATCCCACGAATCCGACGGTGTTCTATCGTCTGCACCATCCGTGATCGAATTCGCGGGCGTCTGAAATTGACCGGGCGGCGACTGATGCATGTTGCCGCCCGGTTTTTTTGGAGATAGGAATTTGAAATCGGCAAACGACATTCATGCCCGGTTTGGTTTTTAGTTGTCTGGCGGTGAATGTTGGCGACGCCACCATCTTGTTGATTGCCGTCGCCAGCGCCTCCCGCGGGGCCACCATCGTCTGGAGTGGTGCGAGCGGTGCGGATATATTGATACTGGAGCAAACTGGGTGGGCGGGGTTTTACCGTCTGGTGTACCCGTGATAAATTGAAAGTGGAATCAACGTGAATCTTAAAAACTATTTTCGCCTGTTATTGGCCGCTCTTGTCATTTGGGCCGCCCGGGTGCAGGCGCAATCCGGCGCCACGTTGACGATCCAGGCCAACCAGCCCGGCGCGGTGGTCAGCTCCAACCTGTTTGGTATTTTCTTTGAGGAGATCAACTATGGCGGCGAAGGCGGCGTTTATGCCGAGATGGTTCGCAACCGTTCTTTCAAAAATTCCGTCAATCCGGACTACTGGACTTTGGTGACCAATGGTCCCGCCGCCGGGGCGATGTCGGTGGACTTCACGCAGCCCCTTAACACCAACAAACCGTGTTCGCTCAAGCTCACGATGCTGTCCGGTACGGGCGGCATCGGCGCGGCTAACCCCGGGTTCTGGGGGCTGTCGCTCCAGGCGGGCGTGGCTTACAATCTGAGTTTTTACGCGGCCGGTTCCAACAGCTTCGCCGGTCCGCTCGTCGTGCAATTGCAGAATGCCGGCGGCGGCACGGTTTACGCGCAGGCCAGCTTTAGCGGGTTGACGGCCGGCTGGCAGCATTTCACCGCGTCGCTGGTTTCCAGCGGCACGGACGCGAGCGCGCGGATTGTCCTGGGCATCACCAACGCGGGCACGGTCTGGCTGGATGAGGTTTCCCTGTTCCCGCAGGCGACCTTTGGCAATCGGACGAACGGACTCCGTTTGGATCTGGCCAATATGCTCGCCGGGCTGAATCCGTCATTTTTGAGATTTCCCGGCGGGAATTATATCGAGAGCGACATCGTCACCAATGCCGTCCGGTGGAAAAAATCCATCGGGGACCCCGCCCAGCGGCCCGGCCATCTGAACGATGCCTGGGGTTACTGGTCCACCGACGGTTTTGGGGCTTACGAATTTTTTCAGTTCTGCGAGGACCTGGGCATGGAGCCGCTTTACGGCATTAACTGTGGCCTCATGCTCGGCTACAACGGCAGCACGAATAACACCGTGCCAATCGCCGATATGGGGCCGTGGGTGCAGGACGCGCTGGATTTGATCCAATACGCCAATGGCGGCACGAACACGGCGTGGGGCGCCGTGCGCGCCGCCAGCGGCCATCCCGCGCCGTTTAATTTGAAATACCTCGAAATCGGCAATGAGAATGGCGGCGCTTATTACGACGCGCGCTACACCTTGTTTTACGATGCCATCAAGGCGCAGTATCCGGAGATCCGCTTGATCTCGCCCGTGTGGGGCAGCCCGTCCAGCCCCACCAGCCGGCCGGTGGAAATCCGGGACGAGCATTACTATTCCAGTCCCGCCACGTTCATCTCCTACGCGACGAAGTATGACAGCTACAGCCGGTCCGGGCCGAAAGTGTTTGTCGGCGAATATGCCGTGACCTCGGGCTATGGCACCTATGGCAACCTGTCGGCGGCGCTTGGCGAAGCCGCCTTCATGACCGGCATGGAACGCAATTCCGACGTCGTGCAGCTGGCCTCCTACGCGCCCCTGTTTGCGAATGTGAACGGCATCCAATGGCATCCGGATTTGATTTACTACGACAACTATCGCTGCTTCGGCACCCCGTCCTATTATGTCCAGCAGCTGTTCGGGCAAAACCGCGGCAACGTCGTTCTGCCGACCGTGGTTGCTGTCCCGGCCACCATTACCAACCCCCCGCCGCATGGCGCGGTCGGGCTGGGGTCGTGGAACACGTCCGTGCAATACACGAATCTGGTGGTGACCAGCAACGGCGTGACGCTTTACCAGGGCGACTTTGTGAACGCCGGCACGAACGGATGGCGGATTTACAACGGCACCTGGAGCACGAATGCCGGGCTGTATCAGCAGACCTCGGCCACCACGACCGACTGCCGTGCGACCGCCGGCAATACCAATTGGGGGGGCTACACTGTCTCGCTCCGCGCCCGCAAAGTCAGCGGCAGCGAAGGTTTTCTCATCCTGTTCAACTGGACGGACGACAACAACTGGACCTGGTGGAATGTCGGCGGCTGGAACAACACGCTGGACGGGATTGAGCAGAATGTGAACGGCACCAAGACCACGCTCGCCCAGGTCGCCCAGACGGCCATCACTAATAACGGATGGTATGACATCTCCATCGTCCTGACCGGCTTTCGCATCCAGTGCTATCTCAACGGCACGTTGATGCAGACTTTTACCAATTCCTCCACGGCTGCCGCCGGGCTGCTCGCCTCATCCACCTACAACCGGGCCAGCGGCCAGATTGTCGTCAAGGCGGTCAATCCCTACGGCACGGCGCTGCCGACGACGTTCAATCTCGCCGGCGTCAACACGATTGCCCCGAACGCCACGCTCATCCAGTTGACTTCCGGCAGCCCGTCGGACGAAAATTCATTGGCGGTGCCGGCCCGGGTGTTTCCCGTCACCAATTCGATTGCCGGTTCCGGCACGAATTTCACCGTCACGTTGCCGGCCAATTCGCTTTCCATTCTCCAGCTGCAGGCCGGCGGCATCAATTTCATCACGAACCTCTCCCTGCAAATTCCCTCGCCGCTCTACACCGGCCAGCGGGTCGCGACCGCGATTTGGGGACAGATGTCCGGCAACTGGCTTAACCTCACCACTAATTCGACCTATGTCATCAGTTACGCCTCGGCCAACACGAACATCGCCATCGTGGACAGCAGCGGCAATGTTACCGGTGTCGCCTCCGGCACGACGGGCATCATCGCCACCTACGCCAGCCTTGGCATGAGCACGACCCAGGCCGTGCAGGTCGCCTTTATGCCGGCCGCGCTGGCCCACCGTTACAGCTTCAGCGACGCGCCCGGCACAAACGTCGCCGACTCGATCGGCGGGTCCGCCTGGAACGGCACGCTGCCGCGCGGCGGCGTGCTTGCGAACGGGCAGCTGGCCCTGTCCTCCAACAGCCAGCAGTATGTCCAGCTGCCGGCGGGCATTTTGAGCAATTATACGGCGGTGACGGTTGAAGCCTGGGTGACATTTCCCGATCAATTGCCCGTGAACTGCTTTTTCTTCGGCTTTGGCAACACCAGCGGCAGTTCCGGCGTGAACTATGTTTTCTGCGCGCCGCGCTCCGGCCGCATTGCCATCAGCAGCGGCAGCTATTCAAGCGAGCAGAACGCCTACGGCAACTTTGATTTCAGCTTCCACACCAACCTCCATGTGGCCGCCGTCTTCAATCCGCCGGCGGGTTACGTTGCGCTATACACCAATGGGGTGCTTGCGGGCATCAATAATTCCGTGACCACCGCGTTCAGCTCGGTGAACGATGTTTACAGCTGGATTGGCCGGTCGCTATACAGCGGCGATCCGTATCCCGATTTCACCCTGGATGAGTTCCGCCTCTACAACGGTGCCATGACTGCGGCTGAAATTACGGCCACGCAGGCGCTGGGGCCGGGTCAATTGCTCAGTCAGGACAGCCCGGCATTGAATGGTTCAACCGGCGGTGGCGGCTTGACGTTGTCCTGGCCCGTTGCTTCGGCGGGCTACACGGTTCTGACGGCCACGAATCTGGCCGCAGGCATCTGGACGCCCGCCGCGGTGACTCCGCAAATCGTCGGTGGCCTGTGGCAGGTCATGCTGCCGGTTGCCGGCAACGCCCGGTATTTCCGGCTGCAAAGGTGACCGGCGCCAGCCACGTCTTCACTTTCCGACTTGCCCGCTTCGAACTTGATTCCCTGGAACGCTCTGCCGGGCATCCGACCGGGCCTTGTCAGAACCGCTCGCGCATGATGACGAGGACGATCTGCCGGAAAATCAAAGCTATTCCTACCAACCCCGGCTGTTGCTCAACCAGACTTGTCTGGCGGCGGAATTTGAATCACTATCAACGAATTGCCGCGTTAAACTACAAAACTTGTTATGTCATTCGCTGAACATGGGCGTTCCCATCCCGCGTTTGAGGCCGGAGCGGAAGCGGAGCGGGAACGAAGAAACGTTGTTTTAAACGAGCGCCTTGCCGTGTGCAGTTGGTCGCTCCAGCCGCCGGATCTGCAAGCGTTGGTGGCCCGGCTGCGCGGCACCGGTCTTGGCCGCGTCCAGCTGGCGCTGGATCCGCTCCGTGAATCGCCTGCCCTTTGGCGGGACACGGCCCGGGCGCTCCATTCGGCCAACCTCGCGCTGGTTTCCGGCATGTTCGGCTGCGTGGGCGAAGACTATTCCACGCTGTCATCCATCCGGGTCACGGGCGGCATCGCGCCGGACGCGACGTGGGCACAGAATTTGCAAAACATCCGTGCCACCGTGAAGCTCGCGGTGGAACTGGGCCTGAAGCTCGTCACCTTTCACGCCGGCTTCCTGCCCGACGCCGAAGCCGACCCGGCCTACGCGAAGATGCTGGATCGCCTGACCGTCGTGGCGGGGATCTTTGCGAAGGAACGGATCGCCCTCGCCTTGGAAACCGGACAGGAACACGCGCCGGCGCTGGCTGCCCTCCTGGAAAAGCTTGATCATCCAAACCTGGGGGTGAACTTCGATCCCGCCAATATGATTCTCTACGGCAAGGGCGATCCCATCGTCGCGGTGCGCGTGCTGGGGCCGTGGATCCGTCAGGTCCACATCAAGGACGCCAAGCGCACGCCGGTTCCCGGCACCTGGGGCGAGGAAGTTGTTGTCGGCACCGGCGACGTGGATTGGCCGAACTTCTTCGCCACGCTGAAGCAGATTCATTACACCGGCAATCTGGTCATCGAGCGCGAAGCCGGCGCGCAGCGGGTCGCGGACATCTGCGCGGCGCGCGAAGTGGTGCTCAAATCCATCGGCTGATTCCAAAAATATGTCAAACTCCCAGTCTTCCCATCCCGTCCGTCCGGCAAACCCGGTGAACGTCGCGGTCGTTGGTCTTGGCTTCATGGGCGTGACGCATCTGCGCGCTTATCTGGATAATCCGCAGGCGCGCGTCGTGGCGGTCTGCGACGCCGTCCGCGTGCCGGTGAATGGCGTGCTGTCAGGCGTCGCGGGCAACATCAAGAAGTCCGACGACATCGTGCTGGGGCCGCAGGTGAAAGTCTTCCGGACGCTCGAAGAGCTGCTCGCCGCGCCGGAGGTCGAGCTGGTGGACCTTTGCACGCCGACGCCCCTGCATCCGGCGCAGGCGATGGCCGTGCTCAAGGCCGGCAAGCATGTGCTGTGCGAGAAGCCGCTGGCCCGCACCTCGGCGGCGGCCCGCGAAATCCTGGCGGTGGCGGAGCAATCGCCGGGCTTCCTGATGCCTGCGATGTGCATGCGGTTCTGGCCCGGCTGGAGCTGGCTCAAGCAGGTGGTGGTCGAGCAGACCTATGGCAAGGTGCTCGCCGCGCGGTTCCGGCGCGTGTCGGCCATGCCCGCATGGAGTCAGGCGGGGACTTACACCGGCGGGGGCGATCTCGGCGGTGCGCTGTTCGATTTGCACATCCATGACACCGATTTCGTGAATCATCTCTTCGGCCGGCCGGCGGGCGTCTTCGCCACCGGCGTCACCAGCCCCGCCGGCGCGATCAACCACGTCGTCACGCAATATCATTATCCCGGCGGCCCGTCGGTTTATGCCGAAGGCAGCTGGCTGCTCGCGAGCGGCTTCAACATGGCCTACACGCTCCTCTGCGAGCGCGCCACGCTGGACTACGATCTCGCGCGCGGCAGCGATGCGCTCATCGTCTCCGAAACCGGCCAGCCGCCGCGCACCGTGAAACCGGAAGGCACCGACGGCTATGCGGGCGAGGTGGCCTACATCCTCGACTGCGTGGCCCGCCGCCGCGCCCCGCGCATCGTCACTGCGCGCGATGGCGTGACCGCGCTCGAAATCTGCGAGGCCGAGGAAGCCTCCCTCCGCACCGGCGCGGTGACCGCACTTTAGGCTTCACCCGCGCGCGCCGGTCGGACACACTGCCACCTGATTACCCCCATTAATCCCATGAGCAACTCGCATCGCTTCAAACTCTTCGTCATGATGGTGCTGGAATTCTTCATCTGGGGCGCCTGGCTCCCGCTGATCTTCGGCTACCTGCCCAGCCTCGGCTTCACACCGGGCGAACAATCCCTGATCCTCAACGCCTTTCCCATCGCCGCCATCGTCGGGATGTTCTTCAGCAACCAATTTTGCGACCGCAACTTCGCCGCCGAGAAATTCCTCGCCTTCAGCCACCTCATCGGCGGCGTCGCCATGCTCGGCCTCGCCTTCACGAAAAGCTTCTGGCCCTTCTTCGGCCTGATGCTCACGCACTGCCTGCTGTACGTCCCGACCATTTCCATCACCAACTCCATCGCCTTCGCCAACATGAAGGATCCGCAGAAGGAGTTCGGCCTCGTCCGCATGGGCGGCACGCTCGGCTGGATCCTCGCCGCGTGGCCCTTCACCTTCATCCTTGTGGATTGGAACAAGGTCCACGACGCAAACCCGCACGGTCTTGTGAACTGGCTGGGCACCGTGCTCAGCTCCGGACTGACCGGCGACGCCCTCAAGTCCGCCACTGTCTGGACCTTCATCGTCGCCGGCGTGGCGTCCCTGCTGCTGGCCGCCTTCAGCTTCGTTTTGCCGCACACGCCCCCCAGGAAGGCCAGCGAAGGCGCCGGCGAGAGCCTCGCCTGGCTCGAGGCCCTCAAGCTCCTCAAGCATCCCTTCGTGCTCGTCCTCTGGATCGTCACCCTCATGGACGCCTTCGTGCACAACTGTTATTTCAACTGGACCGGCTCCTTCCTCGGCGCGGCGACCACCGCCGGCGGCGTGGGCATCCCCGGCAACTGGATCATGCCCGTCATGAGCGTCGGCCAGGTCGCCGAGATGCTCACCATGTTCATCCTGGGCGCCACCCTCAAGCGGCTCGGCTGGCGCGCCACCATGATCGTCGGCATCCTCGGTCACGCCGCGCGGTTCGCCGTCTATGCCTATTGTCCGCAATACCCCTGGCTCATCATCGCCGTCCAGATCCTCCACGGCATCTGCTACGCCTTCTTCTTCGCGACCGTCTATATCTTCGTGGATGCGTATTTCCCCAAGGATGCCCGCGCCAGCGCGCAGGGTTTGTTCAATGTCATGATCCTCGGCCTCGGCTGCCTGCTGGCCAACTCCATCTGCCCCTATCTCGGCCAGAAAGTCTTCATGCACGACGGCGTCACCAACTTCCACGGCCTCTTCCTCGTGCCGATGTTCTGCGCCATCGCCGCCATCATCGCCCTGGCGCTGTTCTTCCATCCCCCCAAGACCGCCGCCATTGTTGAACCCAGTCACTAAACCCGTTAATCCATCCACGCCATGAACATGACCCGTCGCAACTTCCTCAACACCGCCGGGCTGCTCGGCGCCAGCACCCTGGCCGCCGGCAGCGTCCCCGCGTCCGCCCTCGGCGCCACCGGCAAGTCCCGCACGCCCCGCGTCCAGCTCGGCGCCTGCACTTATTCCTACTGGCACCTCGACGGGCCCGTCGTCTCCATCGAGACCGTGCTGGACAAGCTCGGCGCCCTCGGCGTCGCCGGCGTGGACATTCTCCACCGCCAGATGGACCTGCCCGAGAAAGAGCCCCTCGCGCCCGCCCATCGCGCTTATCTGCGCAAGCTCAAGCGGCACGCCTTCCACTGCGGCGTCGCGCCCGTGTGCATGTCCACGCACCAGACCTTTCTCAGCCCCGACCCCGCCGTCATCACCGAGAACGTCGAGCACACCAAGAAATGCATCGAGATCTGCTACGAGCTCGGCATCCCCTCCATGCGCATCAACACCGGCCGCTGGGGCACCTCGCGCGACTTCGACGAACTGATGAAGAACCGCGGCATCGAGCCCGTCCTGCCCGGCCACACCGAGGATGAAGGCTTCCAGTGGGCCATCGACGGCATCACCCGCTGCCTGCACAAGGCCGAGGAATGCGGCGTCGTGCTGGCCCTGGAGAATCACTGGGGCCTCGCGCGCACCCCCGAAGGCCTGCTGCGCATCCTCAACGCCATCCCTTCGCCGTGGCTCGGCGCCCTGATGGACACCGGCAACTTCCTCGAGAATCCCTACTCCAAGCTCGAGCTCATCGCCCCGCGCACCGTCTATGTGCAGGCCAAAACCTATCCCGGCGGCGGCGTCTGGTACACCCTCGATCTCGACTACGACCGCATCGCGCGCATCCTGGCCGATGTCGGCTACACCGGTTGGGTCTCCTTGGAAATGGAAGGCAAACAAAATGCCGACCAGGCCGTGGCCGACAGCCTCAAGATGCTCCGCAAGAAATTCGCGGTGTGATGCTTCAAGCATAGGCCGGAGGGCAGGGGCAACCGGCCCGCCTGCTTGAGCGCACCGGTCTGTCGCTGAGGCTTAAAATGCGGGAACCGGGAGGTTCGCTCCCGGTCCTCGCCTGATTTACTTCCTGCCAACCGCGCCCGTCACGCGGCCTGATGCAGTTCGCGATGAACCGGCAGTCCGAACGCCGAAGCGTCGTCCACCTGGAAGTATTCGTTCTTCGCTCCCGTGCCGATCTCCCGGTCCAGGAATTTTTGCAGGGACTCCAGCGAGTCCGCTTCCCAGACGCAATCGGCCTTGTGCCCGTCCATGCCCGGCAGGAACAGCAGGCCTTTGAGGCCCTTCGGCAGTTGGTCGTGTTCCGACAGCGCCATGATGCGCATGGTCGCCTGTTGCCACCGGTCCGGATCATTGATCAAGTGATGAACTGAGATGATCATAAACACTCCTTTCCTCACAAGGTTTCACTAGGTTACACGCGCGGGCGACCTTGCCGTCCCCCGTCCGCGCACCGGCTGCAAATATAAGCCTCAATGGGAATTTCGCAAATGCGCCTGCGTCCCGCCCGTCCGCTCCGGCCGGCCGCCGGTTTGCCGGGGCGCAGCCGGTGTGGGCGGCTGCGTCCCGCCATTCCCCCTTTACATCAGGTGCACATGTGGGACACCGGATCGCTCCACTCGCTGAAGAGCTTGTGGCCGCCGCAGGCGCGGCATTCGATGGTGTAGTTCGTGCCGGGGATGAGGTTTTCCAGCACGATGTCGCGCTTGGAGGGCGACGTGCCGACGAGGGTGTAGGTCTTGCCGTCCACGGTGGCGCGGAATTCGAAGTAGATCGTGTTCGCGCCGCCGGTGATGGTCACCCCGAGCTTGGTGCTCGCCACGTTGAAGACCGTGAGGATGGCCGGGCGCTCGGGAAGTTTCGGGATGTTGGTGCGCGGCTTGATGAGATTGAAGCCGGAGGTCACGGCGATGACATCGGTCATGCCGGGAAGCTGCTCGATATAGCTGGCGAGGGCGCGGAGATCGGAGAGGAGGAGCTCGCGCGCGGCGATTTTGGCGATGGCGGCGGGATGGCCGCCGGTGGGGACGGCCACGATGGCGCTGCGGAGCGCCGCCACGTGGGCGAGGAGATCCACCATGAGGATGATCGGCGTGGTGAATGCCGCATTGAGGTTCATGCTTCCATGGACGTTATCACCGAAGTCCGCGAACGGATCGTCGGCTAGTTTTGCGAAGGCGCGACTCAGTTTAGGTTTGCTCATGGCGGGGCTTTCGGGAAGGACGGGGACCGGTCGGTTATAAAAATATCCGGCGTTAAACGCGAACTTCTTACCGGTGGTTACATCGGTTCCGCCCCACGTTGCGCCCGGACGATTTTGATCGGCCATAGTCCCTCCAGCATCCAGGAAACGGTTTTCTGTCCGACGCCCCCCGCATTGGGTGCGGAGCAGGGGCAAGGGCTTGTCGCCGGTTTTTTCATGGATCTAACATCGACCTTGAGCCTGATGGCCGGGAACTACAATGAATGTATTCATGTTTAATTCAGCGGATCGGGTGGTGTTGGCATGAAAACATCGGGAATCCGCGGAAAGGCCAGCAAATGCCGCTTTGGCCGGGTAATTTGCTGGAGCAAACTGCGAGTTTGCTCCTGACAATTTGAAATTGTCTGGTGCAAATGGGGCGTTTGCTCCTGACAAGTTGCAATTGTCTGGTGCAAATGGAGAGTTTGCTCCTGACAATATGAAATTGTCTGGTGCAAATCATGAGTTTGCTCCAGCAAATTACGAGTTTGCTCCTGACAATTTGACAAACGCCGGGGCAAATGCGGCCGAGGCCGGGGCAAAAAGGGCGGCTGCCGGAGCGTCCGGCGGGAGGGTGCCGGCAAGTTGGTGGGGCGAGTGTCCTCACGAGCCGCTTGGTCGTTTTACTCTCGACTTTGGGGGAGCGCGGAAATAAGGTCGAACGCATGAACCCCAACCCGCTGCCGCCGACCGGGGATTTGACTGTTCCAACTTTGAATAGATTAAAGCAGATTCAACTGTGGCGGCTGGTTGCAACGAGCATCTTTCCGCTCAATGCGGCATTGGTTCAGGGAATGATGAAGAAGATGGCATGAACAAACTCTTGATGCTTGTATGGTTGTTGGCGATTGCTGGTTGCGCCCATGCTCCCAGCGGTTCCACTTGCAAACTGACCACCGTCGAACAGCAAAATCTGGAAAATGACGTGATTGCCATGCAGTCAGAGGTGGCAACAATGAGGAGGTTGGTGGAATCGACGGAGTCGCATTTGTCGGCAGGGGAGCGTGAACGCTGCCGGGCAACCCGCGAGAAGGTTTATCCAGCCGAGCTGCGTGTTCACGACTTGAACCTGATGAAAGCCGCGCTTAACTCGCAACGGAAAGCTCTGCAAGTTGAACTTCAGAAGGCAAAAGAAATTATTTTTGGGCCATATTAAAATGCGCAAGCTGTCATCAGTTCAATCGTCGGAGAATCAGTCCGCTGACGTGGTTCAAGTGGTCGTTCGGGAGGAGCGGCCCGGCTTTCTGCCTCTGGCTTGGCGGGTGATATGAATTCAATCCGGAACATTGTGGTGGTGGCGGTGATGCAAATCGGCGTGCTGGTGGCCGGAGTGCTGGGCGCGGGGCTGGTTCACCGACACGCGTTGAACGCCGGGGTGGCGATGCCGTTTCCGGCACTGATGCTTTATACCTATGGTCTGATGGGCTTCGCCATTCCCATTGTCTGGTCGGTGGTCACCCTGACGCTGCAAAGCCGCGCTCAGGTTTCCGATGAGGTGAAGAGCTTGATGTTCGGGCTTGGTGTTGTAGTGCTGATTGCCCTCGGGGTTTTTGTTGTGTATGCAGATATGGCCTCGGTGTTTTATATTGGTTTTGGACGGGATGCGTTACAGGCTCACCCCCTCGGCCCAGAATAAATCCATGGTCACGGTTCAAGCCGCCATCCGGCAGTTGCAAAACATGATTTGATATTTATGGCGCTGAAGCGATTCAAGACGAAGATTTGGCTTTGGTTGTCGCTATCGCTTTGCCTCTTCGTCCCGCCATGGTTTATCGGACCTATCGGCAGTTCCGGGGCTGAAATTACCGCGGCCGGATATTGGGTTTTGTTATTTACTCATCCGTCCAATTTCGGTGCGGTGCTCGACGGCATCTTTATCTGCACAATTTTTTTCGCCATTCCGGCGCTGGCCATCGGTTGGGTCGTGCACTGTCTGATTGTCATCGCAGTGGATTTGGTTAGAGGAAGGAGAGCCAATACGTAACGGGCAAAACAGTCTGTCGCTCCCGCGGCTCGTGGGGACACTCGCCCCACCGGCTTCGCGGGGCCACGCTTGAAGGCATATCACGATGTCCTTGGCCAAGGTAGGGCGCGCACTCCGTGCGCGCCGCTGCCGCCCGGTCCCACGACGGCGGGCAGGGGACTGCCCGCCCTACCCGCCAGCCGTTTTTCAAGTGGTGCCAACCTTGATTTGAACTGCCATGGCCTGTTTAGCCGGTCAAATTATCATTGGCACATCGGTTGGTAGGGCGGCGCTGCTGCGCCGCCGGGGTTGGCTGACCGGCAGGTCAGCCCTACCTGTGTGGCAATGAAGAATGCTGGAGGGATTTCCGAAAACAAAACCGGCTCTGGTTGCCCAGCGCCGGTTTTTGGTTTGGTCGCTCCGATTGACGCTTCAATCGGACCACGAGTTAACGATTTAACTCTTTAACAATTCAAACGCCCCGCTTCACAGGCCTTTGACGTCCCAGCCTCGGCGATAGTCGCGCCGGACGTATTGGTTGGCGTCGGCGTGGTCGAACTTCATGCGGCGGCTGTTCCATTCGAGGTTGGTGTGGGGGAAGCGGGCGGCGATGTTGCCGAGCAGGATGGTCTCGGTGAGGGGCCCGGCATAGGCGAAGTCGGCGGTGGTCCGGTCTTCGCCGCGGCTGGCGTTGACGAATTGTTCCCAATGCTTGAGGCCTTTGAGGTGCGGGAATTTGTATTCCGCAAACTTGACCTTGGGATAAAGCGTGGGCATGTCGAAGTGCGGCAGGAGCATGACGCCTTGGGTGCCGACAAACAGGGAGCCGGCGTCGAAGGGGAAGGGGTCGCCTTCGACAAGGGCGATGAGTTCGGGGGCGGGCTTGGAGGTGCCGTCATACCAGGTGATGGGCAGGTTCCGTCCGTCGGTGTGCCGGGTGCCGGGGAAGGTGTAGAAGACTTTGCCGTTGAGGGACCAGTTCCAGGCGTTGGGCGGCGGGCCTTCGGAGCGGATGGTGTGCGGGGCGCCCAGGCCGAGGGCTTCGAAGACGGGGTCGAAGATGTGGCAGCCCATGTCGCCGAGGGTGCCGGTGCCGAAGTCGAGGCGTTTGCGCCAGTTGGCGGGGTGATAGTGCTGGCCGCCGATGAAGGGGCGTTCGGCGCAGACGCCGAGCCAGAGGTTCCAGTCAAAGCCGTCGGGGACGGGGTCGGTGCGGTCGGGCTGGGCGCCCATGTCGCCCCAGGATTTGTTGCACCAGGAATGGACTTCCTTGACCTTGCCAATGGCGCCGCTCTGGACGAGGGCGACGGCGATGCGGTAATAGACGTCGGAGTGGATCTGGATGCCCATCTGGGTGACGACGCGCTGGGAATGCGCGAGCTCGGTCATGCGGCGGACTTCGTGGATCTCGTGGGCGAGGGGTTTCTGGCCGTAAAGATGTTTGCCGAGCTGCATGGCGCTCACGCCGATGGGGGCGTGCATGTGGTCGGGGGTGGAGACGTTGACGGAGTCGATGTTCTTGTGCTCCTTGTCGAGGAGTTCGCGCCAGTCCTGATAGAAGCGGGCGCCGGGGAATTTCTTCTTGGCCTCGCCCATGCGGTGAAGGTCCACGTCGCAGACGGCGACGATCTCGACATTCTGGCAGGCGGCGATGGAGGTGAGGTCGGCCCAGGCCATGCCGGCGGCGCCGAAGCTGGCGTGCCGGAGGCGGCGGCTGGGCGGGGCGGCAAACAGGTTGCTGGTGATGAAGGGCGCGGCGATGGCGGCGGCGCCGAGGGTCTTGAGAAAGCCGCGCCGGGAGTTGTGATGGTGTGGGCTCATGTTGCTGGGGTGGGTTCAAGGGAGCGGCTGGATGGTGATGTGGCGAAACATGACGGGGTCGTTGTGGCCGGCAAATCCGAAGTGGCCGCTGGTGCGGTCCTTGCCGGGATGGGCGTGGCCGCCGGCGAAGTCGGTGATGTGGCTCAGGTCGGCGTCGAGGATCTGCGTGCCGTTGAGCTGGACTTTGATGGTGGGGCCGGTGACGGTGACTTCCTCGTAGTTCCACTCGCCGATGGGATGCTGATAGCCGCGTTGGGCGGCGACCATGCCGTAGGCGGAGCCGTGAGCCTGGCGCGGGTCGATGTGTTCGCCGGTGGCCTTCTCGTAATTGTCATCGAGGACCTGGCATTCGCACATGCCGAGGTAGGCGGTGTCGCCGTTGCCGGGGTAGCGGATGGCGAGGCCGTTGTTGCCGCCGGGCGGAAGCTTGAATTCGAGGCGGACAACGAAGTTGGTGTATTCGGCCTGGGTGTAGATGGTGCCGCCCTTCTTCGGCTGCCAGAGGATGGCGGAGTTGGTCACGCGGCAGCAGTCGATCGGGCCGGCCCAGCCGGTGAAATCCTTGCCGTTGAAGACGGACTGGAAGCCTTTGGGATCGGTGGCGCGCAAGAGTGTGTCGGCTTCGTCGCTGCCGATTTCGCGGATGGCGAGATTGCGCCAGCGGATTTCGCCGCCGTGGGTCTGAAGTTGGATGGGGCCCCGGGGCGGAACGGGGAGCTTGCGGTTATAATAGTTCTCGAGCACGGCGCCTTTGACGGTCGGCTGGCCGTTGAGCCAGACCCAGACGCGGGCGCCGGCCATGACGACGCGGACGTGGTTCCACTGGCCGAAAGGCTTGTCGGCGAGGACGAGGGGATCCTTGCCGGGCGCGCCGGGGGAGTTGTTCCAGAGGCCGCCGGAGCCTTTGCCGGCGCCGAGGTCCCATTTGCCGCCGGCCTTGGTGTAATCCCAGATCTGCACCTGCGGACAGCCGCGCAGATAAATGCCGCTGTCGGCGAGGGCCACGGTTTTGTAGTCGAGGAGTAGCTCGAAGTCGCCGTAGTTTTTATCCGTGGTGAGGAAGAGGCCGTTGCCGTCGTTGACGAGCTCGCCGTTCTGCACGGACCAGTGCTGGCGGATGTCGTTGAGGCTGGTGTCGTGCTTCCGGGTGAAGTCCTCGGCGGAGAGGGCAAGGTATTTGCGCGGGTCTTCGGTGGTGGCGCCCCACCAGCCGGCGAGGTCGCTGCCGTTGAAGAGGGCGGTGAAGCCGGGCGGGGGAGTGTTGGCGGCGTGCGCGGGCTGGCCGCTGGTCTGGCAGCCCGTCAAAACGAAGGCGACGAGCGCGCCAGTGAGCGTGGTGACGAAAGCGACGGCTTTCATCCGGGAAACGGTGGGGTTGGACATCGGGTGAGAATCAGGTTTTTTTGTCGGACACGGAAGCATTTTTTTAGCGCACCCGCAAATAAGTGGTTTGGCTCGGCGGGGCGCGACGGTGGTTCAGGCTTTCTTTGACTTGCTCTCGAAGTTCGCGCGGGCGGTCTCCAGTTCGGCTTCCAGCCGCTTGCTTTCGGCGACGCCGGTCTTGCCGGTGGCCTTGAGCGACTGGACCAGTTCGCGATACAAGTAGCCGTAGAGCGCCTCGGGCGCCGCCTTGCCGTCATGGCCCAGCTGGAAGCGGGTCGCCTCGGGGAAGCTGTGGCACAAGTTGAACAGCCAGGTGACGCGCTCCGTCGGCTTGGCGAGCGCCTCCAGCACCAGCCCGACATGCTCCCGGGCGTCGTCAGCCTGCTGCTTGAGCTGGTTCTTCTTGGCGGCGGTGAGCTTCTGGATCTCCAGCGTAACGGCGCGTTGCACGCTGGCCACGCCTTCCAGCGCGATGTCGTAGCGATAAGCCAGGCCCTCGACTTTCGCGCCGTGCGGCAGCTTGAGCTGGGCGCGGCGGGACATTTCCGCGCGGAGATTGGCGCGGTTGCTCGCGAGGCTGCTCTGGTCGGCCAGCGCGGCCCGATAGGCTTCCTCCGCAATGGCATCGCCAACCAGCGTATCCACCAGGTTGGAATCACGGTGCAAATCAGCGGTCTGCTCCCGGGCGGAGTGCTGGCTCAGGTCGGTATCGGCCGCGAGCTCCTTTTCCTCGGCCAGCCCGCGGTCCGGCGCGGACAGCAGCGCGTCGAACCGGGCGAGCAGCTGGTTGATGGCGGCGGTATCGCGGCCGGCCAGCTTGGCCAGCGCAAACCACGCGTCGAGATTGTAGGGATTGAGATTGGCGGCACTCTCCAGCAAGTCCTGTTTCTGCGCGCGGTCGCCGGCCGGCTGGCGGTTTGCGAGCTGAAAGGCGATGCGGCTGTCCGTGAAGCGCTCCAGCCCGGTGTTCATCGCCAGCGCCAGCGCGAAATGATATTCGACCCCGACCGCCCGGCCATCGCCGCCGCGCGGGCCGAGCGGCGCGGGCAGGAACCACTGGCAGGTGGATTTCTCGGGCGTGGTGATGCTCTGTTCGCGGACGGCGGAATAAAGCCCGGTCTTCCCATCAAAGCGGTAGCTCAGCAGCGCGCGGTGGCCGGGCTGATACATGCCGACGGCTGGCCGCCCCAGGCCGACCTGCGACAATTGCGCCAGCGTGGACTGCCGGCCGCACACGCCGCCGTCCTCGATGATGCGCGGGATGGAATTGGGATGCCAGTCGCTCTGCTTGTAGCGGATCTCGGGTTTCTCGTAATCGAAGGTGTAGTGGCCGTAGGTGACCAGCCGCTTGCCGGGCGTGTTCATTTTGCCGTTGAACCGGTCCCAGAGATAATCCAGCTCCCGGTCGGAGATCGTCTGGCGCATCGGCGCCAGCAGCGGCCATGGCGCGGCATCGAGCGGGAACAGCGGCCATTCCGGCCCCTTGTCCGCAAAGGGCGGCAGCTTGGTTTCGTAGTGCTGGATCACCCGGCGCAATTCATCCGCCAGCGCCAGCGTCCGGTGCGGTGGATAGGTGCCGGTAGCGTAGGCGAGGTTTTCCGTGAACGATCCCGCCTCTTTTTTCTTCAACGGCGCCAGGCCCAGTTCGCTGAAAACGGCATCCTCATGGGCGACGAAATCCGCCAGTGACATGTTTTTTGCCTTCAGCTGCGCCGCTACCTTGGCCACGCGCGGGTCGGAATCCGGCGTGCCGCCGGAGGCGAACGCGGTCGCGTTGTAAGCGCCGTCGCCGCCGGTGGCGTGGCGTTCGCCCAGCGCCGCGCCGAGCAGCAGGCTGGCATAACGGTCTGCGAGGTCCGGGCCAAGGGATTTGCGGAGGTCATCCAGGTTTTCCGCGAATGCCGGCGGCAACGGGTCTGCCGCGCTCAACAGCCCGGCGCGGATGGCCGGCCGTTTGGCGAGCCAGTTCCAGAATTCCGGCGTGACGCTGGCGTGGCTTCGCAGCGATTGTTCGGCATCGGATAGGTAGGTTTTCCGCATTTCCGGCGTGAGGCCGTGGTGCGTTTCCGGAGTTTCAACAGCCGGCAGGGTCGGGCATGCCGCCACCAGCGCGAGCGTCACGGCGGCGGTCCAATAGAAGGAATGGGCTTGCATGGTTCTATCGTTGGACGCGGACGCCGGGAAAAAGTGTCATGGAAAATTGTGCCGCCCGATATTTCCGGCCGCTGCTATGTACCGGCATTTGTTGGGGACCTGAGTCAGCGGTTGACCCGCACCCGCAAAAGCAGCGTGGGGATGGCCAGGCCGGTGCCGATGGCCCCGATGGTAAAGGTCACGCGTAGGGCGTATTGCACGGCGGTGATGAGTGTTTCCGAGGCGTCCATGGTGCTGGCCGAGGTCAGCGCGAACATTCCCAGGATGGCTTTCGCCGCAAAACTGCCCGGCACCATCGGGATACAGCCGACCACGTCCAGCGCATTCTGCGAAATATCCGTGCGCGCCCGCAGCACCTGCACGGCGGCGCCAACGGTGAGCGCGGCGGCAAAGGAAGCCGCCTCCAGGTTCCAGCCCAGCCCCAGGCAGTATGTACGCACCGCCAGCGCCACCGCTCCGCTGGCCGCGCACCACGGCAGGGAACGGAAGCCGATGTTGAACAGCACGCCGAAACCGGCGGCGGCAATCGCGCCGCAAAGGGTTTGATGGAGCAGAAAATAAGGGTTCATGGTTCAATGCCAGTTGGCCAGCAGCACCTGGCCGAGCCATAAACCGGCGGCGGCAAATATCAAAATCACCGCTACTGTCACCGCCCGCGCGCTGCCCAGCGTGGGGTGGCCTTCCAGGATGTCGTTCTGTGCGTTTACGGAAGGAACGCCCGGAACGAGCAGCAAAATCGAGGCGATCATCGCCGTGGTGATGGTGGTGCTGCCCGCCCAGTTCGCGCCGAGGCCGCCAAGCAACGAACTTAAAAACGACACGATCGAGGCGCAAATAAACACGTTCACATGGCGCGTGAGCAATTCGCGCCGGACCAGCTGGCCAATGCCCGCCGCGAGAAAAACCGGCCCCGTGCTAGACCAATCCGCGCCGAGCAGCCGGCCGAACGCCGCGCATGCCAGCCCCACCGCCACCGCCATTACCCAGGCGGAATGGCGCGGTGTTTTCGTGGCGAGCCGCGTGAGTTCGGCGCGGGTTTGGGCCGTGGTTAGTTCGCCGCGCGCCACTTTATCCGCCAGATGCCATAATTCCTGATCCAGCCGCTGGTTTACGCCGAGATGCCCCACCTCGCGCATCCGCGTGATGCCGGAGTGGCCGATGCCGATGGTGACGGCCAGCGACGCGTAGCCGATGCGCAAATCAACCCGGTCCGCGCCGAGGCCGCGCGCGACCTTCGCCACGATTTCATCAATGCTGTTCGCGCTCGCGCCGGCTTCCATCAGCAGCCGGCCCGCGTCCAACGCCACCATGGCCAGCGGTTCCAGCGCCGGGGTGGAACCGCTGTCTTCGGGAATCAAACTTTCAATCGCATCCATGTGTCAGTCCGAGGAAAAACCTGCCAGCCGTTTTATCTTACCAGTAAAACGGGCTGTCTCAATTGAAATATGGAATGCCCCGAGTAGGCCGGATTCCATTAATTCTACCAGTCCATCCCCTTGCGATGGCCTTTTTTTCGGTTTTACGGGCGTTTTGTCGAAAAAATGGCTATTTCCGAAGGCTCAGGTCGCTCCCGTAATGGTTTGGTAAACCATACAATCCATTGCAGGAGCGATATTTATGACTGGGTTATCCCATCCGGGGAGTAGGTATACGGTTGGTGGAAAGCTATTTATAATGGGGCTTTGATCTGCAATAAGAGAATAGCAGCTATTCTTGACTGCCGGTAACGGTGGTTGCCGGTTTGATTAAAGGGAAAATCGGACAATTAAGTACTGGTTGTTTGCAAGAAATATTTGCTTTTTGCATGATTTGGATGTTCACTATCTTTAGGTCTGTAACGTTTTAAATTAATAAACATATGATCTCAAACGAACGCCCATCGCCCTATGGTCGGCGGCCTTATTCGGGACAGGGGTACGGCTCGCCCCAATACAGCCATTACAGCAGTCAGCCGCCTCGCCCGCCTGTCCACGAGGACACGCTCAAGAGCGCCGAATTGCAAATCGAACGTAAATTTTTCACTTTTGCGCTCAAGGAAAATCCCCGCGGTCGACTGCTGCGCATTACCGAAGATATTGGCGGACGTCGCAACGCCATCATCGTGCCCTCCACCGGATTGGCCGATTTCAAACGAATTCTGGAGGAAATGATCAAGGTCTTGGACGAACAACCCCCCGCTGCCCCGCCGGCAGAGCCGGAGCCGTAAGGAGACAGTGGGATTGCTGGATTGTAAAATTTCCCGCCCAAACGTCCCATTCTGCTGCTTTCACTCCGCTTTCCACATCGGAAAAGCGGGGTTTTCCGTAGCGGAATGATGATTATACGACTGTTGGTCAGACCATTTGGCCGTCGAACGGTTATTCCCACTCAATAGTGCCCGGTGGCTTGCTCGTGATGTCAAAGACGCAGCGGTTCACGCCCTTCACCTCGTTGATGATGCGGCTCGCCAGTTTCTCCAGCAGGTCGTAAGGTAGTTTTACCCAGTCGGCGGTCATGCCGTCCTGTGATTCCACTGCCCGGATGGCAATGGTGTAGTCGTAGGTGCGTTCGTCGCCCATCACGCCCACGCTGCGCACGGGTAGTAGCACGGCGAAGCTCTGCCAGATTTTGTAATACCATCCGCTGCTTTTCATTTCCTCCACGACGATGGCGTCGGCGTTCCGTAAAATCTCGCAGCGCGCGGGTGTGACTTCGCCAAGGATGCGTACGGCGAGGCCGGGGCCGGGGAACGGCTGCCGCCAGACGATGTCCTTGGGCACGCCAAGTTCTTCCCCAAGCAGCCGCACCTCATCCTTGAACAGATTTTTCAAGGGCTCCACCAGCTGGAATTTCATGCCCTTCGGCAGCCCGCCGACATTGTGATGGCTCTTGATGAGCGCGGCAGGGTTGCCGCCAATCGGCACGGATTCAATGACGTCGGGGTAAAGCGTGCCTTGCGCGAGGAATTTCGCCTTCCCTGCGCGCTTGGTCGCCGCCTGGAAAACTTCGATGAATGTCTTGCCGATGATCTTGCGCTTGCGTTCGGGGTCGGTGACGCCTTTGAGCTTGGATAGGAACAGCTTGGCGGCGTCTTCGTATTGCAGCTTGATCTTGAAGCTGCGGGCAAAAACATTCTGTACGACTTCCGCCTCGCGCGCGCGGAGCACGCCGTTGTTGACGAAGATGCAGGTGAGTTGGCTGCCGATGGCCTTGTGCAGCAGCGCCGCCGCCACGCTCGAATCCACGCCGCCGCTCAGGCCGAGGACGACGTGTTCCTTGCCGACCTGCGCTCGGATTTCTTCGACGGCTTGTTCGATGTAGCTGCGCATCGTCCAGTTCTTGCCGCAGCCGCAGACACCGTGGACGAAATTGGAAATGATCTCCCGGCCGCGCGGCGTGTGGACGACTTCGGGATGAAACTGCAGGCCGAAGAATTTCTTCGCGCGGTTTTCAATCGCGGCGAACTCGGAATTTTCCGTGATGGCGACGGGCTTGAAGCCTTCCGGGAGTTTCGTGAGCTTGTCGCCGTGCGAATTCCAGACTTGCAGCTGTTTTGGCAGTTTGGCGAACAGCGCGCATTTTGCATCGTTCACCGTGAGCGTGCCCTTGCCGTATTCGCGTTTCTGGCCTTTCTCGACTCTGCCGCCGAGGAATTGCGCGAATAGTTGCACGCCGAAGCATACCCCCAGTACTGGCACGCCGAGCGAGAAAATATTCTTGTCTGGCAGCGGCGCATCCGGCGCATAAACGCTGGACGGCCCGCCCGACAGGATGATTCCGCTCGGTTGCATGGCGGCGAGCTCGGCGGCCGGCGTGTCGAAGCGGACGATGGTGGAATAGACGTTGCACTCGCGGACGCGCCGGGCGATGACCTGCGTGTATTGCGAGCCGAAATCCAGAATGACGATTTTTTCAGACATGAACAAAAAAGAATCTTTCCCTGTGGGACGGGGGTTTGGCGAGCGAAAATTGCCGGAATATTTAGTCTTTGGACGGCGGCAGATAGTCGCCGTAGTGTTCCTTCGCACAGCCGGGGCAGAGGCTGTGCGTGAACTGCGCCTCCGAATGTCCGGCAATATAGCGCTCCAGCTGCACCCAGTCGCCCTGGTCGTCGCGGATGCATTTGCAGAATGAGCAGATGGGCAGCATGCCTTCCAGCGCCCGGACGCGCTGGCGCAATTGTCGCGTTTGCCGGCCCAGCAGCGTTGTGAGCGCCGCCACCAGTGCTAAAACAAAAAAACGGATGAGCGTCGAGGCGACTTCCTCTGCGGTGATTGGACTGAGGTCGAAGGCAAACTGGTGCGCCACTCTTGTCAGCGACAGCAGTCCGGCGCAGGCCGCCGCCAGCCAGAGTCCCCGGTTCCAGGCCGCCAGCATTACCGGAAAGATAAACACAAACGGGAACACCACCAGCGGCACCAGTTCCCAGTCCGTCGCCGCAAAGACCAAGCACAGGAGCGCTATGAACCATACCCGATTCCACAGCCCGCGTTCGAATGGTGGGACGTCCGCCTGGGGTTGGATCGGTGCCGGCATTCTAATTATTGTTTCACCGCTTTTACCGTCCCGGCGGCCGCATCATAGACGATTTTGTAGCCGAACGGCGCTTCCGGAAGCTTGCCGATATAATTCGGCACCAGCTCCTGCAGGTCTTTCGGCAGTCGTCCTTCGCTGACTTGGTACAACTGAATCGCCTGGTTGATATAGGATACGTCAAGGACCTTTTCCGCGTGTTTTTTTGCCTCCACCACCGCGCCAAGATAACCCACCGGCGCCGTGACCGCGTTCGAAACGCTGTTGGCGGTGGTGCCGGGCTTGGAGCTGTCTCCGCAACCGGCCACGCATAGCCCCGCGACTGCCAAAGGTAGAAGTATGAATTTCATGGCTTCAACTTACGCCAGTCCGCCCAAAATCCAACTGCAATTTTACCAGTTCCCGCGCATGCCGGATCAAATTCAAATCCTCTGCCAGATTGCCAAAGCGCAGGTTGGGCAGGCCGCTCTGCTCCCGGCCGAGCAGTTCGCCCGGGCCGCGCAATTTCAAGTCTGCCTCCGCGATCTTGAAGCCGTCGTTCGTTTCCGCCAGTATTTTGAGTCGCGATTGGGCCTCCTCATGCAGCGCGTCGGAAATCAGGATGCAATAACTTTCGTGGGTGCCGCGTCCGATTCGCCCGCGCAGCTGGTGCAGCTGTGCCAGGCCGAAGTGCTCTGCATTCTCTATCAGCATCACCGTTGCGTTGGGCACATCCACGCCCACCTCGATGAGTGTGGTGGCGACCAGCGCCTGGATTTTGTTTAGGCGGAATCCGGCCATCACCTTTTCCTTGTCCGCCGGCTTTATCCGCCCATGCAGCAGGCCGATTTTGAACGGTGCCAGGGCGCGCTGGACGTTTTCAAATTCCTTCGTCACCGCCTTGATGTCCTTGTCCGTGTCGGCCACCTCCACGCGCGGATAAACAATGTAGGCCTGCCGGCCGGCGGCGATTTTCTCACGGATGAATTCGAACACCTTGGGCAGTTTTTCCGCCGCGCGGACAAAGGTTTTGATGCTGCCTCGTCCGCCCGGCATTTCATCAATCACCGAAACATCCAGGTCGCCGTAGAGCGTCAGCCCCAGCGTGCGTGGGATCGGCGTCGCTGTCATTACCAGGAGGTGGGGATAATTACCCTTGCGGACCAGCGTTTCGCGCTGCGCCACGCCGAACTTGTGCTGCTCGTCAATGATCACCAGGCCGAGCTTGGGCAAATCAAAATTCGCCGTGAATAACGCGTGGGTGCCGATGGTCAAGGTTGAAGGTATTCCCGTGCGTTGCGAATTGCCGTTTCCGACCGGCTCCTTGCAGCCTGCAACTGGTAACGAGGTTTCCTTGCGGCTGCCCGTTTGCAATTGAACGCGTATGCCCAGGGGCTCGAACCACTTTGAAAAATTCCGGAAATGCTGTTCGGCCAGGATCTCCGTCGGCGCCATCAGCGCCACGGTGAATCCGCTTTCCAGCGCCATCAGCGCTGAACAAGCCGCCACCGCTGTCTTGCCGGAGCCGACATCTCCCTGCAACAGCCGCCGCATCGGATGCGTCCCTCCCAGGTCTGCGCGGATCTCGCGCAAGACGCTGGTCTGCGCGGTGGTCAGTGTAAAACCCAGTTTCGCCAGAAACGGTTTCATCAAGTGGTTGTCGCCGCCGCACGGCAGCGCCTTCGCGCTGGCCTCGAATTTTTTCCGGCGCAGCTGGATTTGAAGTTGCAGTGCGACAAATTCATCCAGTGCCAGCCGCTGCCGGGCGATTTCCACATCCGTCAATTCTGCCGGAAAATGGACCATGCGGATGGCGTTTGCCCTTGCGGGCCAAGTTGCCGGGTGCCGGTTGGAAGCTCTCGTTTTCTCTGTGAGCAGCGCCTCGTCTTTTTCACCCTGCGCTTGGCCGCCTGCCGCCTGCCCCCTCGACCAGGTTGGCTCCGCGATCGAATATTCAAATTGTTCCAGGGCGCGCCAGATCAGCGTGCGCATCACGCGCGCCGTCAAGCCTTCCGTGAGCGGATGCACCGGCACGATGCGGTTGACATGAATGAACTCATCTTCGCCCGGCTCAACCAGCTCCGTTTCGGGATGGTCAATGTTGCGCGGCTTCAGCGAATCCGGCTTGCCGAACACTAGAAACTCGCGCCCGATCGTATACCAGTCTTCCATCCACGGCTGCGCCTGCCACCACCGGCAATGGAGCCGCGCCGAGCCGTCGTCGAACACGCATTCGAACATCGCGCGGGCGCCTTTTCTGAAGCGCTTGACGCCGGCGGCGATGATTGTTCCGCGTACCGTCGCCGGTTCATTCAGGGTTAATTCACGGATGGCCCGGAATTTTCTCCGGTCCTCATAACGGCGCGGTTGGTGCAGCAGCAAGTCCTCGACGGTGAAAATATTCAGGCGCGCGAGCAGCTTCGCCCGCTCCTCGCCCACGCCCCGGACGGAGCTGACCGGCACGGCGGGCGGCAAAATTGATTGTTCCGGCGGCGACATTGCCCGCACGATACAAACCGCGGAATCAAATCTCAATCACGGTGATTTCCGGCCGGCAGTTGAAGCGGAAGTTGTAGCCATAAATATAACCGATGCCGGAATTGACATAGAGCGGCCCGGCTTGGGTTTCATAGCGCCCCCAATCATATTCATCCACGGCGAAGGGTACTACGAGTGGGCCGTAAAACGGGATTCGCACCTGTCCGCCATGCGAATGGCCGGCCAGCAAAAGGTCGAATTTTTGGCCGGCCAGTTTTTTTACCCATGCCGGATAGTGCATGAGCAAAATATTCGGTGCCGCCGGGTTCAGCGGCAGTTGGGCCTGATGGTCGTGGCTGCAAGTGATGCCGATGAGGTTGATTTTGCCGCCGGCGATGGCGCGTTGTTCGTCCAGCAGCCACGCCCCGCCGGTGGCCGCGAAACATTTATGAATCGGCTCAAACGAAACCTTGCTCCAATAATCATGGTTGCCCGGCACGCCGAACATCGGCGCTTTGACGCCGGCCAACACCTCCAGCGCCTCGGCAAGGTGTTTTTCCTCCTCGATGATATCGCCGGTGAAACACACAAAATCCGGGGTCAGTGAATTGATCCGGTTGACGACGGATTTCAAGTATTTGCGGTCGCCTTTGTGATGTAAATCCGTGAAGTGGACGAAACGTGCCGGGGCCTTGCCGCCCCCGATGCGCAGCTGCCGGATCTTCAGCCACGTCGGTTCGAGCTGCTTTGCGTCCGCCAACACCGCGCCCGGCGTTGCCAGCAATATCGCGGCGATAAACTTGCGGCGGCTGATGCGCGGAAAGTTCACTGATAATGCGGCGGCTTCTGGTTGTTCGACTGGATGCGTTCCAATTCCAGCGTTTCCATGGCGCGCGTCTGCCGCTGAACCTCCTTTTTCAGCCGCTCCAGCAATTTGCCCTGCTCGATGACGACGCCGTTCAACTGCTCGACCTGGTGCTCGATGTGCGCAAGGTTGGCTTCGAATTTTTCAACCCGCCGGGAATTTTCGTCTGTCATGCGGTGATTCTGCCCGCCTGCTCCCGCGAAGTCGAGACGGTGAAATTGCGGGTTGCGCCGCGCCGGCATTTTCCTAATCGTATTTGAAATGAAACTCGGCCTCGGTCTCTACCGTCATCAGCTCAACGCGGAGCATTTCCGTTTTGCCCGGCAATGTGGTTGTACGCATCTGGTCATTCACCTGGTGGATTATTTCCGCTCGTCGCGCAGCAACCAGCCTGGCGACCAGCCCGTCGGCGATGACGCCGGCTGGGGCTTGGCCGGCGATCCGGACAAGCTTTGGACGTTCGAGGAACTGGCCGCCATCAGAAAGGAAATCAATGCCCACGGCCTCGAACTGGAGGCGATTGAAAATTTCGATCCCGCGCACTGGTGCGACGTTCTGCTCGACGGCCCGAATAAATTATTGCAGATTGAAAATCTCAAAACCATTATCCGTAACACCGGCCGGGCGGGTATTCCGGTGTTCGGTTACAATTTTTCCATCGCTGGGGTCGCGGGTCGCGTGAAGGGGAAATTCGCCCGGGGCGACGCCGAGGCGGTCGGCATGGACGGCCCGCTCGACACGCCGCTGCCCAACGGCATGGCGTGGAACATGGTCTATGACAGGAATGCGTCGCCCGGCGTGGTGCCATCGGTCACGTCCGAGCAGCTTTGGTCGCGCCTGAAGTTTTTTCTCGATGAGCTGATTCCTGTCGCCGAAGCCGCCGGCGTCACGCTGGCCGCGCACCCCGATGACCCGCCGTTGCCATTCGTCCGCGCCCAGCCGCGCCTCGTCTGGCAGCCGCAGCTTTACCAGAAGCTGATTGACCTGAAACCCAGCCCGCGCAACGCGCTGGAATTTTGCGTTGGCACGATTGCCGAGATGAAAGACGGCGATGTATATGACGCTGTGGAAACCTATAGCCGCCAGCAAAAGCTTGGCTATGTCCACCTGCGCAACGTCCGTGACAAGGTGCCGTCCTACCGGGAAACTTTCATTGACGACGGCGATGTGGACGTGCTGCGCGTGTTGCGGATATTGCAGCATAATCATTTCACCGGGGTTATCATCCCCGATCATGCGCCACAGATGAGCTGCGCTGCGCCCTGGCACGCGGGGATGGCATACGCGCTCGGTTTTCTGCGTGCCGGGTTGAAGTCGCTGGGGCGGGAGTGAATAATTTTCCATTGCGAACGCGCGCCGTTCATGAACACTTCTCCTTGACGTTTTATGGCCAAAAAATCTTCCAGCCCGCCAGTCGCCGCGATGGTTCTCGGTGTTGGTTCGTTCGCGCACAGCATCGGCACCGCGATTGCGGATGCCGGCGCGAACGTCTCGACTTATCTCACCCGCAGCTATGGCCACTTTTCACCGACGCTCGTAGGGGAAACATATTCGCGCGACGCGTTTCCGAGTCCGCTGCCGCTGATCCGCAAAAATAAAATTGACGTCGTCATCCCGCAGTCCATTGACTGGGCCACTCAGCCGTGGGCGGATGACTTGATGAAGTCCGGCGTCGGGATTTTTTCTCCCACCAGCGGGGCCATGCGGATTGAACGGGAACGCGATTTCGCCCGCGAACTGTGCGTGCGGTTCAAAATCCCCTTTCCAAAATCATTCATCGCCTCGAACCGCCTCGAGGCGGAAAAAATCCTTGCCGCGCATCCGCAGCCGTTTGTCATCAAGAATCCGCTCTGTTCGCCGACGAGCCCAGTCCACACGATTTTGTGCGAAACCGTCGCCGATACGCGCGCGTGGCTGCGGCAGGTGAATTATGCCGAGGGTGTTTTCCTGCAGGAATATCTCGGTCGGGCCGAGGCCGGGCACATCGTGCTCATCAGCGGCGGCGAAATTCATTCGCTCGTCACGAATCAGGAATACAAATACGCCTTCAATGGAAATATGGGTATTGTGGCCGGTGCGCCGCTTGGCGGATTGGTCGAACGTGACGAGCAAGATAAATACGGGCTGGCGCGCGAGCTGATCCACCCGCTCCAGCCCTGGCTGCGCGAATCAAAATTCAACGGGCCGCTGCAGGTCACCGCCATCAAGCGCAACGGACGGTGGCATGTCATCGAATACAATATTCGCATCGGCGTCACCTCTGGCCCGATGATATTGCGGATGCTGAAAAATCCGGTGGACGTTGTCTTGCGAACGGCGCGGAACCAGAAACTGAAGCCGGAATTCCGCCGCCAGTTGAATTTCGGCTGCTCGCTCACGCTGGCCGGCTACGGTTATCCCTTCACGCAGGTGCGCGGTCCGCAGTTGCCGCTTGAAGTGGATGGCAAATTTGACTGTGACGTCTGGTGGAATGAAGTCGGCGGCGGTTCGGACGGCAACTTGATGGCCACCGGCCAGCGGATTGCCGATGTGAACGCGCTGGCGCCGGGGCTGGCTGCGGCGCTGGCGAAGGCTTATGCGAACATTCGGAAAATCCGCGTCGTGGGCAGCTACTTCCGCACGGATGTCGGGCAGAGTTTGTGGCCGCCGGGAGCTGTTTGATTTTTCGTGTGTTCCGCGGATTTCGCGGTAAAACTTTTTGCTGTCTGATGAAACTACATTCCGAAAATTTTCCGCAGCGGCCCGCATGGACCGAGATCGACCTGGGCAAGCTGCGGCGCAATCTGCAACTCATCCGCCGTGATCTGCCGCGCGCCGTGAAACTGCTTGCCGTGGTGAAAGACGAGGCCTATGGCCACGGCGCCCTTGATGTGGCCCGCGTTGCTCTCGAGGAAGGTGCGTGGGGTTTCGGCTTGAGCACGCTGGAGGAGGCGATGACGTTGCGTGAAAGTGGTATTGCCGCACCTTTGCTGCTGCTGGGGGAACGGCAGGAAGCCGAACTCGAATGGTGTGTGGCCCACGACCTGACCGTGTGCGTGAACGAGGCGCATGCCGTCCGCCACCTTGCCCGGATTGCGGTGAAGTTTGGCAAACAGGTGCCGGTGCATGTAAAAATCCACACTGGTATGAGCCGTTACGGCGTGCGCTGGGACGAGGCGGTGCCGCTGATTGAAAAAGTCGTCGCGGAAAAAACCTTGTTGCTTGAAGGCGTGATGACGCACTTTGCCCAGTCGGATGAATCGGACAAGACGTATGCTAACCTCCAATTCGCGCGCTTCAGCGATGTGTTGTCGGCGCTGGAGCGGCGGAATATTCCCGTGGCGCTGCGGCACTGTTGCAACAGCGGCGGCTATCTTGACCTGCCGGGCGCGCATTTGGACATGGTGCGGCCGGGCATTTTGATTTACGGCGTTTTCCCGTCGCAGGTCTGCCGGCAGATTCCCGGCATCGAGCCGGTCATGTCCGTGAAGGCCAGGATTGCCGCCATTCAAACGCTAAAGCCCGGTGAAGTCGTCGGCTACGGCATGCGTTACGCCGCGAAGACGGAGCGGCGCATCGCGATCTTGCCCATCGGTTATGGTGACGGCTTCCCGCGCGTGCGCAACGAAGGCTGTGCGCTCATTCACGGCCGCCGCGCTCCGCTCGTCGGCGGCATCGCGATGGACGCGCTGATGGTGGACGTCACGGACATTCCGCAGGCGCAGATGTGGGACGAGGCGGTGCTGATGGGTAAACAGGGTGGCGACGAAATCACCGTGCGCGATATCGCGAAGCTGAAAAACTCCGTGACTTACGATGTGCTGACCAACTGGCGCCTGCGGCTGCGGCGCAAATCGGTGAACGGAAAATAACTTCTGCCGCCAATGAACCCAGCGGAACAGGCATCCGGTTGTGGCGCTGATTTTCGCCGCGATACTTTCCGGCTGAAAACCTGCGCTGTTCGGCGGAATCTGCGGTTGATCTTGCTCTCATCGGTGTCCACCTGTGGCTGAAATAAAATTGTGAAACTTCTTTTCTCCGAACAAAACTCCGACTACGAAAATTACCAGTTTCCGTATGCCATCTGGGCGATACCCGAAGCGGGTGAAACCCCGGCGGATATTTTCAACGCCGGCTTCCTGCCGTCGTCCCGCAATCTGGACCGCTTCTATCTTTGCCGCCAGGTGCGCGTGAATCTGGCGAAGTTCAAGCCGTCGTCCGAGAACCGCCGCATCCTCCGCAAGGGCGCGGGTATTGACGTGAAACTGGTGCCACGCGACAAATACGATTATACGCCGGAGCGCCGCCAGTTTTTCAAGACCTACGCCGACATCAAGTTCGGCAAGGACGTGATGTCTTTTGAGCGCCTTGACGCGTTGTTTGCCTCGCCGATCATCTCGCACCTGCTTGTGTTCACCGACGCCAGGACCGGCGGCGAAGTCGGCGTGGCCACCTTGTATCTGGAGGGGAAGTCGCTGGCGTTTTATTACTATGCGTTCTACGACCTGAACTATTACGCCCGCAACCTGGGCATGTTCATGATGACCTCGGCTGCGGCTTTATTCGCCGAGCGCGGCTGCCGGCAGCTTTACCTCGGCACCTGTTATTCGGACAACGCCCTCTACAAGACCCAGTTCGCCGGCGCGGAATTTTTCAACGGCTTCCGCTGGTCGGACGATTTGGAAGAACTGAAGTTCATCATCCGTCGCGATCAGAAGGAATTGCGCCAACACTTGCTGGAAACCGAGGCCTACCGCGACGGTTTTTATAAGGGCGACCTGGAAAAGATCGCGAGCGCCAGCGCCTTCCGGGTGAAGGCCGGTTGAATCCGGCTGATTTTATTTTCCCTGTTCCCGCCGGCGCAGGCCCTTTTCGCGCCGCTTGCTTTCGGCGGAGAGCAGTTCCTCTGCGCTCCAGCCGTGCGCTTGGGCGAATGCCGCCAGTTCAAACAATTCCTTCGCCAGCGCGGTTTTGGTCAGCCTGCGCTTTGAATCCGTGGCGCCGGTGGCGAGATTGGCTTTGCGCGCCTTTTTCAAAAGTTTTTCCGCATAAAGCAGGGCCGGCAGGTGTTTGGGGATGCCGTCGAGCGCCGAGGCGCGTTCGCGGTGGGTGCCTTTTTTTTCCGCGCGCTTGATCTTTTCCCAGTTGGCCCAGACCTCGTCCACGTCTTTGACTTTGGTGGTGCCGAAAACGTGCGGATGGCGGCGGACCAATTTGTCCACGAGATGCCGCGTGACCTGTTCAAAATCAAATGCGCCGCGTTCTTTTGCGAGCTGGCAGTGGAACGCCACCTGCAAGAGCAGATCGCCCAGTTCCTCGGCCATCTCGATGTCGTCGCGCGCCTCGATGGCGTCGATCAGCTCATAGACCTCCTCAATCGCGTGCCGGCGCAGCGTCAGGTGGGATTGCTCGCGGTCCCACGGACATCCGGTCGGCGAACGCAGCTTCGCCATGACTTTGAGCAAATCATTTATCGCGGGTTGTTTTTTCATTGGTTGAATGGTTGTCTTTAACCGTTCAGCGTACCCGGGGCGTCCGGCCACGCTGTGGCGATGTTCTGTTTAACCTGTTTACAATATCACCAGGTCGTCGCGATGCACCAGCTCCACGCGGGCCAGTTTCTTGGCGCGGATTTCCGTCGCGCTGAATTTAGCGATGCCGCGCGCAAACTCGGTTCCATCCAGATCGCAGATCCGCACGACCTCGTCCGTGGCAAATTCGCCTTCGCATCGCGCGACGCCGGGCGGCAGCAGGCTTTTGCCGGATTCGCGCAACGCCTTCTTTGCGCCGTCGTCCACGAACAGCGCGCCTTGCGGGTGATGAAAAAAGGCGATCCAGCGTTTGCGGCCCTGCAGCTTGTTCGGTGGCGCCACAAACACCGTGCCTTCGTCCGCCCCGCCGAGAATCCTGGCAAGCACATCCTTTTTGTTGCCGGAGGCGATCACGAGCGGGATGCCGGAGCGGACGACGATTTTGGCCGCCTCGATTTTTGATTTCATGCCTCCGACGGCGGTGGCGCTGGTCGTGCCGCCGGCCATTTTCTCGATGGCGGCATCAATCTTTTCGACGACCGGAATCAGCCGGGGGTTTTTCCTGCCGAAATTCTCGATGACGCCGTCCACGGTCGTCAGGATCACCAGCAGATCCGCCGGGAGCAGCGAGGCGACGAGGGCGGACAACTTGTCGTTGTCGCCGAACTTGATTTCCGTGAACGACACCGCGTCGTTTTCGTTGATGATGGGGACGACGCCATGGTTAAGCAGCGTGACGAGCGTGTTGCGGGCGTTGAGGTGGCGCTCGTGGTGTTCGAGGTCTTCGTGCGTGAGCAGCACCTGCGCGACATTCAGGCCGTGCGCGGCGAACAGCTTGTCGTAGGCGGCCATGAGGCGCGACTGGCCGACGGCCGCGCAGGCCTGTTTCTCCGCGAGGCCGGTGGGGCGGGATTCGTAGCCGAGCGCGCCCATGCCCGCGCCGACCGCGCCGCTGGTGACGAGGACGACTTCCTTGCCGGCCCGGCGGAGGGCGGCCAGCTGCGCAACGAGTTGTTCGAGTTGCGCGGGGTCAATCAGCTTCCGGCTGTCTGTCAGGACGCCGGTGCCGAGTTTCACGACGAGGCGGGAAACGGACTTGAGTGAATCGCGATGCACGAATGGAGTAAAAACGAAATCCGCACGTTGAAAAAGGTGAAAGTGGCGGGCAATTTCAATACCTGAGCAGTTTCAAGACCCCCGCATCCGGCTTGGGCGGACCCAGCAACGATTTGAAAAAATCATCGCTGCGCAGCGCCACAAGCGCGGCCAGGCCGACAAGATCGGCGCCGGTTTTCACATTTTTTATCACACAGTTATCAATGCTGATTTTTTGCTCGCGGTTGTTCTGCGGGGTTTTCAGGTCAATGAACTTTGCGGTGCCGATGGAGACGTTCAGCACGTCAATGCCCTTAAAATTCAGGCCGGTCCGCTGTTTGAACTCCGCCGTGTCCCGGCTTTTGGCGATGGTTTCCTTGGTGGGTAGCGCGAGGCCGAGTGAAAACACGTTTGTCTGCCCGGCCTCGTTTTTCACGATATCGAGCTCGCCGAGATTGAAGCGCAGGAGCGTGACGTGGATTTCTTTTTTCGCGAATGCCACGCGGTCGTATTCGGCGTGGATTTCCGGAATGACCAAAAACGGTGTGCCGCCAAAACTGGCCGGGTTGAAGAGCTTGAAGTTCTCAATGTGGACCACCGGCTCCATGAGCCCGAGATGAAACTTGCCGATTTCCGCCTCCATGCCGGTCTGCGCGCGGATGTTGTGCTGGACGACGACGCGTAGGATCGTGTCCAGTGACAGGAAGAAGACCACCACCAGCACCACCGCCAGCAGGAACAGCCTGAAAAGCCATTTGAAAATGAATTTCATGCCATCTTCACGTCCTCCGGCCGGACCTCGAGACATTCGTCCTGGTCCTCCCAGATGACCGCGGGGTAATGTTCGAGCAGCTTCGGCGCGAGCTCGCGGCCGAGCTGGATCAGGAAGCCTTCCGCCTGCTGCGCCGCTTTTTCGTAGGCCTCGTCGTAATTCGCCACCCGGCGGCGCTGGCGGTCGTCCCAGTGCGCCACATCGTGAACGGGCTGATATTGGCTCGCCCAGGCATCCAGTTCCGCTTTCAAGTCCTCGGGGATTTCGGCGGCCGGCACGATGATTTCGTTGCAATGCTGGCAGACGAGGCCCTCGGCGCGGACATCCCGCGTGAGCAGCGGCAGGAACGGCGCGCGGCAGCAGGGCGATTCCGCGTAGGCGGCGGGCGGCGTGGCGAGGCGCTTGAACCAGATCTGCTTCTCATGTGCCACTTGGGCGGCGAGGCGGTAGGCGCCCACGAGCGGATGGGAAAGCCGCCAGGCGCGGCCCTCGAGCTGGCCGAGCGTCTGCGCGAGCCAGCGGCCGAGCGTGAGATCGTCCCAGTCGCGGAAGGCCCGGCCGTATTCCAGCCAGAGCGAGTTGAGCGGCGATTCCGATTCAAGTGCCATGTCATCAGGATGGCGCGGAGAAAATGTTTTGTCGAGCGGAGTTGAACGGGTCATTGTACAGTCGGGTCTATTAACCAATCAGCATGAAAATCCCGCGAACGAAAATGCTTGGGCTGGCGCTGCTGCTGGCCGGGCTGGCGCTGGTTGGCGCGGGCTTGTGGCTGCTGCTGAAGCCCGCGCAATTTGCGGCGACGGCGAGAATCTGGACTGAACCTCCGCATCTCTCCGCAGGATC
Organism: uncultured Verrucomicrobia subdivision 3 bacterium; assembly: GCA_903917705.1. Taxonomy (GTDB): domain Bacteria; phylum Verrucomicrobiota; class Verrucomicrobiia; order Limisphaerales; family UBA11358; genus UBA11358. The sequence goes on along the minus strand of CAIXBQ010000079.1, from coordinate 3,568 downwards.
GGATTATTCTTACGACCCTTATTTCATTCAAACTGAATTTGAAATTTTACAGTCGCAACTGGTTTTGGGCAGCGTCGTCACCAATTTGAATCTCAACGAAAAATGGGGCGCAAAATATTCCAAGCCGTCTCCGCTCAAAACCACCGAAAGTATCGCCATCATAAAAAATCAGTTGCGCCTCGCGCCGGTGCGCGGCACCAGGCTGATTGCCATCACGTTTCAAAGTTATGACCGGCAGGAATCGGCGCAGGTGGCCAATGCCATTGCCGAGGCTTACCAGAATTACCGGATCACATCCCGCGCGGAGGCAGTGGCGAAAGGTCTTCAAATTTTGCAGCAGCAATACCGGGACGTGGAGGAAAAGATTCGCGTGGCGCAGACCAATGTGGATTTGCTCCGCGAGAATTACCAAAGGAAGAAAGAACTGGATACCATGATCGAATTCCAAAAACTCCTTGGCTCAAAAATCAAAGACTTTGAATCGGATCAGCAACAGCCCCAGGCTTCGTCGGTTCAAATCACTAACCGCGCCGAACCACCGCCATCTCCTATCGGTCCCAATCGAGTGCTCGGCGCGGTGCTGCTCGGTCTCGGTCTTTTTTCGCTGGCCGGCGGAATTTTACTGCTCAAACCGGTCCGGCGTTGATTGGGGTACGGGTTCCGCCTTCCATTTCCTTTCAAGTTTTTCTGTTGAATTTCTGAATTCAAAAGCGCGGACGGTTGCCCGCCCGCGCTTCGATATGTCCTCGCCGGTTCAGTTGACCGTCACGTCAATCTGTTTGGGCTTGGCTTCCTCTGCTTTGGGCAGCGTTACGGTAAGGATGCCGTCCTTGTAGGCGGCTTTCACCTGGTTGCCGGCCACGGCGGTCGGCAGGGTGAGCGCGCGGGAGAATTTTCCGTAGAAGCGCTCCTGCCGGTGGATTTCCGTGCCCTCGCTGGCCTTCTCGGTCTTGCGTTCGCCGGAGATCACGAGCGTGCCATCTTGCAGCGATACCTCGATGTCTTCGCGCTTCATGCCGGGCAGTTCCACGCGGACGCTGAAGCTGCCCTTGTCTTCATGCGCGTCGAGCGCGGGCAGCCAGCCGGCCAGTGGCGCTTCAAACAGGCGGTCCCAATCGTCCGACAGGTTTGCCAGCCGGCCGAACGTCGGCCAGTCCAGTCCGGGGCGTTGATAGTGAGTCAATTTCATGTTTGATCCTTTGGTTAAATGTTTCGTTTCCAACCCCACCTATTCAGCTTTGGCAATGCCAACGGTTGGATTGGTGTGGAACCCGTTATAAGGCAATTAGTTGGGTTGATTGTAATGCCTGCCGTGCGGGTGGAGCTGGATAAATCTGGCACAATGTCTGTGCCGGCCCCATGGCCAATTTGGCACGGTTGGCGCAAAGAAAAAGCCCCGGACGAAGTCGTCCGGGGCTGAGTTCGGAATTGAATATCAGTCAAACGCGTGGCCGGCGCAGCAGAGCACGTCTTTGACCTTGTGGCGGACGAGGTCTTTGACCATCTGGCGCGCGGGACCCATGTATTTGCGCGGATCGAATTCCTTCGGATTTTCCGAGAACACCTTGCGGATGCCGGCCGTCATGGCCATGCGGAGGTCGGTGTCGATGTTGACCTTGGTGCAGCCCACGCGGCGGGCGATTTCAATGTCGGCTTCCGGCACGCCTTGGGCGTCGGGCATCTTGCCGCCGTATTTGTTGATCTCGTCCACGAGATACTTCGGCACGCTGGAGGCGCCGTGCAGTACGAGGGGATAATCGCCGAGGTTGGCTTCGAGCAGCGCCTTCTTGATGGCTTTGAGGCGCTCGAGGTCAAGGTGCTGTTCACCCTTGAACTTGAAGGCGCCGTGGCTGTTGCCGATGGCGACGGCGAGGGAGTCGCAGCCGGTTTCCTTGACGAATTTGACGGCTTCGTCGGGATTCGTGTAGTGGCCGCTGGTGGAGTGGGCGCCGCCTTCTTCGCCTTCGTCAAACTGGGCGCCGACGAGGTGGCCGAGTTCGGATTCCACGGAGGCGTTGTATTTGTGGGCGTACTCCACGACTTTGCGGGTGATTTCGGCGTTCTTCTCGAACGGCTCGTGGCTGGCGTCAATCATCACGCTGGTGAAACCCTCGTCAATGCACTGCTTGCAAAGCTCGAAGGTGTCGCCGTGGTCCAGATGGACGGCGATGGGCACATTGGAAACGCTGACGGCGGCCTCAATGAGTTTCTTGAGGTAAACCGGGTTGGCGTAGGAGCGTGCCCCCTTGGAAATCTGGAGGATGAGCGGGGCTTTTTCCTCTTCGCAGGCCTCGACGATGGCCTGGATGAGTTCCATGTTGTTGACGTTGAAAGCGCCGAGGGCGTATTTGCCTTTGAGCGCCTTGGCGAACAGGTCTTTGGTATGTGTCAGTGGCATAAATTAATCAGTTTGTTATGGAACAGGTATGTCCCGGTTTCTCCAACGACCTTGAATCATAGGAAATCCGCGCCGAAAGAAAACTAAATTTTATTCACAGCTTTTGTCAAAAGCTGAAAATTAATTGTCGGCGGCATTCAAACCGGGGGGAAATGGTGCCAGCGAGTGGAATCGAACCACTGACCTCGGGCTTATGAGTCCCACGCTCTAACCAACTGAGCTACGCTGGCAACCGGTCCGGTCGTGAATTGACCGGCGTAAAGTATGCCTTGGCACCGCCGGGTCGCAAGAAATTTCCATCAGTGGGCAAAAACTGCGTGCAAACGGCGGAAATCGGGTTAATTGTGGGGCCGGTGAATGAACCGGTCAAAACCCCGTGGCCTTCGCTCGAAGGTTTATGGTCGCTTTTGTGGCGGGCGACCTTGTTTGCGCCCTTTGCCGGCGTTCTGTTCGCCATTTATCTGGCGGCCTGGATCGGGCTTTTCGTGGTGCCGGTATGTGTGCTTCAGCAAATCTGGCTGGGCGAATGGCCCTCGGCCGTGCTGCTGCTGGGCGGCTGGATGCTGCTTCTGACCCTCTTTCGATGGAAAAGGTTCCGGCTGGATTCCCGGGACATTTTGAACGAGCAGGAAAACATTTAATCAGGCATTGACAGCTTCCGAAAATCTGGTTTAATTCCCGACCCTTTGCGGGGAAAAATTTATGTACGCCGTTTTAGAAACAGCTTGCATGAAGTCCAAGTAAAAACTCCTTCTTTCTTCCATTGCCCACACACGTGGGCTTTCGCGGTTGACATCGCTGGCTCGGCGTGGCTGGTATGTGTTCGTCAGAGCCGCAACCCATGCCATGAAACCGCCTCTGCTCATCGCCTTGCTCGTGATCCCGCTTTCGGCTCTGGCTACCCATGCCGGATCGCCCCCCGGCTCGTTCGCCTACGTCCTCCAAGCCGACGCCCTCGCCAAGACCAAGTCCGCTGCCGTCGAGCGGCTCGCGGCCTGTGGACGTGACTGGGTGGTGCTCGATGCCATATTCGCCAGCGACACGCCGTGGAAGCCAGCAGACATCGCCGCCATCCGGCATGGGCAGCCGGGCCGCAAAGTCATCGCCTACCTCTCCATCGGTGAGGCGGAGGACTACCGGCCCTACTGGCGCAAAGAGTGGGGCGGCCAT
>CAIXBQ010000078.1 GCA_903917705.1 uncultured Verrucomicrobia subdivision 3 bacterium | reverse complement strand
GGGCGATGAGCGTCGCTACGCGGCCGATGGCGGCGGGAATCCGATGTTCATCTTTGGCGTGGATGGCAACGGGAAGAAGATCACGGAGCGTAGCAACGTGATTATTCCCGACGAGGCCGAGCCGCCGGCCACGCTGCTGACTGATCTCGCCGGTTATTGGCCGTTGGACGAGGCGACTGGCCAAACTCGTTTGGATTCAACTGTCAACGCGCAGTCGTTGATTGATTTAAATTCGGATTTCCCGGGTGGGACGGGTGTCGTTGGCGGCGCGGCCACGAGTGAGGCCGAAGGTCTCATGCGTCAATTATCCGCTGATCTGGTTGCGCCGTTCAGCGGTTCGGCGCGGTCGGTGTCCTGGTGGGTGAATCCATCCAGTGCGCCGTCCGAGAACTTCCAGATTTTCCTGAGCTTGGACGGTGGCGATTACACCAATGATTGCGTGCAATGCTACGCCCACGGCGGCGGCGAGTTTAACGTCGAATTCTTTGGTCCGTGGGCGCCGATGATCCACGACATCATTTTTGATTCCTGGAACCATCTGGTTGCCACTTCCGATGGCACCACGGCCCGGCTTTACTTCAACGGCGTGGAATACGCCACCGGCACGCCGAATCCGTCGAGCCCGCTGAAATTGTGGGTCGGCAATTATTACGGCATGGACCGGTCGATGGCTGGTGCCATGGATGAAATTGGCCTCTGGAATCGTTGCCTGACAGCCGATGACGTCGCTCTGCTTTACAATAGCGGCGCGGGACTGTCCTTCGAACTTTTTACCTGAAAGGAAAATTATGAACGCAATCGCAATCAAAACTAAAACGATCGAACTGGTTCCGGCCCGCACGGCGGAAATCACCACCATCTCCTGGCGCACGAGCGATGACAGCTTTGGCCGCAAGCTGACCGTCATCGTGAATAACGCCACTGTGTTTCAAGTGACCGGCGCGGATTATGACGCGCTGGGCCAATGGACTGACGACACCATCAAGGGCCTGATCCTCGCGCGGTTCGGCTTGGAAGTCGCTTAATCAAAATCGGAAAGCGGAAAGCGGAAAGCGAAAACAATATGGCACTGACGCTCATCAAGGAGACCGGGGCCGGTCTGGTGGATGCCAACAGCTACGCCAGCGTGGATGATGGCGATGCCTATTTTGAGGGCCATCTTTATGCCACTGCCTGGGCGGGCGCGAGCGATGATCAGAAATCCGTTTCACTGGTCATGGCAACGCGGCTCATTGATGCCGAGATCCAGTTTAACGGCACGAAAACCAATGCCATGCAGGGTTTGCAATGGCCGCGCGCGAAGTGCCCGGATCCGGACGCCAACGACATCCCGCTCTCTGTCCTGGTGCAGATTCCGTCGGATTATGTGCCTTATGACAGCGTGCCGAAGGCGGTTGTCCAGGCGACTTGCGAAATGGCGCGCGAGCTTTTGATTGCGGACCGGACCATCGCGCCGCCGGGTGAAGGGCTCAAGTATTACAACGATGGCGGCAAGCAAACGGGTTACGACAAGACCGACAAGCCGGCGGTGTTATCCCAGATCGCGCTGGTAATGCTGGCGAAATACGGGTCCCAAATCAGTGCCAAGAGCGGGACGGTGCGATTGGTGCGTTGTTAGTCGCTAATTTTTTATGAGTGAACAAATCACAACTGCGGTTCCGAAAAAGTTCCGGTTCATTCCGGAGATCACGCTGGGGAACATCCTGCAATTGATCACGATTGCGGCGGCGGTCATCGGCTTGTGGGTGAGCCTCGACAAGCGGCTGGCGGCCGTCGAGATGCAGGAGAATTACGCCATCGAGGAGCGGCGTGATTTGAAAAAGAGTTTGGCGACACTCGCCGAAAATCAGGCGGTGCTGGCGCGGACGGTGGACCGCATCAGCATCCTGTTTGAACAACACACGAAAGGTGAATCAAAATGAAAACATACGCAGCTATCAATGTCGGGACGCGCTGGGCCACGGAACATACCTGGGGCGTCATGGTCGCCGGGGCCAATGGCCTCGCCAAGTTGTTGTGCGTCGGTTGTTCGCAAGCCGATGCTGAAAGCATGACGGCCAAGCTCAACGGCCGGCCGGAGAAAACCGGCCGGACCAGGAAGGTTCTGCCGGCGGTGGCCGCGCTGGCGATGGCGGCTTTGTTCGCCGGTTGCGCCATCGCGCCTTTGAAGGGCGGCAAGGCCACGACCCTGAACAAGCCTTCCCAGGGGATTGAGCAGTCGGTCACTCAGGGGGACAACCCTGCTCAACCGTCGCGGCAGGATCAGGAGACGGTTCGCACCAAGACTTACACGGTGCCGGCAGGTTCGCGGCTCGTGGAGTCGCATGTCACTGCGGACGGCGCGGGCGCGGCCGTGACGAACGTCCAGGCGGTGGTGGTGAGCGCGCCAATGGCTGTCGTGGAGCATGAAGAGACCCGCGCGAAAACGGAGTTAGGCGCGGCTCAAAAGGACACGGCGCGCGAATTGAGCGCGAAGCTGGCGAGCCTCAAGGGCATCGTGTGGGTGGGCGTGGCCATGTTCTTGTTCGGCCTGGCCTCGATCTTTTATCCGCCGCTGAAACTCATCCTCGGCAGCGTGACGACGAGCATGGCGATTCTGGTCGGCGGCATTTGTTTGATGATTTTGCCGTCGCTGATCGTCGGGAATGAGCTGTTGATCCTTGGCGGCGTTGGCGCCGCCGTGGGGGTCTGGTTCTTTGCCCACCGGCACGGACAGCTTCGCGGGCTGGTGGACGCGGCCGAGGCTGCCATCGTTACGCCTTCTGCACCGGTTGTGCCGCCGGATACTTCTGGAAAACCTGGCGGCGTATGAAAGACGAGCAACAACGATTTTTGAATCTACTTGGTCAATTGCCTTTCCGCCTTACGACGGAGCAGGCAGCGTGGGTGATCAATTGCCAGGTGCATGACATTCCGACGCTGGTCGCGGCCAGACTGCTCAAGCCGCTGGGGAATCCGCCGGCGAATGGCATCAAATATTTCGCCACCGCCGACCTTTTAGAACAGGTGAAGGACCGCAACTGGCTGGGACGAGTTTCCGCCACGATCTATCAACATTGGCACAAGAAAAACGCGGGCAAGAAAAACCGGTTTCCCGGTTCCACGCCCGACCGTCCCGCCACCACGCTGCCCCTGGCCGGTTAATTCCGGTCGTCCACGGGGCCCAGCCGCGTGTTCCATTGGTTGCACTCGTCAATGGCAGGACAAACCACCTGCGCATTTCGCGCATAAGCATCATGCACCGCCTTGGAATTATGGCCCAGCGCCGGGGTGATGTCCTCGGCGACGAGTAGGCCGTCGGCTTCCATCCGCGCCAGCAGCGCCTTGGCAGCGTCCGCCGTGGCTGTGATACGAGCGCGGTGGACTTCGCGCGCCGTGGTGAAGTCCTGGGATTTGCGCTGGCGGTTAGATTCGAGCAGTTCAAGGACTTCATCCTGCACCTTGGCGGCGGCGGTGTGACGGCCTTTGGCGAGGATGTCGAGTTGCGACGCCGCAAACCACTCGACCACCCGGACGGCATTGGCGGCGGTTTCGGCGGTTAGTGATTCGCTGCCGGCGTCGCCAGCCCATTGTGCCGCATGAAGCACGACCGCGAGCCGCCAGGCGTTTTCCGCGTAGCGCGCGGCGAACGCGCCCACGTCGGCGAGATCAACGGCGCGGCGGTCAACAATGCGATTGTGGAAATCGTTAAAAACCGCGACCGCTGCCGGTGTCGGCGTGATGCCGTGCGGCTTGTCGGCGGCGTGGAAGGTGGCGAGCAGATCGCCGACGAGTTGCGTCCACTCGCTGCGCACGGATTCGGAAAGGATTTGCGCCTCACCTTCGATGCGGCGTGGCGCGGCGTTGGTGTGGCAGACCAGCAGGCGGGGCAGGAAGCCGCTGACGGACAGGCTTTGCTCGTCGAGCATCGTCGCCAGCAGATCGGGCTGGACGAACCAACACAACGCGAGGCAAGGCCGGTTCAGGACGACGGCATCACGACCCTGACGGTCAACGCGGACAAAATCGCCGGAGTAAGCCTGTAGATAAAGCGATTCGTCGGTCGTCTTGCCGGGATTGTAGCGGCCCATCAAATTATCCACGAGCTTCCGGGCGTCTGGACTGGAGGAAAACACCACTTCGCGGTTATCGCGCATCAGGACGGCAAGGCGCTCCGTCGTCACGTCCTGGGCGATGATGCAAGGCATCGCGGCGCGGGCGGTCATTTCATCTTTGCGGGCGAGTTTGTATTCCAATCCGCCGCGCAACCGCTCGCGCTCCATTGGGTCGCCAGACTTTGCGGCCTTGCGTTCGAGGGCGGCGATTTCCTTGTCGAGCACGCGGATTTCGGATTGAAGCTGCGGCGAGGTTTTCAGTTTCCAAGTTTCGAGCAGGCGTGTCTGGTGATCCACGAGCGGCGCGGCGATGAGGCGGAACGTCTCGGATTTGCCGCTGCCGGACTCCGCGCTGGCGAGCAAATAGAGATTGGCGCGGGTGACGCGGTTCGGGCCGCTGGTGGCTTCCAAGCCCGCACCAATGGCGGCGGACACCACACCCAGCGCGCACACGGCAGGCAGCGCCAGCGGGACGCGCTCGGTTCGGGACACGGCGGCGATGATGGTTGCCATTGCCGGCGGCAGGGCGTCCAAGGGAAACGGCGCGGCTTCCGGCTCGTCGGTTTCATCGGGCAACGTGATGGCCGGTTTTGAAACATTTTTCGGCGGCGCAGCGTGAAGATCGGGCGCGGTTAAAACGGCGACAGGTTGCGCGGCGGCGACGGCAGCTTCGATTTCCGGGCGGGTTGCGCCCGCGCGTGTCCAGTCGTTCGCATCCTTGTGCGGCGCTGGCGTGACGACATGAAACGTCTTGCGCCCTGAATTGGCGGCGACGGCGGCAAGCCACTTCGCGCCAGCCTCGTCATTCTGTCCGAACGCATAGACGACGGCATCCGGGGCGCACAGGCCCGCGAGCAAGCGCGCGTTGCCCGCACCGCGCGTGGCGACGGCGGCGGTGTCGGCCAGCGGTTGAATGTGACGTTGCAGACAATCCACCACGGCCAGCAAATCCCATTGCGACTCGAAAACAAAAATGGTTTTGGCGGTCGCAAGGTCGCCGATGATAAACGGCGCGGTGCGCGTGCCGGTGGGATGGTAGCGCCAGGAGCCATCTTCTTTGAGCCGGTAATGACAGCCGATGACGTTGCGCCCGGCGTCGTGGACAGGAAATGCAATGCGCTCGCCGTCGAACAGGCCGACGAGATTTTCCGCGTGCAACCATTCGACAAACTTTGGCGCGTAGCCGCGCCACTTGGCGAGATTGGCGCGATGTTCGGGCGTCAGCGCGGCGACGCACGATTGCCAGTCGAACGGTGGTTGAACGGATGGAGACGGATCGGAACTCGACGGCGGCGCTGGCGGCGGCGTAACGCCGGCCAGCTTGATAAACTCCCGGCAGGCGTCGGCGTTGCTCAAGCCGCGATGCTTGGCGAGAAAATCAATGGCGTCGCCCTGGCCGCAGCCGGCAAAACATTTCCAGCGTTCCTCGCCATCGTCGCCGACATAGAGACTGAAGCTGGCGGATGAATCTTCGTGAAACGGACACCGCGCGGATTTTTTAGCGCGGTCGCCGAAGCCGAGTTGCGCCATCAGCGGGGACAACGGCAGACGTTGCTTGGCCTGCGCGAGCAAGTCTTGGTTCACTGTGCGCCTCCCGGTTGATTCATGGCGGTCTTTGTTTCCATGAAACGAACAAACTCCGATTCACGGCAGAAGATTTTCGCGCCGACTTGGAGCGTGGGTAGGCCGTTCTTGCGCCAGCGCCATGCGGTCGTCCGCGAGATACCATAGCGCCGGAGGAAAAAATCCAGCGGCATTGGACAATCCTTGGGATCGTAGGCTTGAGTCATAAAATTATCTCACCTCCAATCCTTGAGCGTGAACGGTCAGGTTTTCCCGGATGTGCCGGAGAATTTCCCGGCGGGGAAACCGCACCATTTTTTCAGTAAGTTTGACGAAGCTAATCCGTCGCTGGCGCATCATGTTGTCAATGGTGCGAATTGAAACTCCGAGGAGGTGCGCGGCCTCCGCCTTCGTCAACAGTTCCGGCTCGATTTGTGCCGCCGAGCCGGGGGCGGGATTTTCGATTTCAAGCATATTTTCAACGCGGTGCTGCAAGTGCGGTGCGTTGGATGCGTGTTAATTGCTTCACCAGTTCCAACTGGTTATCCAACGCGCTTCGCTTGGTTGCAGCTTCGCGCTGGTGCGACTATCTGTTGCTACTGGTTTTGATTAAAGAATCAGCAGCAGTTTTCCCACGGAAACAGCCCAAAAAAGTGAAGAAAGGCTAGTTATTAGCCAGATTTTCCCACGGACATAAGAGCGGACGTGAATGGATCAGAAAAAGAACTTTCAGGCAATCGAGGATACAACTCGCTGTCGCACAGACTAAAATAATTCCAGAATTCCGCCGCATTTGCGATGTCGCCAATGCCGAGAGAGATAAACACAGGTTTCAACGCCGGGGCTAGAGCCTTCAGAAAATCGGGGGCTTCATGGACTGTTTTCAGCAATGTCTGCACAAGCCAGGCGCGGCGGTGCTCTGGTTTCTTGACGTATTTGGTGAGCCACAGAGATAGAACCGCATAATTTGTATCCGGCCCGTATGTCGCTGGTTCGTTTGGATTTTTCCGACCGGTGACGGGTTTGGCTTGAAGCCGCTTCAAAATGTTGTGAAGTGTCCGCCGACTAATGCCAGTGGCATCGTGATAGTCGTTGATGGTCATTGGCTCGTGCCAAAAAACCGGACGATGGACGCGACGGGATTTATCTCTATTTGTCCACGGTCTGCGACTGAAGGCTTCCAGAAATTGTTTCCAGGAATCTTCCTTTAACTTTTTCTTCTCTGCTCGCATTTTTGCCACTCGCGCCTCATCTGCCTTGGCTCGACGATTGATTTCCGCCAACTTGACGGGATCAGGTTCATTTCGACCTTCATCACGGATGGGCGAATAAAAAGGCTGTTGCTCCTCGATCTGCTGCTCAAGGCGATGACATTGCTCGCGCAGCCGATTATTTTGCACAGCTAGAAGCACCAGCGTTTTGAAAAGAATATCCGGCCAGCCCTTGTCGCGGTTGTTTTCGTATTCTTTTGTCAGGCCAGCGTCGGTTATTTCGGCTAGGGTAAAATTCTTGGCGTCTCCGGGGAATTTTGCCGCATCAATACGCCGCAAGAGTCTGTGGCAAATCGCCGACGGAGTTTGTTTTTCAGGTGTTCGTTTGTTCGATGACTTCATCCGACATGAAAGGATGCCCAAAGGTAAAAATTTCGCAACCGTGCGTGTCTGTGCCGTTGGCAACGTGCTTTCAATTTTCCTCACCGCAAGCATTGATGCGCAGATGCCTGGCGAGATAGGCGTCCACTTCGGCTTTGGGGAAACGGACGATCTTCGACGTGAGTTTGATGAACGGCAGGCGACGCTGCCGCATGAGATTGTCAATCGTCCGCCGGCTGACGTTCAAACGCCACGCCACTTGCGACTTGGTTTCGTAATCCGGTATGGTGAAAAATCCTGATGATTCGGCGTCCATGTTAGCACCTCATTTTTTAGCCGGATTCTGTCACGGCGTCGCCGGATGAAGGTGTGCGACGCGCACATGATGGATTGGTTCGGTGACGCCAAAGATTCACGCGCCGGAAGCCTATGTGCAAAATCCCGGCGGCGGGCGGGCGGGTCAATTTGGAGCGCAGCAGGGTGAAGGGGCGAGCAAGAGATTGACGCGACCGCCGACGCCACACAATCGAACCGGCTTCCGCGCGTCATGTCCCCGGACTTGGTCGCGGACTGAACGCGGACGCCGGATGAGGCTCTTGCGCGGCGATTCCGCGTCTGAACCGCGATCAATTCGCGGACGGAAAAAATTAGCTTGGTAAGGGGTAACGCGTGCCTTGGATAAAACTGTGAGATTTGAGGTCGAGCCGGCTGGCGTCGAGATCAGAGATGGACTTGGGCAAAACCGCGCGGTGGACACGGCTTGAATCATTTTGGCGCGGCTGTTCAGGAAATGTCTGGCTGACCGTCGCGGTTTGAAATCGAATGGCTACCGTGCGTCATGTCCCCGGATTGGTCGTGGACTGATTGCCGGTGCGGACAATTCGTGGTTGCGGCTGCGGTCGTGGACTGGACACGATCACGGACTGACTGCGGGCGGGACTCGGACGCGGACTGGACGCGGCCACGGTCACGGCGCGGCTGCGGACGGCTTTCGGACTGGACACGGTCGCGGACTGGATACGGACAGGACGACAACGCGGACATTGGCGCGGATTTTGCGCGGCTTGTGCCCGGTCAACGCGCGGACATTGCACGGGCGCAAAAACCTCATTTTGATGAGGAGTAAGGCTTGTCCTAGGTAAAAATACCGAATGGAGACGGCATTTCAGTTCCGCTGGATTGTCCATGCGTCGCCAGCTTCGCGACGGATACCAGCGACTTTTGCATCGCTCGATGCCGTCACCGTGACAGTCGGCACGGTCGCGGATGACTTGGGCGGCATGACACCAAACCATTCTTTCGCCTCGTCCTCGGTGGTGAGTTCGCGGTAGTGCCGGAAGATCATCTGCGGACTATTACCAGCTTCGAGCGAAGTTTTCGCGGCGTCCTGGGTGACGGCGAGGCGGTAACTGCAAAAGGAATGACGCAGCCCATTGCGCTTCCATTTGAACTTGGTTTTGATGCCGGCGATGGTGCGGGCCTGATTCACGGCGGCGGTAAGGTCGTAATAAACGCCCTTGTCACCCGAACGGACAACGACGTGGCCTTCATCCTTGGCGCGCGGTTGCAGCCAAGCAACGGCGGCGTCAGACAGCGGCACGAGGCGGCGTTGCGCGGTCTTGGCGTTGTCGGCGGTGACTTCGACAAAACGGCGCTTGAGATTCACGTCGCGCCAATCGAGCCGGAGAATTTCCGCGCTCCGCAGACCGCAGAACCCGCCAAAAATCAGCCACGGAATCAGCGAGGCCGGAGCGGTGGCGAATAGTTCGCGCAGTTCGGCAGGCGTGAAAATCAGCGTGGGGCTGGCCGTGACTTCGGGGCGTTCCACCGCTTCGATTTCGTCGAGCAGGTCGCGCGGGGCGTATTTGCGGCGCACGGCGAAATGCAGCAGGGCGCTGACATGGCGGAGTTCGTTGAGCTTGGTGCGGTTGCTGGTGGTCAGGCCGTCGAGCCACGTTTGCAGCATCTTGCCGGTGACATGGGCGACCGGGATTTGAAACAAGTTGCCAAACCGTGTCATACGCAGGCGGATGTCGCGCAGATGGGCTTCGCTCTTGGACGCCTTCTCCTTGGCCGCGATGTATTCGGCAACGAGTTGCGGCAAGGTGCGGGATTCGCGGACGGTGTGGTTGCGGCGGACAAAATCGGTGACGGCTTCGCGGAGTGACACGCCCGGCGGCAAGAGCTTCATCACCTCGGCGTATTCGGCCACGGCGAGATTCAACTGGCGACCGAGCGGACGCAGGGTGTCGAGAGCTTGCAGGTAGTTTGCCCGATCCAGTGACGTTAGGCGAAGCACCTGGCCTTCACCGTTGGCGAGCTTGGTCGCGGCGAGTTCGGCTTCCTGCTTGGCTTCCTCCAAGTCCGAGAAGCGTTTCTTGACCCGCTTCGTGCCGTCGTAGTAGGCGAGGGTGAATTGGTGGTAGTTTGTCCCGTTGACGCGGTTCTTACCGGCGTAAATCTTGACCGTGACGTTGCCGCGCTTGGTGACGAGCGGCTTTCCGGGGCTGGGCGACGATTGCGTTTTCATACGCAATAATGTCCCCAATCTGTCCCCAAAAGTCAAGCACCATCAATAAATGCCACAAAACAATGGCGGAAGGGGTGGGATTCGAACCCACGGTAGCATCGTGATGTTCACTATGGTTCATTATTCCTCGAAATACCTGTTATACGCCTCCATGAACGGTAGTGATTCTTAATGATTGCATACATTTACATACAGTATATATTTTCAGTATGGCATGGCTTTACAAAAGAAGTGGATCTGAATTCTGGTGGATAGGATACCGGCTGAATGATCGTCAGATTCTTCGTTCAACCAAAACCAGCGATCGCAGCCTGGCAGAACAAGAGCTTTCCAAGCTCAAGGCTGTTGACCACGCGCACAAGGCAGGGAGTTTGACAGACGAATTTGTGTCGCTTCTAACACGGAAGCAATTATCAGGTTGTTCATTAACATTGCGGGCATTCACCCGACAATGGCTGTTGGAGTGCAGGGATTTATCAGAAGTGACGTTGGAGAAGTACCGTGCAACGTTGGAGGAGTTGTGCGTCTTTATTAATGCAACTGAAACCGCGCCACTACTGCGTGATGTTCAGTCGGAGACCATCGGGGCGTACTTGCGAAAAAAACGCGCCGACACGAGCACAGCCACTGCAAACCTGGCGCGCAAGGTTCTATCCGCCTGTTTTAACCACGCTGTCGATAACCAAGCGCTTCCCTTTTCACCTGTTCCGTCGTCTCGGGCATTGAAACTGACAAAGGACAGCAAGGCTGTTCGTCGGGCGTTCACCTTGAAAGAGCTGAAATTACTTTACGGAAAGTGTCCGGATGATTTTTGGCGATACATGGTTTTAGCAGGTTTTTACAGTGGGCAGCGTATGGGAGATCTGATCTGTTTGCCGTGGGGCGCGGTGGACTTTTCCCAGAATCAAATACGTCTTGTTCAATCAAAAACTGGGAAGACAATCGCTATTCCTCTGCGCGAGGAGTTGGGATCTTTTCTCAGGCAATTATCAATTAAGGCTGGGGCGACCAAGCACGGCGATCCAATCTGGCCAGATGAGGCCAAACGCTACGCATCTCAAGGTGCTGGCGGGTTTTCAAATGATTTTTATGAAAATGTGCTATTGCCAGCAGGGCTTGTACTTCCACGTTCGCATCAAGCTAAAAAAGGCGGCTCAGACATAACCAAAAGGCGTCGTGTAAATCCAATTTCGTTCCACTGCTTGCGCCACACGTTCGTTTCTCTACTCAAGATTTCTGGCGCTACGCAAGCGACGGCAAAGGAGTTGGCTGGGCATTCCAGCGACGCCGTGTCCGACCTGTACACGCACGTGCCAGAAAATGTCCTTACAGCCGCCATAAACAATTTACCCGGAGTGAATCCATGGCCAAAAAAGCAAAAAAACAAAAGAAAACTTTCAAACAAACGCCAACCAAAACCCCGCTGAAGGCGACACTTGCTTCTTCAACGACACTAGTGGATCAGCTTCTCGCGTCCCGAGAGGCAACTCCTTGTTTGAAACCGGCCATCAAAACCGGCGCGCTGTGGATTGCTCGTGGGAACGGTCGCATACTCACCAGCACGGGGTGGTTGCAGATTGCGAGGGCACAGACTACGGCGGGCATCGCGATTGACAAGCTCATGCCGTTTGCGGAAAACGAAGTTGAGCTAAAGATGATGCAGATCATCCATACTGCCAGGCCGAATCTGTTTGAGGGTATGCCCGATCCGCTCCAGGCATTATTCCTTTTGCGGGCGATTCATATTCCAATCATTTGCAGAGGAATTCTCTACAACGAGGCGATCAATAATAATGAAAGTGTTGGCTGGCTCAGCGCGCTTAGCGCTTATTCCGTCGCGTTTGAAAGGACACTTTTTGAACGGCTATTCCGAGCGAAGCTGCAGGCCAAATATTTTCCAAAGGGTGCTCAACAATTTGAGAACTGGGCCGCCGTCACCTTGGGCAACAATATGTTGAACTGGTTCGACCATGCTAACGAAGGATACGGATATTGGCTGTCGCGATTTAATCAATGGCATGAGTATGCGATGCGGTCACTGGATCATTATTTGGGGTCTCAATCTATTGATCACCGTGAAATGACCGGAAAAATGAAGGAGGCAGCACATTTGGGAATCTTGAAAAACCTTGAGGAGTTGCCAGAAAACCGGGTTGCTGATTTGTTGGACGAAGTTAATTCGACCAAGGAAACGAGAAAAATGTACCGCAAAAATGCAAAAAAGCGCAGGACGACCCCAGCCAATCTTGAATTTGCAAGTTGGTTGATTGAACTGTGGCCACTTGTATTGGAATACGGTTGGAGTTATCGGGATGTCCAGCGGGTTGCTGCTGAAAAATATGAGTCTGATTCATCAATCCAAAAATTGATTGAATTTATTAAGGAACTCAAGAAGCACTGCAAAAAAATCGGGTTAAAAATAAGTCGGGTTGGGAGTTTTAGAATAGGGCGGCCAAGGGGAGACGAGAAAGCTGTTTATCCGGCAATGTTCCAGGTAGCGTTGTTCATTGATGGTTTGGTCGATCATGAGTGGTTTTGGGGAAAAGCCGACGGTGGCTTTAAGGACTTCAAAAATCTCCCGAGGCAAAGCTAGACTTCAAAATTCCACCCCCCATTTCGTAAATGCAGTCATGCGACCCTGTTCGCATGATTGCAAATACGTTCAAACAAAATCAGAATGGTTCGTCTGTCGCAGGGTCCACTGCCGGTAATTCGCCGCTCTTAAATAAAATTCTCGAGCGGCTCGACGAAAAAGACCTCGCACCGCGGAAGGCGGGCGACGGCTGGTCGTCGTTGTGCCCGGCCCACGACGATAACAACCCCAGTTTGTCTATCGGCTTGGGCGATGACGGCCGAGTACTACTTCATTGCCACGCCGGATGTGATTTTGAATCGATCCTCGCAGCGCTGAACTTGACGAAAGCCGATTTGTTTCCCGCGAATAAACCGCGCAAGCGTAATCGTGGGCCAGTAGTAAAAACCTACGACTATTGCAACGAGTCGGGGACACTGCTTTTTCAGGCTTGCCGCCACGAACCCAAGGATTTTAGCCAGCGCAGACCGGACGGTAGAGGAGAATGGATCTGGAATCTTCAAGGGGTCCGTCGGGTGCTTTATCGCTTCCCGGAGGTGATTGATGCCGTTAAGCAAGGGAGAACAATTTACCTGGCCGAAGGGGAAAAAGACGTCGACACACTGGTCGAACATGGCACAGCTGCGACCTGTAATCCCCTAGGGGCAGGAAAGTGGCGTGCCGAGTATACCGAGTTTCTTCGCGGTGCCGATGTGGTGGTCATTGTTGACAAGGATCAGGCCGGGCGTAAGCACGCGAAGTTGGTTTCGAAAGGCCTGAACGGCATAGCCAAGACCATCCGCGTCATCGAACTTCCAGACCGTGGGAGTACATCGGTCAAAGACGCCTCAGATTGGTTCGCGGCGGGCGGCACGGCCGAGGAATTCAACACCATCATTGCGGCGACTCCGGTCATTGACCCTGCCTCCACGGCCGCCGCCGGACAGTTCGGACACCATTCCGACACTCCATCCGGCGAACAATCAGCTGCCGACGGTCCGGAACAACCTGATCCCGGACAGCCCGGACGCACCCCAGCCACTTGGTTCCACGGAAAATATCCCAAGCTGACTGATCAATATGGTGATGCCGTGCTCGAAAAGTTCGAAAAAAATGGTTCCGTCACCGTCCGAGACCTCAACGAAGATTTCCTCGCGGCCACTCTTGGCGTAAACGGCACACCCGATGCGCCGACCGTATTCATTCCTACCGAGGATAAGTTTTACACCTACACGCCCGTCGACGGCATTTATGTCCACCGGCGCGAGCCCGCGTTACAGGCTGGCCTCAGCAAATTGCTCCTGGCATCAGCGCGGGACTGTGGTGAAGAGTGCGACACCAAATCCATGGCATTCCGGTTTCGGGATACTGCAAGCTTGAGTGGCGTATTCAAGCGCGCGCGCGGCGTCCTGGAAGTTCCACATGATTATTTTGCCAACAAGCTAACTGAGCTCATTCCCTGCGGCAACGGGATGCTGCGGCTGGAAGATCGGGCGCTTCTTCCGTTCAGTCCAGACCATCGGCGCCGAAACAAGCTGGCTGTTTCCTTCGATCCAACAGCCGAGTGCCCAATGTTCCTTAATACGCTTATGCGGCAGGCCCTGGATGAAGGAGACATTGACCTAGTGCAACGGTGGTGCGGCCTTGCACTCATTGGTGAAAATATTGCGCAGAAGATGTTGATCCTGACCGGGACGGCTGGTGGTGGCAAAGGCACCTTTATCCGCGTCCTCTCCGGTGTCATCGGTGATAATAATCTTGGATCGCTTCGAGCCCAGCTCCTTGGGGAACGATTTGAACTTGGCCGATTCCTTGGCAAGACGCTGCTGTACGGCGCTGATGTGCGGGAAGATTTTCTGAACCAGCGCGGCGCGTCCGTATTGAAAAGCCTGACAGGTGCCGACCCTGTTACGCTGGAATTTAAAAACTCCAACGAGACCCCGGTGGTCATTTGCAAGTTCAACGTCGTGGTCACTTGCAATTCTCGCCTGACAGTTCACCTCGAGGGCGATCAGGAGGCCTGGCGCCGCCGGCTGGTGGTCGTGGAATACAACAAGCCAAAACCACAGCACGTCATTGCTAACTTGGACAAGCTGATTCTTGCGCAAGAGGCCAGCGGCGTACTGAACTGGATGCTGAAGGGGCTGGATAAACTTCGTGCTGACGGGTGGCAGTTGCGAGTTGACCAGCACCACCAGATGCATGTGGACAACCTTCTGCTTGAATCCGATGCCCACTCCGTGTTCATCCGCGAGTGCTTGGTCCGGGATGAAAACGGGCAACTGACCGCGCCGGACTGCTACGCGGCCTACGTCAATTTCTGCACGCCGCGCGGTTGGAATGCCTTATCCCGGAACAAATTTAGCTCAATTATCTCTGACGTGGTAGTGCGCCAGTTCGGGGTTACTCAGCGACACGATATTCTGGATGGCAGTCACAAGACGCAACGGGGCTGGAAGGGGCTGGCCCTAAAAATTATTACCGAACCAAGTGGGGACAGCGCGTCCGGGGTGTCCGGCGCGAACTGGTCTGCCGACAACAATGCGCTGTGCTGGCACGTTAAACGGCGTTCTACCACCAAATCCAACAATCGGCAGGGGGCGCTGGTATGACCATTCCGACCCAACCCACATGTTCCGCCCATCAAGGTGGCGGACATCCTGAGCGTGCTGGCGGCAAGCTGCGCGTTCTGCGCCCAAATATGGATTTGGAGGTGCACCCAATGCTCGCATCAGTGCCAGCGCCATCCGCGACCACCGCGGGTTGCAAAATTTCCCCCCCCATTTCCAGGAGCCACCTGTGCAAAAATATTCACATGAATGCGAATACGTTTATTACAACCCAAACCCCGCAGCTGACGGGGTTTGATCTCGTCCGCCTTTCCAAATCAAAACAGCACGTAGATTTGTGCTCGAATACTTTGAGAGCGCTCAATCGCGCCGGCTTGCCGTTTTATCGGCGAGGCAAAGCTGTGTTTTTTTCCAAAACGGAATTAGCGGCTTTTCTTCGCTCCCCCAGCGAAAACTAAACCTAGTCGTCCACACGCATCTGCCATGAAAAAGAAAATAGCACCAGAATATTTTTCAACCACTGCCGATTCACTAGGTCGGAGACCGTTTGAAAATATTGAGATGATTGTATTTCGCAGCCAAGCGGCCCTGAGCCGCTGGCTGTTTCGAACGGTATGGAATCGCGCCAAGATCGTCGCTGACCTTGGTTGGCGCTCGTGTAGGGGAATGAATCAATTTCTGCGGGTAAATATTATTGGTCGTTATTCCGGCCAACGACCGGGAGTTCCCGAGCGGCCTGCAGGAGCAAACGAAAGGAACAAAAACAATATGACTCAAATCAAAAACGCGCCATTGGCGCCGGAAACGTCCAACGAATTGGACTCAACAACTACCCCGGCGATCATACTCCAAGGTATGATCGGCATGTTTATCGAGCCCGGCGCGCCTCCAGAGGACCGCGAGGCCGCGCTGGAGTTGGATCTACTTTTCATGCTCGATTCCACGGCAGCCGAGGATCTGATCATGGCCATCGGCTGCAGGGGCATCAACGTTAATTCCCCGGCGGGTATGGACTACATGCTGACCCGGCTCGAAAAGTGTGGGGCTGTCGTGGTGGACCACAAACCCAAGACGGACATGGAGAAGTTTGGATTGAAATTTCATCCGGGGGCCCTGCTGCAAATTCTGAAGGCCATGCCGCATCGCGAAGGCGGCATGGGTCTCTCCCTCGACCTCGTGGGTGAATGCACCGAAACCACCTGCAACTAATTTTTATGCAACCCAACCCTTACCCGACGGCTTCGCAGGCTTCAGCGCCCGGCGATGTGAACCAAACCAAAACTATAACTGTGTCTGCTCCGCCCGCCGCGCCGATCGCGGTGGGCGGCGGCTTGGGAGCGACAGCCGCCACTCCCGCTGTCGAGTCTTCTGCGTCGCCAGCAAGCCTCCCATTTCCGCGTGAAATATCTGGCCGGGTCATGTGCGATTTGGAGAGCAAGCCAAGCCCCGGTACATCAAAACCGAACGGTACGGCGCCTTCTACGGCTGGCAAGCTCCACGCCATGAACTTAACCGAAACCACACAAACGATCACTCCTGCCCTTTTTCAAACTATGATGTTCGAACTTGCGCGCGCCAAACTTGGCATTGTCGTCAGCATTGCGGCGGCGCGGACAATTACTAGCCCCAGCAACACGCAGCTCCTACGAGCAATGGCCGAATCCATTGCCGCCGGCACGGAAAAGTTGCGGCAAGTTTTCAAAACCTGCGGCCTTATCACCGATGAAAATACAACTTTCTCTCAACTGCTTGACGATTTGATCCGGGTCGATCAACGGCTAAATCAGGCCGAAAGTCTTCTCCCCACGCCGGAAGGGCTGTCCCTCATCGAACTGGAAACCTTAACAAAAGCGATGAATCGCGTCCGCGAGGCCTTCGACGAAGCATTTGTAATACGTTTCCCTGAATACCGACTGCCGATGTATACTTTACGTACCAAAGCCTTAACTGTGCTGGGCCGAAAAGTTTTTACGCCGGCCGAACCACCCGCTAACCAGTTCAGCAGTCCAATCGTACGACGGCTCAACGCCAAAGGGGATTTACGCGCGGCCGTTGCCCCGGCCCAGTGCGCTTATGTGCATCAAGACCGTCAGGAAATATTGCAGTCACTTATATTCCTTTTGGATCTGGACGATCGCGCCGCATGGGAGACGGATCTGGTATTGGCGTTGCTGCATCAAGAGTCCGGTCCAGCCACCGCCGATTCAGAGAGCGACCCTCGTTTGAAAGACCTGGTTGCTGGCTTGGATGTGTTTTTTTGCCTGTTTGAGCTGCGGCGCGACTGGTCCTTTCGTCACCAACGAGAAAAATTCGATCAGGAATGCTTTCTCCACCTCGTCGAGCCTTGGACATATGCCGACGACTGGCTGGAGCGTATTTCGCCGGATGCCATCCAGATGGCGGAATCATTTTTGAACGCCCAAGGCGTCCTGGAAATTAAGGAGGTTTTCACGCGTGGGCAGCGTGTCACGTGCATACGGCTTCGCGCAGATTTAATCGTCCAGCAGCTAAAGGCATTATACCCGAATAAATATTCTGCACTCGAAAACAACGCAAACTGACATTTTTTATGGACATTAATTTCACATCAACTCCTTCCCCGGACCCCACGGCCAACCAGGAAAACACCCCCTCCATTCTGACCCCGGGTTCGGTCGATACGAATGCCAGCGCGTCGCCGCCGGTAATCCTTTCCGGAGACCATGGTGCGAAGTCATGCGATCCCGAGTCCTACGACCCGGTGAGATTACGCGATGCCCTTCTCGTCAGAGCGTCCGAAATATTTGGCGCGGCGGAAGAAATCCGGATCGCCCCCAATGATTTGAATCCACTGGGCTTCTTCCTTGACCGGATCCGCATTGGGTTAACCTCACCTTATCCGAACGGCATCATCGCCGTGCGTTGTGGAGGACAATCGAACCTCTGCGCCCTCGTTATCGATACGGATAATACCGACGCCCACGAAAAATTGGCAAAGGCGAACGCGTGGGCTTCCAGCACCGTCTGGACGTTGTGGAATGGTTTCGTGTTTATCTGGCTGCGCATTGAGGGTTGGGCGCCACCCTCCTGCGATCTGCTTCACTGCTGGTGGATTAGCGGCGACTGTCTTTTGCCGGCCGCAGATGTGGAGGACCCCAAGTATTATCCTTGTGGGTTCCCTATTCACGGCAAAGGATCGACCGTGGTCACCGTAAAGTTCGATGACATTAATTGGCCCAATGACCTTCTCGAGGGATTTATGCTCAAGCGCATCGCCGATGTCCATGGCCCACTTTTCCGTGCCGACGAAACAAAACAGGTTTATTTATGCCATGAAACGGTGGCGCAGTTTTTCGTCGAGCTGCTTCACTTGACCTATTCTAGGCGGGACGACACGTTCTATACGAGCGGCGCGGATGCGGCAGGGCCGATAACCAAATCGAAGCTGACTAATTTGATTGTTCACTGGCTCCAGCAGCAAGCTGAAGCGGCGCATATTCCATATCCGCCCGATGCGCCGGTGCAGGCCCTCGTCAATCGAATGAAGCAGTTGAGTGCCGAGGCTCAGATCGATGAAGCGGAAGGCGTACAAATGTTTTTATACGCTCAGTTGGAAAGGAAGAGCGGCGCTTCGGTCACGGCCGAAGAATTATACGACGCCTACCAAGCATTCATCAATGCACGCGGTGCGGCTTGCTGTTCCCGGCAGATCTTTCAACAACGAATCGCCATCGCTCTCAGGGAGCGGTATGGCGTATGCCGCTCGCATTCGGTTCGGCGCTCGAACCTCGATGGCAGTTGGTCGTTCAAAACTGGCTACCGCGGCCTCGCCTTCGCGGGAGGCGTGGGAGGTGTGGGAACGGTGGGAGGACTTCAACCACTTTCTTGCTAGCGGCACTTTGGTAAGGCGCGTCCGCGCTTCGGTCAACGGGGCGCGGGCTGCTTCCAGAACCGACCACCCTGACTTTGCTGCGTCCGTGGCACCCGGTGCCGTTGCAACGCGCCAGTGACCACCCTGTGCGCGGCCAGAGGCCTTCATAGCCGCGACCATGAGCTTGGATGCAAGCTTGAAAATCTCCAGAGGTTGGTGGATCAGGCCGACCTGAGCCAGCCACGCCGCCTCGGATAGGATGTTGGTCTTCAATACCCTGGCGTACTCTTGATCGGTGATCTGGTGCCCGCTGGTCACCCTGCCCAGCAACTCCATGACCACGTCAACGCCACCGCGCCACGCCGCCCGTTTGAGCAGGTCGCAGGGGTCAACTTTAGAAAGGTACCCAGGCTCAAATTCGACGCGCCGCGTGTCTGGGTAAAGAATGCTAGCCAGAAAGCACAAATCACCGGACCGCTGGCGGACGGCGAAGAACAACTCCTCGTAGAGCATCACCGCTTTCACCGAAAGCCCGGTCAGCTCGGCGACCTTCTCCATCGGAAGCGCAGGAGACACTAGCAGGAGAGCCTCGAGCACCCCGCGCTTTATTTTCATCGGCTCTTCTCGAAGGACCAGCACCTCGATAAAAATGTCACTGCAATTACCACCACTCGCATACTGATACGCTTCGCGGATCGCCGGTTCGGATACGATGGCCGGTAGTGGCTCTTTTGCTATCGCGTAAGCCACAGCCAGCTGCCACCCAAAGCTCGGATCCATTTGGGCCTGTGCCGCCTGAAGGATTTCAGGTCGGAAAAACGGATCGATGTGCCGGGCGTCGCGCGTCTGTTCATATAATTTGACGCGTGCCGGAATGATTTCTAGCAACTGGCGAAGGCGGCCGGGCAGCATACTTTTTCTCCTATGGCTATTGGTCGAATCTACTTTGAAATTGTACCAAAGGCCGGTTAAGACTGGAAGCCAAAGAGGTGGAGCAAATGGCGAAATTCGAGTGGCAAACACAGCTGGCGACTATTCCGACTTTCCAACCATGCATTGTGCCTGCTCTGCCGCCATGGCGCGTTAACGCGCGTGGCGGCCATGGTAACGGCGAATCGGAGTGACCTTGGGCAAAGCTATCGGTTCCCGAAAGTATCCGAGTCATCCTCCGGCGCCGGCGCTTTGGCCGGTGCCGGCATTTCGTCCGCCGCCTTTGCCATTTCGCTGACGATCCTACTGAAATCGGCTAGGCCGGTGGTGGGAACGATGATGGTGTTCCGCTTGCCGCCGGTGTCCTCCGTGATCCGCAGGAATCTGCCCCGAGGATTTTCCTTCAGCGAAATGGTAAAGAACTTCCGCTCAATTTGAACCTCGGCATTCTTCAGGGTGTCTTCCTGGACAAAAGGCCGGGGCGCCTGCTGATGGACCTGACCTTCATACGGTCGCCGGCCGTAGTGCGGTGTGCGCTCGTTTGAGATCATAGGCTTTTCTTTCGTGTGTCACAGTCATCCTGCCAAGCCTGGAAAATTCTTAATTACTGGTGACTTTGTCAGATTCAAGAATAATTCGGGCCTGACGTTTGGCTTCAGCGATTTGCTCGTCGGTCATCAAAGTAGCTAAATATGCAGTCAGTTCAACCGCATCTTCATGCCGTTGCACTGCGGCCATGCTCATCCATTTATATGCGGCGATCGGGTCGTATTCTACTCCAATCAGAGGGCCTCGGTTTTTGCCCAAGGCTTTGTTGAGCCGTTTTTCGTAACGTCTTCTATCCGATTGATCACATCCATCTTTGAACCCCTCCATAAAACTACTGCCCCAAGCAGACAAAGACTTTGTAGCGTGAGCAGGCGGTTTGTCGTTTTTTGCAACGGCATCCATTTTCTTTATTTGATCTTCACGTCCTTTGCCATTGGCAAATATCAAACCCAATTTGAAGCGCGCCTGAACAGACCCTCCCTCCGCCGCTTTTGTGTACCATTTTACTGCCTCAGAGTAATCTTGCAGAACACCCAAGCCGTCAAAACAACAAATGGCCAGATTGATCTGCGCATCAATGTAATCTTGTTCTGCCGCTTTTCGATACCATTGAACCGCCTGAATATAATCTTTTTCCAAGCCGGATCCTTTCTCATAGCACACACCCAGCTTATATTGGGCGGGAGCAACCCCTTGCTCGGCGGATTTGCGATACAACCGGGTCGCCTCCGATAAATCTTTCCTCACACCATCACCAGCAGAGTAGCCACAGGCCAAAACAAATTGTGCTACTGCATGATTCTGCTCGGCCGCCTTACGACACCACCTGACAGCCTCTGTTACGTCTATATTGATGCCATCGCCTAAGCCATAGCAGCGCGACAAAATGTATTGAGCATCAGAGTTTCCTTGCTCGGCGGCTTTGTGGTACCACTTGACTGCCTCCGTTTGATTCATCGCCACACCATCGCCCCTCGCCAGCCAGATCCCATATTTTAATTGAGCTGTGACATCGCCTTGTTCCGCAGCCAGGCGGCACTGTCGAACGTCGTCCGACATGTTGGCATCTGCATTTTGATCACTCCCCGCTTCGCGCTCTGTCTTTTCTGCATATGGCCGGCCAGTTGACGAGCTTGATGCGGTCTGGTCAGAAGGTGGGGGCGGTTGTGGTGATGCACCGTTGAATTCAAACTGGCAGGACGGGCATCGAACACGCACATCACCTGATGGCACCCTCAGCTGTTGGCCGCATTTGGGGCAGCTGACAATGCTCCGCATGTCAGCTTCGGGTGTTGGCTGATCATCTTCAGGCTGAGGTCGGGACGAAACCATCGGCTTCGGGATGGACTTCCCAATCTGTTTATGAATCCACTGGCCGATAAATCCGCCGCCAGCAGCGCCAAAAAATATACCTCGACCAATGGGTTCCTCACTTCCGGTTCCTGAATAAATTAAGATGACAGTAAACACGCCTACGACACCACCGATGAGAATGAATAAACAGCCACTGCCACTGTTCTCGACAGTCGGCCACATCCCATTATTCCCATATATTGCCTCCGAAAAATCCTTCGCCAGCCAGGATTCAAACTCGGTCCATTCCCGTGGGTACTGTCCGGCGTGCTGCTGGGCACGCGTGGCGTCAGCCTGAGCTTGTTGTTGCGCCGCCTGATTATATTGATTTGCTAGCGCCTCATCGTGATGCCGCCGGGTTTCCGGGTTGATGAGGATTTCGTAGGCTTCATTGATGGCCAGCATCGCCTCGTGCGATCCACCCCGATCCGGATGCGCGGCCATTGCCTTGACGCGATACGCCTGTTTGATTACCACCGGCGAGACGTCGGCAGAAATCCCCAAGACCTGATAATGATTCTGCCTCATAAATCTTCACCTGCCGACATGTCAGCATCAGTTCCGACTGGCGGCTTCGGCTTGGATTTTCTCCAAACACGCCGTCGCGGTTGACCAGGTCGTCCGGTCATTAAATCCCACGATGGCGTTCGGGGGCCACTGCCCGGACGTCAGGCGCTGAGCAAACTCATCCCCGCCGAATGGACCTTCCTCCGTACCATCATGGTAAACCCAGGCAGAGTTCGCTCCCTCCGGGTTTGGATCCCCCCGGGGCCTAACCAATCGGCAGGACCAGACTCCTTCTTGATGGCGAAAAGCCGGGGCGATATCGGGATTGTCACATTGCACTACGTAGGTTCCGGACAAGGTGCTGCCTGAAATAATTCCCTTCCATGTGATTGCTACCTGTTGCGCGGGAACCGTCGTGACGAAGCTCACCTGACCATTGTCAATCGTCCCCTGAAACGCGCCGCCGCCTTCCAGATTGCCAGACAGCTCCAGTTCGCCATGCAGCGTTGTCTCCGTCACCCCGTATACAGTGAGCAGCAGGTTGGCCGTCGCGCCCATGGTGGTATTGGAGCAGGTACCGATATTCCAACCGACGATTGTTGAGTTAATGTTCATGGCATCTTTGTTTGGTTTGGAAACGACCGGGGAATGCTGTGGTGGAGGCGTGCTGTTTTGTTTGCTTTGCGGTGATTCAGTCGGGGCGCTTGGGTTGTCTCCGGAGAAGATGAGATAGGCAGGGACAATCAGGACCCCGGCCCATAGGATTATGAAAATACCGTTGAAGACTGTGTTTGAGGTCGAGGCATTATCGCTAGGGCGATCGGCATTGAGCGCATTTGGGTGCCAGCCCCGGCGCGTCACCCTGGTGCGCGTGAAAATATCCTGCAGCCGTCTCCCCCGTTTGCCGGAGAGAAATATGAACGTAACGAGCGCCCCTCCCATACCAACAAAGAGTCCATAATCAGATAATCTTCCAGATCGGTCGCCGGCCAGAGGATCGCAAATCATTGCGGCCGAAAACATGGTCAGCATGCAAATCAAGCCCGCTCGCAGTATGCCAAAAACAAATCTCAGGGTGGCGCGGAAGCCCGATATTTGTTCGCCGGCGAAGTCGACGACCTGCAGACCGGCCAGCAGCTTGCCTGGCGTACCCCGGTATCGCGATGCCTCCAGTTGAACGAAATACAGCCAGCTGATAAACAGAACGCACCCGCTCATGACCAAGCCGACCGTTTGATGCAAAGGATTGGGCACATCGCTGGCAAACGCTTCAACTGAAGTTCTTCCGATCGACACTTCAAAAAACTTCGCGCAAACGAAAGCGAACGCGTAAACGATCAAAGAAACCAACACAGTGTCAATCAGGGTGGCGACCGCACGCCTGATCCGGGAAACCGACGGGAGATTTGGCATAGGTTCTTGATGTGGTTCAGATCTGCGGGTTAACAACGCTTGAGCAACGCATAAAATGTCACCATGCAGACGGGAAGGCCGATAAAGGGTGTTAAAAAACAGCTGACGACAACGCCCACAACGGCTGCAATAACCAACGAAATGAAAATCTTTATCAACGCCATATCAGATCCCGCAATTTGACCCGCCGCCCGATGCACATTTGAGCGGATGTTTTGTGATCAAAGAATACGCCTTGTTGTGCCGTGGTCGTCAAGCGGTAAATGCGCCTCAATGGGGCGCATGCCTCTCGACACAAAACAGACTGCTCAACTGAGGGCTTTCGGCGCGAATCTCCGCCGTGAGCGGATGCAGAGAAAAATCACCCAGGAGAAGCTGGCCGAGTTCGTGGATCTCAATATCCGGACGATCCAGAAGATTGAGGCTGGTCACGTGAACATCCTGGTGACGACGGTCTTGCGGTTACGGAAGGCGCTGGGGTGCTCGGACGACCTGCTGTAGTCGCTATGAGCCAGCTGCCACCATATCAATGTGATCGACGCTCGACTATTTCCCACCCAGGCTCTGTAAGCATTCCCGCAGCGCCGTCACCTTGGCCAGCAACCGCTCGTCCTTGCTGGCCAGCTTCTCAATGTCATCAATCAGCTTGAACGCTGGCTTCAGGTTCAGCCGAGGCGCCAAAGCCGGCTTCTTCGCTGTCTTAGCTGGCTTGCCAGCATTCCTCGGCTTGAATTCCGCAGCCGCCTGATGGACAATTTTGGCGGTCAACGGCTTGCCTCCCGCCAGCTTTAATGCTCCCTTCCAGGCCGTGGCCCTTTTGTCCTTCGGCAACGCAATGAGGCTGCGAATCTGCCGCTCGTTACTGGGTTTGATCCCAATGTCTGCCATGGCAGACAAATCGTCAAAGACCTCGGTGCTGCTGATCAAATTGTAGGCGTGGCTCCGGCTCATATCCAGCTGCTCCTTGACGTAGTCTTCAAAAGTCTCATAGCGGTCTCGGTACAACTTGCCTTTCTGGATTTCCATCAATGCGTGACCGACCTCGATAAAAGTCGTCCATCCTTTTCGGATGACGGTCTCGAGCCGGGCCAACTCCTTCTGCTCATCCAGCGTCAGCGTCTGCAGGGGCGACGTAGGGGCCAGCGCATCAATCGGCGCCGGCGTTGTCCAATTATTTTTTGCCGGGCCACTCGCTGATGCGGCTCCACCAACCTTCGATCCACGGTTTGTATTTTTCATTGTAAAACCTTTCATCCTCAGCCTTGGCCAACTTCCGTTGAAAACGGGTCAGATCATTATTCGCCCTCAGCGCTTTTCTTAAAGCCAGAAACTGCGTCTTGGACCCGAGTTGCTTGTCGGGCCACAGGTGCAGATGATCCACCAGCCCCAATTCCGTGGCCACCCGCTGCATCAACTGAAGCGCTTCCAAGGAATATCTCCGCCAGGCCCCCCGGGTCTTGAAAACGTCTGTGTTTATGTTCACGCCCAACTCCCGGGCGTGGTGTTCAATCCGTGCCACGTTTTCGGCCCGGATGTTGATCGGCTCGTGAAAGATCGTTATCGGATCCAGTTCTTTGATGGCGGTCAGTGTCTCGCGCAGGTCAGCCTCATTGCATTCGGGATACGTGGGGGCTACGGCTACGAACACGTGCAGACCGGCTGCTTTGGCCTCCTGCAGTGTTTTCAGCCTTGCAGCCGGTCCGGGGGCATGGGGTTCGTAAATTCTGGAGAGCTTGTCGTTCAGCGTCGGGAGCGACATGCCGAAAACGAGCCGATCGCCGAAGGTTTTGAACATGTCAAAGTGCTTTCGAGCCAGCGGGCTGCGCGTCAAAATTCTCACGTTCAGCGTGGAGTGATCACGAATCGTTTCAAGTGCCTTCCTCACGAGCGACTCTGCGCTCTTATTGAGCAGCGTCGTCTTCTCGGTCGTGCTGGCTTTGAACACCTGATAAGGATCTGTTGTACTACAAAACATCACCGCGCGGTTGCCGTCGGGCTTCAACTCTTGTATCGGTGTGTTCTCGGCTCGGTTCAATGACGCCACGAATTTCTTTTCATTCCACCTCCGCAATAAAGAATATTTACCCCACTGCTCGTCGGGGTCGGTCACGCCGAAGTTTATCAGCTTCGGCCCCTGCTTGCGTGTGGAAGCGCTTGGAACGTAACAGAATCGGCAAGCATGGGAACACCCGACGGAAATGTTGAACGCCCAGTTCGAGAGGCTTTTGTATTTGAAGTTGTTTTTGGAGATGACGGCCGGCGAACGATCCGGCCAGAAATCAAACGGCTCGCCCTTCGGCGTCCTCGCCCGTGCAGTGGATTTGGCTTTGTCCGTCATGCCCTGTATGGAATGAGCAGAGCAAACCAAATCGCGACCAGGTTGTCAAAGGCAGTTTGGACACCACAGCGCCCCAAAGGGCATATATGCCTCATCGGTCATCCATTTAGATGCGGCCAGCCCAGGTCCTCATGGGTTTCATTCAGGGTTAAAAGTTTCGATTGCAAACGCGCAACCGGCGATGTATCAGGCGCGTGTGCAAATCTTCCTTTTGGGAAAACCCTACAAGCAAGTTGTCCTGGTTTGTCTGGCCTTTTTAAAAATCGGGGTGTTCGCCTCCCCCGTTTATGTTCTCAATAATCCTGGAGGCATAAAAACTATAACGATGTTTGATGGCGGCGGATCTTCATCAGGATTCACAAGCACAGGCTTGAGTGCGCCTGCGGCCATCACTTTTGGCGGTGGGAACCTCTACGCCTTAAATGCCGGGGCGTCTGGTTCTCCCTCAATAATTAAATATGATTCTTCGGGAAATTCATCGCTGTTCGCCAATTCATACATGAGTGACCCCGTGGCATTGGCCTATTTCAATGGCAATCTTTACGTGTTGAACGACGGGGTTTCGGGGTCTCCTTCAATTTCGATGTTCAATTCCGATGGCCAAGGCTCGATCTTCGCCGGTGCCAACTCGGGGATGAGCCATCCGGTTTCATTGGCCGCCGGCGGCGGCAACCTGTTCGCGTTAAATGAAACCGGCAGTTATGAAACGATCACGATGTTTGATGGAAATGGAACGTCTTCAGGCTTTACGAGTTCTGGATTGAGCGCATCCGTCGCCATCCTTTACGGCGGCGGAAATCTGTATGCCTTGAATGCCGGGATTTCCGGTTTCCCCACCATAACGAAATATGATGCTTTCGGGACGCCCTCGCTTTTCGCCAACTCATATATGAGCGTCCCGGTGGCAATGGCCTACGACAATGGCATTCTATACGTCCTGAACGATGGAATTTCGGGTTCGCCCACTATCACCATGTTCGATTCCCTTGGGCAAGGCTCCGTCTTTGCGGGCGTCAACTCGGGAATGAGCAATCCAATTTCGATCGCAATCGAGCCGGTTCCTGAGCCAACAGGATTTGGGCTGTTGTTGACGGGATCGGGACTGGTGGCGGTCATAAATAAGGCACGGAAGGTAGCGCGGGTGGTTGGGATGTGAGGTTGGCAGCAAACCAAGCCATTACCCTTTTTTTCCATCACATTGTTCGTAAACCGGGAAACTGCGGATCTTGGAGGCCGATGAAATTGCGACCATCATTCGCATGACGAAGGGCTCGCCCATCGCGTTTCTGTGTCCGTAACAATAATTCGCCGCTTTTGCCCGAAGCCTGTTGACAATTTTCTGCAGCGGGTTTTTAATCGGTTCCCCTCCGGCAGCAATGCCTTGGGATACGGTTCCTCAAACCTTCCTGCACCGCCTTCGTGTGGGCGCGTGCCGCCATAATTTGATTATGCGTCCCTGGACATGTTTGAACGAACCAACATCATTGCCGGACTCGAAATCGGCACTTCAAAAATTTGCGTTGTGGTGGCCGAACAGAACGCCGCCGGCGAACTGAACATCATCGGCGTGGGTCAGTCGCTTTCCCGGGGCGTGCGCAAGGGCGAGATCATCAATCCTCAAGACGTTGAACAGGATGTCCGCGATGCCGTGGCCGAGGCCGAACAGATGGCGGACGCGGAGATTCGCAGCGTTTACGTGGGCGTCACCGGCAACCACATCCGAAGCTTCAACAGCCGTGGCTTCCACCGGGTTTACAACGCCGACTATGAGATCACTTCGGAGGACGTCGAGGACGTGTTGGATAACGCCAAGGCTGTCAATCTGCCCTTGGAGAATTCGACCCTGCATTCCATCCGTCAGCATTTTCTGGTCGATGGCGAAGAGGGCGTGACCGATCCCGTCGGCATGCACGGCTCAAAACTGGAAGTGGATTTGCACACGATCCACGGCAAAACCACCCGGCTGCAAAACGTCATCCGCTTGGTCCGGGCGACTTCGCTGCAGGTGGAGGACGTGGTTTTCAGCGGTCTGGCCACGGCGCTCGCACTGTTGACAGCGGAGCAAAAGGAATTGGGCACTCTGGTGATAGACATGGGCGGCGGCACAACCGAATATGTGATTTATTCCAGAGGAATCATCCGCCATTCCGGCGGGCTGACCATCGGTGGGGATCACATCAGCAACGATTTGGCCATCGGTCTAAAAATCTCACTGCACCGGGCGGAAAAACTGAAACGGGAACATGGCTCAGCCGTTGTCATTGAGGCAGCTCGGGATCAGACGGTCAGCGTGACGGATGAGCGCGGGTGGGAAGTCAAACGGGTGAAGGTTGAGCGGTTGCAGTTGATCATGTCGCTGCGCATTGAAGAAGTGTTCAAGGTCATCGCCGAAGAACTGGAGAAGGAAGGCATGGCTCACTGGCTCAACGGTGGGATATTGCTCTGCGGCGGCTGCGCGCGTGTGCCGCATATTCTGACGGTGGCGGAAAAAATCTTCCAGCTGCCGGCAACCCTCGGCCACGCCAATGCCGTCAGCGGTCTGGCTTCGACGCTGGATGAACCGGAATTTGCCACCGCCATCGGGTTGGTGAAATACGGAGCTCTTCGTCAACGCAAACCTGTGACACAGGTTTCTTGGCTTGGGCAACTCAGGGAGTTCATCAAAAAACTGGTGGCGCTGGTGCGATCGCCGGCATAAATGTCCGGAAACAGATTCAGGATTTCCGCTGTTTTGGTCGGCATAATCCGGGCGGCGTGGGCCAGAGAGGCCAGACCAAACGAATTGAGTGGTGGACGCAGGCCTAAAAAAGGCCACTCTTGTGGAGTGGCCTTAGCGATTGAGATGTCCGTCAAATTACTTCTTCTTGGCGGCTTTCGCGGCGCGAATCTTGGCCCAACGAGCTTTTTGAGCAGCAACGATCCGGGCTTTGCCTTCCGCACTCATGCCACCCTTTTTAGCGGGTTTAACGACAACAGCAGGTTTGGCCTTCGCAGCTTTCTTCGCAGCCCAATACGCCTTCATTTTATCGGATTGACTGACTTTGACAGCGGTTTTGACGACAGGTTTGACTTTGGCGGCTTTGACCTTGGCCCAGCGCAGTTTTTGGGCGGCGGCAATCCGAGCCTTGCCTGCGGCGCTCATACCACCTTTTTTCACCACCACCGGTTTGGCCGGCTGGATTACTGAGGGGGTGGCACTGCCACCGACCAGGGCTGTGATTTCCTGGTTCAGGCTCTCGATCTGTTCCTTGAGATCGGCGGCCTGTCTGAGTTGGGCGGGAGTTAGATTGATTAGACTCATAAAATTGAAACCCACTTACTTGGTGCCGAGGATGGCGTCTTTGGCGGCCTTGGCGACGCGGAATTTCACGACGCGCTTGGCTTTGATCTTGATGGCTTCGCCGGTAGCCGGGTTGCGGCCCATGCGCGCGGCGCGGTTGACGAGGACCAGTTTGCCGAGACCGGGAATGGTGAAGCTGTTCTTGGCGTTCTTGTAGGCCAGTTGAACGAGGGATTCCAGGACTTCGCCGGCTTGTTTTTTGCTGAGGTTGTTTTTGGTGGCGAGTTCCGTCACGATTTGTGATTTGGTCAGTGCTTTTGCCATAATGTTATCAGTGTGTTTGGTTGTTAATGTTAATCGAAACCCTATTAAACCTGTATGGGAACGCTGCGCCAAGCTAATAACTTTGTTTTTACTGAGGATTGTTTATGGCTATTTATCGCCGCAGAAGCCCATGCCGGTTTAGGCCGCGGCGGTTTTTCAGGTTCACAATCTGAATTATGGAGCAGTTCCAGCAATGGCGTGCTTGCCCAAACTGTGGGCCGGGAGAAGCGCGAAGATACGCTGGTAGTAGGGCGGGCGGGTTGATACGTTGCGGCGCTTTTTTATGCCACGCCGCGCACCCAGACAAAAGGCCCACGGTCAGTCCGACGCGCACGCTCATGCGGGCAACCATTGTCGTGCCTTGGTGCGGGTGGATGGCAAGGGCATCCGGCAAAAAATCAAGAAGGACTACGAGAAGGCTTTGCGCGACCTGGATAATTCGCGGCGGGTGCTCGACCAGTTTCAGCAGACGGATTAGCCGCAGTTCACGCGCTGGTTGAACAGTCACTTCGGGGCGCTGCTCACGGAACTCCGGGAACTCAATCTCAAGATGGCGGCCGATGATGCCATCGTATTCATGGTTCAGAACGAGGTGATGTTCGGCGGCGGCTCCTACGCCCGGGCCTATAAGCGGGTGATCGAACTGCGGGATAATCCTGAACCACCGCCATCACCGCCCGGCAGCGAACCGGACGGGACCCGTGGATCGTTTGGCGGACGACCGGGCTGGGAAAATCAGGATGACATGGACGACCCGCTGAAAACCATTTTCGAGGAGATGTTCAGCGAGATCGGGCCAGATGAACGACCCTGGGATGAGCCTGGTCGTCAAGCCGGACCCCACCCCCAAGCCGCCGCGCCGGCGCATGTTACGAAACGGCTCAAGGAATTGTATCGCGCGGTGGTCCGCCGGCTTCACCCGGACAGTCAGCGGGAGATGACGGCGCAAAAAACCGACTGGTGGCATCAGGCGCAGGCGGCCTACGAAGCGGGCGACGCCGAGCAACTGGAAGTGATTCTGACACTTTGCGAAATCGGCGAGAGCGGCACGACCGCACACACCAGCGCCTCGCTGCTACAACGCATCACGGCGCAGTTGAAAAGCTCACTGCGCGAGATCAAGCGGCAGATCACACAACGGCGGCGCGAGCCGGCTTGGAATTTTTCCGGACGCACGGACCACGCGGCGATGGCAGAACAGGTCCGGCGGGAGTTGACGGGCGAGCTGATGTCGATGCGGCGACGATGGATGGATACGCAGGAGCTGATTGCGAAGTGGAAAGCCGCGGCGGAAAAGCTCAAGCCGCGGCGGCGGAAGGCCCAGCCGTTACGGGACGGAGAATTTCAGTTTTAAGGCGGTTGCGGAGAAATTGTGAAAAAGCGGTGTCTCCTAACAGATGCAAAATCGCATCACCGACTACGCCTCCCGCCGTGGCCCCTGGGCCGCAGCGGGAGGTTGAGTTGAGTGTCAGCACGAGCCACCCTTGCTACGGCGCGAAGCCAACCACGCGCTTGCTGCCCAGCTCCGGCACGTCCGCCGCGCCGCAGTAGATTTCCGCCAAGCTGTAGTCCGGCTGATCCAGTGCCAATTCAAAGCCCTTGGCCTCGGCGATGCGCTCGGCCTCCGGGCGCTTGAGACGGCGGAACTCGCGGCTGCCGGTCAGGCGGCCCGGACGAAGCAACGCCTGATCCATCTGATGCAGCTCCGCGTTGCTGGTCAGGAGGACGTGCAGCTTCAGGTAATCGCCCAAGAACCCGTCGGCGATGTTGAGCAGGTTGCTGACCTTGTCGCGGCTCCCACGGTCGCGCGGCAGCAGGAGTTCCTCCGCGTCCTCCATCACGGCGATCTTGCGCTTGTTGCCATGCTTGCTGGTCTGCTCGATCCAGAAGTCGACAAACTGCGGCGACGCCAGAATCTCCGAGGCGCTGACCGGGATGAAGAAGAACACGGCGCGGTTGAGCAGGCGGGTGATCAGGCTCCGGGTGTAGGTGGTCTTGCCCGT
>CAIXBQ010000077.1 GCA_903917705.1 uncultured Verrucomicrobia subdivision 3 bacterium | reverse complement strand
TTTGTCTGGACAAAAAACGCCGGTCAAATCCTCGAGAGCCTCCGGCGCTACGCGGCAGAAACCATGCGAATTCAGGCCGATTAATTATGCAAGAATTCACTGACTCAGGAGACTAGAGCGTTTGAAGAAATAGTGTAGCCGCCCGGCGGGGACCAAAATGAGGGCGGTCTTTTCGGGTTTTGACTTCGTTTCGGCTCAGTTTGACTTCCCAAGTCCTGCGAGGATGATGCCCTGATCCGCCGATGCGCTCGCGCGCATTATTGCAGTCAGGGTTGCTGGGAACCTGCTTCTTCGCCAAAGCCTCGCCAAAACCCAAAAATCCTCGCTCCGAACGGCTACACTATTTCTTCAAAAGCTCTAACCGGGACGGACAGGGCGGACCAGGCGGCGAATGGTTTCCAGCCACTTCCGCTTTGTTTCTTCGCGGGTTTGTGGTTAGCCTTTTCCGATGCAAACACACCGTCCGATTTTGACCATCCTCGCCGTCGTCAGCCTGCTCCTGCTGGCGGGCACGGCCAATCGTGCCCAGGCCCAGGGCAACGGAGTGCCCGTTTATGCGCGGCCCGGCGCGGCGGAAAGCACCCTGCGCGCCGCGGCGGAAAAATTGCGCGTGGCCGGGAAGGTGGCGGGCGAATCGGTGCTGACCAACCAGCTCAGCCGCAAGTCCTGCGAGCTGAAACTGCCGGCGCTGAACACCGCACGCCTGTCCGGCCGGGAATTGTGGTCGGCGGCCCGCGCCGCGCATCTGCGCGTCGGCTGGTATTATCTTTGCACCAAATGCGACCAGCACCATCTGAACCTCGCCGCCGGCTACGCAATCACCCGGGACGGGGTGGTGGCCACCTGCTACCACGTGGCCGCCCCGCCCGAAACGATGCGGAGCGGCTTCCTGGTGGTGGCGGATGAAGACGGCCAGATCTTCCCGGTGACAGAAATCCTCGCGGCGAACAAGACCCTCGACGCCTGCCTGCTACGGGTGGCCGCCGGAAACTTCAAGCCGCTGCCGCTGCAAACCGAAGTTTACCCCGGCGACCGCTGTGTTTGTTTCAGCGACCCGCTGGGCGAACGCGGCTATTTCAGCGACGGCATCGTGAGCCGTTTCCTGTCGCCCCGCCCGGCGCGCAACGGCACCAACGCCACCGCCGCCGCCCGCGCGGAAAAGGAACCGGCCACGCGGCTGGACGTCACCACGGACTGGGCACCCGGATCCAGCGGGGCGGCCGTGCTGGATGACTGCGGCAACGCCATCGGCCATGTCACCGCGATTTCCACACTTTCCGACCATGCGGCCCGCGGCAGCAAGGCGCCGGAGGGGCCAACGCTCATCACGCTGCACGAAGCCGTCAGCGCCAAGGACGTGCTTTCGCTCATCCGCAAAGGATAAAAGCGGGCTGCCGGAAGGCCGCCCCCAACAACCAACCCGGAACACCGAACCGCCAACGGGCGCGAGCGGCGGCGGGTTTTTCATCGAGGGTGACGGCCCCCAACTTCTTCGGCTTTGTTTCCGGGTTTCTTTGTGGTTAAATTTTCCACATGTCTGCTGAACAAGAAAATCAACAACCACCGGCGCAACCGAACCCCGAGCGCAAGACGCTGGATGATCGCGCGAAGATGACCGAACTGGAGCGCATCCGCCACTCGTGCGCGCACGTCATGGCGACCGCTATCCTGCGGCTGTGGCCCGAGGCGCAATTCGCCTACGGCCCGCCCGTTGAGAACGGCTTTTACTACGACCTCGAATGCTCGCACCGCATTTCGCCCGAGGATTTTGAAAAGATCGAGGCGGAGATTAAGAAGGAAATCAAGACGAACAACACCTTCGAGAAGCTCACCGTCACCCGCGAACAGGCCATCGCCGATGCGGAGAGCGGCCGTCTGGGCGGACTCGGCGAGCGGCCCGGCAACGTCTCCAAATTCAAGCTGGATTTGCTCAAGCAGATTCCCGAGGGCGAACCGATTTCCTATTTCAAGAATGGCGACTTCA
Source organism: uncultured Verrucomicrobia subdivision 3 bacterium (assembly GCA_903917705.1). Lineage (GTDB taxonomy): Bacteria > Verrucomicrobiota > Verrucomicrobiia > Limisphaerales > UBA11358 > UBA11358. The sequence goes on along the minus strand of CAIXBQ010000077.1, from coordinate 367 downwards.
TTGACCTGTGCGCCGGGCCGCACGTGATGCGCACGGGCAACATCGGCGCGTTCAAGCTCACCAGCGTGGCCGCCGCGTATTACAAGGGCGACGAAAAAGGCCCGCAGCTCCAGCGCATCTACGGCACGGCATTCAAGAACAAGACCGCGATGGACGAGTATTTCAAGATGATCGAGGAGGCCAAGCGCCGCGACCATCGCAAGATCGGCGCGGAGATGGGGCTGTTCGCGATTGACACCGAATTTGTCGGGCCGGGCATGCCGCTGTGGCTGCCCAAGGGCACGGTGCTCGTCGAGGAACTGGAGAAGCTGGCCAAGGAAACCGAATTCGCCGCCGGCTACGTCCGCGTCCGCACGCCGCATCTGGC
>CAIXBQ010000076.1 GCA_903917705.1 uncultured Verrucomicrobia subdivision 3 bacterium | reverse complement strand
TCACGGCCAACACCGACCCGCAGCGCGACAGCATCTTCACCAAAGGCCCGTCCGACGTGCTCGACCACGCGACGAGCGAGATCGCCAGCGGCAGCAAGCTGGGCATTGACGCGACGAAGAAAATTCCCGGCGAAGGTTTCAAACGCGCCTGGCCACCGCTGATTAAAATGAGCGATGAAGTCCGCCGAAAGATTGACGGGCTGCTTGAAAAATAAATTCTTCAACGCGGAGACGCAAAGACGCGAAGGAAAAACCAGCGAAACGGTCATCCAGAAAATCTTTGATGAGCTGCCCGTGCCGTGAGGCGAAGGCAGAAATAAACCGCCGCTACGGTTGCCTTTATTTGATTACAACACTTACTTTTTGAGAAGTAACTTCTGGGTGGTGACACACGGCTTGGAAAACATATTCTCCACTCTGCGTAAGGTCATAAATCTGATCCAAGCGCACATGGTTTTTTTGCTGCGTTTGTGGAAAAACGGTTGTTTCCGGCGGCATCGTTATTTCTATCACATCAATCTCTTTTTTATCTTTTCTTTCCAATCGCTTTCCATCCTTGATTGCCACAATTTGAATCGGTCGGAAATAATTTTGCGGCTGGCTGGTTATGTTGCGCATCAGTGTGATGGCTACGATGGATTCGCCATTGGTGAACAGTCCCTTTTCAAATCGTAGAGAAATCTGAAAACCATTAGTTGCCTGTCCCCAATGTCCTTCCGGGTCTTGGTCGGCGGGACGTGATTCGGGAGAATTTGTTGCCGTTTCAATGTCTTTTATGTGAACCACTCTTTCTCCCGTAGAATTTTTATACCAAAACAAAGAACCGTTATCTGTTAAAAAAAGATTTGTGGGAATGGAATTGGTTGACGGCACACCCGCAATGACTTGAATAATGCCAAAAGCCAGAAACGTAAAGATGCTGACCAACCAGTTTTTGGTTCGTGCGTTGAGTGATATCATAGCGTTTAGAAGTATTTGTTTAAGGTGCGACTCATCCAAAACGGGAAAGTCAAAGTATCTTGGTTATTTACGGTTATCGTGGCATTGGACGAAGTTAAAACCCATTGGCTGTTTGTGAAGGCAATGGTAGCGGACCAATTCCAGTCAATTTCTTTAATTGGAACAGGAATATAGTCTGATTCATCCGGCAAAAACATCAAAACCGTTCTGAAGCTTTGTGATTTTGAAAGCTGAACGTAATTTGTAGGGAAGCCGCTTATTGAAGGAGCATCAAAAAACACCGTCCCATTACCTGCGCCTAAATTTTTTGTAGGATAGTCGTTGTCCAGCGCATTTGCGATTGGTGCGTTGGTATGACTTGACCCATCATTTTTAATTCCGCTGAGATTATCGCCGGTGATAATTTGCACAACCCAAAAACCTGCATTTGAATTGGTGTCATACCCTTGTAGATTTGGATTGCTGGCAGTGCAATTAATCCCCCAGTTCGTCACGCCGTTATTGACAGAGCCGCCGAAGTGGAGATACACCTCTCCTGACGAACCCGCATAATTTGTATCCAACTCTACACTTCCATTGATTGAACCAATAAAATCAATTGTTGGCCTGATGACATTGATGTGTCCATCTGATTGGAGCTTTTGCCCCATTGATGTGATGTCGCACGAGATTTTTTTATTGCCACCATCCACCCAATAATACTCCGGCGTGCTGTTTGTCAGTGGAAACGGCTCAATCACCATTCCGGTGCTTAAATCTGGAGCAACATAAAAATTTGAAACCGCGTATGCCGGGATTGTCCACAAAAAATTTGTGATTGGCGGGCCACTGCTTGGATCCCATGCACAAGCAGGACTGACTTTTTGTCCAACAACCACCGTCAGACCGAGGACATGACTGGCGAAAAGAAGCAAGACAAGCGAACTTCCTGCCACAATTCTCAGGTTGATTGTTTTCATGGCTTGCGCATTCCAAATTATTTTCATTTTGCCGGAGGCGTGGCTGGTGTCGGCGTGGGCGTGGCGGGCGGGATGTGATGATCCGGCGGGAAGATGCCTAGTTTGAATTCGGCGCGGGCGGGGGCGTTAGCCGGGTCGGTGGCCGGAAATTCCAAGTCGGCGGCGTTTTGAATGGTCAAAATGTGTTCGTAGGCGTCGGCGGCATCGGTGGCTTTCACGCCGGTCGCCTTTTTGGCGTCGCTCTGGCCGGATTGCTGCGTGGTGGTGCTGGCGGGAAATGTGGCGCGCACGGTGGTAAAAGTTTGCGTCTCGGCATCCGTCCAGCCTTTGAGTTTCAGCGCGGGCAAATTCACGGCGGTTTGCACGGAGGCGAGAATGATGTCGGCTCGGCTCAACACGGCATTCAGTTCGTGCGAATCGTGGATGCCGATTTGAAATTCCTGATGCAGCTTCACCGACTGGTTTAAAAATGCCAGCTTCGCCGTCTTGCGCGCCTGTCCCATGCAATGCAACAGCAAAACGAGATTGGCCTGCTGCGCGGCGGTGAGATTGCCGGTTTCGCCCTTGGCAATGCTCTGGCCGGTCACATCGGCGGGCAGTTTGCCGAGGGCGGTCGTCGGGAAATTGGGGACAGCCGGTGGCGAATTGGGGACGATGCTTCGTAATTGGGGAAGCCGTCCTGAAAATTGCGCTGCGGACGGAAGCCGTCCGGTTTGGGGTGTAAAATTTCTCGGGTCAGGGTGCGAATTTTTCGCGCGATGGCTTTCAATAAGGCTTCCGACTGTTCCCCGGATGCTCATGGAGTGCGCCCTAATTATTTAGGAGTGCCAACAGTCGTCAAGTTTTGTTTGAACAATTTTTCCGGCGGACTGAATCTGGCGGCTGCCAGTTTTCGTCGGCTGACGGAGCGCTCACGTTTAACTTGTGGCGCACGTCGCGTTGAAGGTGTTGAACCAAGTTTTAATTGAACGTAGAGGCGCATGGCGATTTAATGATTTTCCCAAGTTGAAAACCGTTTTGCCCAACGCCGATTTCGTCATCGAAGGTTATATTGACCCGACCGAGCCGTTGCGCGACGAAGGACCATTTGGCGATCACACCGGCTATTACACCTTGCCCGAGCCGTATCCGGTGTTTCACGTCACGGCCATCACGCATCGCAAAGACGCGGTGTATCCGGCGACGATTGTCGGCATTCCGCCGCTGGAGGATTTTTACATCCGTGGCGCGAGTGTGAAAATGTTCCTGCCCATCTTCAAGATGAATTTCCCCGAAATCGTGGACATCGCGCTGCCGGCGGCATTCCCGCCCGGTTTTTTTCGCCGGCTCCATTCTGCGGGAGGATTCGGAAAGGTAATCCCAGCATTACCGCAGGTTGTAACTTTGCCAAACGCACTTTAACCCTCGCTATTGTCCGGCCACGGGCTTATTTACGTAGTGCGGCCGTCGGGAAGGCCGTGACTCTCCCCGGTTTCCCCCACGGGCAAACAAACAAACATAAACAAAATCATGGCCACACCTCTTCGCTGGGGTCAGAAATTATCCAACGGGCAGCCGGTTACCTACGGAATGAAAGCCGCTGTTTGGAATGGAACCCTGGACGCAGTCGAGGCGGCGATGAATCAACCGAACAGTAATATTATGACCGACGACAATCGCATCTCCGCCTCCATCCTCCCCGCCGACATCACGGCCATCCTCGCGGCCATCGCCACCATCCGCGCCAAGCTGTCGTTTCTCATCCAGGTGGGCGCGCAGGAACGCCTGGACCTGCCGAAGCTCGGCGAGAAGACGGTCGGTTTCCACGAGAAATGCACGGCCTACATGGCGAGCAACCCCGAATTCACCCCGCCTTTCGTCCTGCCGGCGGAGGTGGCCAAGGACATCGACCTGCGCGGCGAGTTCCATCAATTCCTGCCGCAATTGCTCGAGCTGGTGGACCTGATCACCGGCACCGAAATGGTGGTGGGCAGCGAAATCTACATGGCCGATCTGGCTTATTATCAAAGCGTCCGCGAAGCCGCCCGCCGGGGCCACGCCGGCGCGGAAACCATCTACCGGGACCTGCAAACCCGCTTCCCCGGGGCGCCCAAGAAGCCTAAACCGGCTCCCACACCTTAACCGGCTTTGGTTAAGGCGCTTAAACGCTTCAAATAGGTCCCTAAAAGATACCTATTGGCATCTTTGAGATGCCTCTTGGCAGGTCGGAGATACCTGTTGCTATCTCGGCGATGCTTCGGCGGTTCTTTAAGGTGCCAGTTGGCTTCTAAAAGATGTCTCGCCGGAACTAAAAGACTTCAAGCGGGGTCTGGAAGCTGCCCGGTCAATGCTCGGGGCATTCTCGCCGGGACTTTGAGCCAACTCCGGCGCGCGGGGTGTCTCCTCGTTTTTCGGCTGAATCTGTCCCGGTCATCGTGTAGGCTGGCGGCAGCTTTGCCATTCATCACATGCACTCCTTGAAATTGATGATCCTGATGGCCGCCTGCGGTTGGCGGCTGGCCACGGCCGCGCACGGCCAGAATGTTTTTCTCGAGGCCGAGCAGTTCGCCGATTTCGGTGGCTGGGATCTGGACCAGCAATCCATGGAACAGATGGGGTCGCCGTATCTGCTGGCGCACGGGCTGGGGGTGCCGGTGAAGGACGCCGTGACGACGACAACCTTTCCGGAGGCGGGAACTTACCATGTCTGGGTGCGGACGCGCGACTGGGTGGCGCCCTGGAAAGCGCCGGGCGCGCCGGGGAAATTCCAGTTGCTGCTCAACGACAAACCCCTCGCCACCACGTTCGGCACCGCAGGCGCAGCATGGCATTGGCAGGATGGCGGCCTGGTCGGGGTGAAGCGCGAGACCACGGTGGCATTGCACGATTTGACGGGCTTTGAAGGACGCTGCGACGCGATCGTATTTTGCAGGGACGCTGCGTTCACGCCGCCGGATGAGCTGGAGGCCTTGACCCGGTTCCGTCGCGCCGCCCTGGGTCTGCCGGAGAGACCGGAGGCGGGCGGCACGTTTGATCTCGTGGTGGTCGGCGGCGGCATCGCGGGCACGAGCGCGGCGATTTCCGCGGCGCGAAACGGATTGAAGGTGGCGCTGGTGCAGGACCGCCCGGTGCTCGGCGGCAACGGCAGTTCCGAGGTGCGCGTCTGGCCGGAGGGACACACGCGGCAAAAACCCTATCCGCATATCGGCGACATCGTGGAGGAACTCGTCCCGCCCAAAGCGCCGGGCACCGGCAATGCCAAAGCCGGCACGACTTACGGCGACGCCCATAAGACCGACGTCGTCGCCGCCGAGCCGCGCATCACCCTGTTTTTAGAGGAGCGCGTCTTGGCGGTGGAGACGAGCGGCCATCGCATCACCGCCGTGGTGGCGCAGCAGGTCCGCACGGCGCGGCGCGTGCGGCTGGCGGCGAAATTCTTCGCCGATTGCACCGGCGATGGCACGGTGGGTTTTCTCGGCGGCGCTGAATATGAGCTGACCCGGGAGGAGCATCAGGGATTGAGCAATCTCTGGAATGTGATGGATGCGTCGGACACGAATCAAGTGCTCAAATGCGAGTGCAAGGACAAGACGGCGCTGGCGATGGCGTGTGAGGCGGGCAATCGTTCCCAGCCGTTCCCCCATTGCCCGTGGGCGATTGATTTGAGCGACAAGCCGTTCCCGGGCCGGAAGAATTTCAAGGGTCAGTGGGGCGGCAAGAACGCCCTGGACAACCTCGGCGGCTGGTTTTGGGAAAGCGGTTTCGACAAGGACCCCATTGCCGAGGTGGAGCAGATCCGCGATTTGAATCTGCGCGCGATGTATGGCGCGTGGGATACGCTGAAAAATGTGGACCAGCTTTATCCCAATCATCGCATCGGCTGGGCGGCGTTCATCGCCGGCAAGCGCGAGTCACGGCGGCTGCTCGGCGATGTGATTCTCACCGCCGATGATTTCCGCACGAACCGCGTCTTTGCCGACGGCGCCTTCCCCTGCTCGTGGCATATCGACTTGCATGGCCCGGACAAGACTTTTCAAAAGGGGCTTGAAGGCGAGGAGTTCATTTCACGGGCGACGGAAGGCAAGGATTACCAATATCACGGGCCGTATTGGGCGCCATATCGCTGCCTTTACAGCCGCAACGTCACCAATCTTTTCCTGGCCGGACGCGACATCAGTGTAACGCACGACGCGCTCGGCCCGGTGCGCGTGATGCGAACCTGCGGGATGATGGGCGAAATCGTCGGCAAAGCGGCATGGATTTGCGTGCGCCACGAAACCTCGCCGCGCGGGGTCTATGAAAATTACCAACCGCTGCTCAAGGAACTCATGTCCCAGCCGGGCAAAATGCGCCGGGCCGCATTGGATGGCATCCTGGCTTCGCCATAATCGGGGTTTGTCATATTGGGTGCGGCTCACGCACCGGACGGCGGCTGGAATCCAAACCGCGCGGGATCCCCTGCGATTATCACAGCACTGCGTTCACTCAACGGGCTGGCCGACCTGTTGAAGTTGCAAGCCGAACTGGAATGACCGAGACTTTATCGCAAGATGTCACGAGTTTGCATAATCCTCTGCGGTCTGCTGCTGCTGGTCCCTCCAGCGAAGGCCAGTCCGCCGCCGGGTTACAGCCTCGTCTGGGCCGACGAGTTTAACGGCACGTCCCTCACCGCCACCAACTGGGGCTACCGCTATCTGGGCGTGCGCAATGACGCGGTCAATGTCACCAACGCCGTGGCCGTCACCAACGGCGCACTCGTCATCACAACCTACACGCAGAACGGCACGAATTACACGGGCATGATCGGGACCGGCGGCAAGTATGCGCCGCGTTACGGCTACGTGGAGGCGAGCATCAAGTGGAGCGACACCCGGGGCGGCTGGTCGGCATTTTGGATGCAGTGCGACACGATGGGTAATGTCGGCAACCCGCACACCAACGGCACGGAGATCGACATCGTGGAACATCGCTCCCGCGATTCCGGCAATGTCAACATCGCCAACCAGGCCGAGTCGAATCTGCATTGGGACGGTTACGGAACCAACGAACAATCGGTTGGCAGCGGTTTGGTCGGCACTAATCTGGGCACCGGCTCCCACACCTACGCTATGGAATGGGCGCCCGACATCCAGCGATTTTATTACGACGGCACGGCGTTGTATTCGGTCACCAACTCGACCACGCTGGACCCGATTGCGCCGGCTGTGGCGGTGTCGCAAACGGGTGAATACATCATCTTGAGTTCCGAGGTCAACAATGCCAGTTGGGCCGGGACCATTCCCACCGGCGGTTATGGGTCACTGGCCGCCAGCACCACCAAGATGACGGTTGATTATGTGCGGGTGTATCAACTGACGGTGCCGGTGGCGCCGGCGAACATCACGCGCGCCGCCGTCGTAGGCGGCAAACTGGTCATCACCGGCACGAACCTCAACGGCGGACAAAACTTCCACTACGCAATCTTGTCCTCGACTAACCTGGCGGTGCCGCAGGCAAACTGGAAGATCCTTTCAACGAACCCATTCAGCGCAGACGGCACCTTCCGTTACACCAATACATTTGACCCGACAGCTCGGACCGTGTTTTACGGTGTGAAGGCGGTGCCGTGAACCAACCAACTTGGATGGAAGCAGACTGGAACCGTTCCCAAAACCGGGGTTGCTTGGGCGATTAGAGCATTTTCATAAATACTGTAGCCGTTCGGCTGGGGCCAAAATGAGGGCGGTCTTTTTGGGTTTTGGCTTCGTTTCGGCTCAGTCACAGGGTTGCTTGGAACCTACTCCTTCGCCAAAGCCTCGCCAAAACCCAAAAATCCTCGCTCCGAGCGGCTACACTATTTCTTCAAACGCTCTAACACCCGGTCGGCAGCAGGAATTCCAGCCCGAATTTCGCAATCTTTTTCCCGCGCGGAATGTCCGGCGGTAGCCGCGAGTTCAGCTCGCCGATTTTCTTGAAATCTGTTCAGGCTTGCTTGTTGAAGACGCGATGTGCCACGCGGTCGCTCCTGCGGCGTGTTTGCCAGCCGGCTTGTTTTTCAGCTTCGCGGAGGAAGCTGATCTCGCGCTGGAGTTTCACAAAGCTGTCATACCGTTCGCGCGGGAGATTGCCGGCGGCAAGTTCGGCAAGCACGGCGCAGTCCTTTTCTTTCGTATGGGTGCAGTCGCGGAAATGGCAGCGCGGCGCGAGTGCTTCGATTTCGGGAAAGGTTTCCTTCGCGCCCTGGCTGGCGTCCCAGAGATGGAACTCCCGCATGCCGGGCGTGTCGATGACCACACCGCCCTGGGGCAGAAAAATCATCTCCCGCCACGAGGTCGTGTGCCGGCCTTTGGCGTCCTGGGTGCGCACTTCCACGGTCGGCATCAGGTCTTCGCCGTAGAGCCGGTTGATGAGGCTGGATTTGCCGACGCCCGAGGTGCCGATGAAGACGACGGTTTCACCGCTTTTGATTAAAGCGGAAAGTTTTTTCACTCCGCGCCCGGTGAGGGCGCAAACGGCCAGTACCAATACATCGCGGGCCACACACGCGACCTCGGCGAGCTTGGCGTCGAGGTCGTCGCACAGATCAATCTTGTTGAGGATGACCACTGGACGAGCGCCGCTTTCGTTCGACATGACGAGCATCCGTTCCAATCGCGCGGCATTAAACGTCGAGTCGGCGGCGGTCACGAGAAAAACGGTCTCGATGTTTGTGGCAAGGATTTGCGCGGCGGTGTCCCGGCCGCTGGTCTTGCGGACAATCTGAGTATGGCGCGGCAGGACGGCTTGAATGGCGGCCTTTTCCTCGTTGGGCACGAGCTTCACGGCGACCCAATCGCCGACCTTGGGGAGAATGGTGTGATCACGGCGTGATTCGTGAATTAACTTGCCGGTGACTTGCGCGGAAAGCTCGGCATCTGCGGACCAGACGCGATAGAAATGTTTGTCCTCCACCGCGACGCGCGCGGGGATGAATCCCTTCGCGAGATACGGCGCGAACTGTTCGTCGCGCCAGGCATTCCAGCCCAGCTTGGTCAGGCCCATAGACAAAGGGTTGATGGCATCGGCGTTATTTATGGGAAGCGGTTTGCAAATCCAGGTCAAGCGCGGCGCCGTCGAAGGGAACGACGATGACTTTGCTGCCGTGGGTGTCGTTGCCCTTTTCCTGATCCTTCGGCACATCCAGCACCGCGAGGGTGACGGCGGCGACATGGCCGTTCTCGATGAAGACGCCCGGTCGCTCCAATTTTTCCCAATGGTTCACGGTCCCATCGGTGTAGCGCACGAAATCACGCGTCGGGTCGTAGGCGAGACCGCGATAGGTCCAGCCGTTGATGCCATCGGCGGAGGTAAGGTGATACGCTTTGCGGTCGCTCCAGTTGTTCACAACGATGTGATACAGACCGCCGCTGAACCACACGACCGGATCTTCGAGGTTGCGCAGGCTGTGTTGTGGCAGGCCGGCGATGTCTGGATAAATGCTGGGTCCTTGCACGGTGTAAGGGCCAAGAATCCCCGTCTTGCTGATGAGAATGGCGCCTGAGCGCGGCACGATCTCGAAGCCGCCATCAGGCCTGACCATGATGCTGGTATTGGACATGCGGCCCAACTTGGCAAACTCATTTGTGGCGATCTGGATCAAGCCGAGTTGCACCCACGGGCCATCCAGGGATTTGGAAACGAAGACCGTACCCGGCCGCGTTTCGCTGATGACGACGGCGTAGCGGCCATCGGGCAGCAAGAGCGCGGTGACGTTGTGACCTTTGCCACCCTGGTTATCCGGCCAACACAGGCCCTTGTCGATGTAAGGCCCGATGAGCTTATCGCTGACGGCATGAACGGCCTTCGAACCGCCCCAGCCACCGTGGCCGCGCGCCTGATCCCAGCGGCTGGCGAACATGTGATATTTGCCGTCCGGTGACTTGATGATCTGGCCATCCCAATAACACCAATGCTGCATGGTTTCGTCCTCGAGGCCGTTCTTCGGGTCGCGCGGAAAAACGCCGGGTGCGCCCCAGACGTTGGTCGTCAGGGAACCGGAGATTGGTGTCGGCAGAAAATAATCAATGAAACTCTTGGGCGTTTGGATCCCCTGCCCGGAGCTGGTGCCGGCGAAGGCGATGCAGAACAGTCCGGCTAACCCGGCCGCCAGGCTGTGAAGCCGGATAACGTGAATATTTTTAAGTGACATACGATGGGTGGATGAATAATAAATGCCGACAACGATTTATCCGGTCGCAGACTTGTCACAGATGAATTTATTGCCTGCCCGCACAAGTGACAAGCCTTTGTGCGCCGGTGAAGGCTTGAACTTCTTCCATCCAGGTGTATTTTGCGGCGCATATTCCGTTAATCATGTCACATCACATCCGCAGTTCAGGCCATGTCGATCTGGGCAAGCGCCCGGCGACGTTCAGCAAGATATTCCGATGGCAACCCGAGACGCCGGACGGCCCGCTGCCGGTGCGCGTCGAAGTGGCCGGCTCTTTCAACGGATGGCAGCGGGTGGCATTGAAGCGGGACCGGGTGTCCGGAGTCTGGGAGCTGACCCTGCACAACCTTCCGGGACATCGCACCCATAATTATATGCTGCTGGTCAATGGCCGGCCCATGCACGACAAGCACGCCGACGGACTGGCTGTGCCACATACCGCCGAGGAGGAGCAGCATCAGCTGATGACGCCGCGCGGGCCGCGGGTGTTCATGCTGGCCAGCCAGACGAAATAGCCAGCGTTTGCCTGTTCACTTTGGCATCCAGGCAACTCCACTCGGTGGCTCGGAAGCGCGCCTGAAAAATAGAAATGAACCAACCTGATCAGCTCCCCGATTTCCGGCAGCAATTGGCTCGCTTGCGCGAGGACTTGCTGAGCCTGCACAAGTCGCTGGTGGATTCCGAGCGAGTCAGCTACGAGCAGAATATCGGCACCATCCCGTCGGCCGGCCATTTCCTGCGGCTGCTGACGGACGATCCCTGGTTCGCGTGGCTGCATCCGTTGTCACAGCTCATCGTGGCGATGGACGAGGCGCTCGACCCGAAAGCGAAAACGCCGCTCACTGCCGCGGCGGCGGCAGCGCTATTGAAAAGGACCGGTAAATTGCTCGTGGCGTCGGAAGCGGGTGAAGATTTTCCGCGCCACTACTTCGACGCCTTGCAGCGCGACCCGGATGTGGTGATGGCGCATGCAGCAGCCGCACGGTTGTTCCGGCTGCGCCGGGCGGGCGGCGGCGCTCCCTGACCGCCATCGCCCCTATGCGGCGCTCCGACTGTGGTACAAAGCCACGAGCGCTGCGCCGATGGCTTGCGAAAGATCGCCAAGGACGGCGGGGACAATTTTAATGGTGCCGCGCTGTGCCGGCCAGAGATACGGCGTGGCCGCCTCGCGGATGAGGCGCAAGTAGCGCTCGCGAAATTCCGGGGTGGTGCCCTCGTGATCCATCAGCCCGCCGCCAATGACCACAATGCCGGGATCCAGCGCCATGGCGAGATTGGCGACATGCAACCCCAGCACGCGCGCCTGAAAATCAAAGATCTCCAGCGCCAGGGCGTCTCCCTTTTGAGCGCGCCCGCGTAGAGATAAAACTTTTTCCTTGGTGGGCGCGGCCGATTTGGCGAGCTCGTGTTCCGGAAATTGCTTCAATTTTTCCGCCAACAGGTGAGGCAGGCCGGAAATCGTCGTGTAAGCTTCCACGCAACCCCAGTCGCGGCCGCAGCCGCAGGGAAACGGCTTGCCAGCCAGGCCGAATAAGCTCAGCGGCACCGGCATGTGGCCGGCTTCCATCCCAGCCAACGTGTCGCCGTCAAGCGAAAGCCCGTCCGCACCCACGAAGGCGCAGCCGAGGCCCGAGCCGGGCATGAGCATCATCACCGAGGCCCGGGTTTTGCCGCGCGCGATCTGCGCCTCGGCCACACCGCCGTAATTGCCGTCATTGCCCACCACTAGCGACACGGCGCGGCCGATCTGCTTCGCCAGCGCTGCGCTGTAGTCGGCGTGCACGTCCCAGCCGCAGAAGCTGGCGGGCAGGTTTGGCGATTTGCCGAACACCCCATAACGTTCGTAAGGCCCCGGAATGGCGAGGCCCACGCCGTGGACCTGCGACCAGCTTAATTTGTTTTGCGAGAGAAATTCCGTGATGCCCGCGATCCAGCCGTTGATAACGGCATCGCGTCCGTTCTGCGCATTCGTCGGACGCTGAAGCAGCTTGGTGCTGACGGCCTCGCCGTTTTCCCAGACGGCGGCGCTCTTGGAGGTGGTGGCACCGCTGTCTGTGCCGATAAATATTTTTTTGCTCATGATTCAGCCCGTTAAATTGCGGACAACCTTTTCAAAGGCAAGAAATATTCGCGTTTCCGGGTTCAACTCGCTTACCCTTTGCGCCGCGTGACTCCGCCCGAAACATTCACAAACCTGCTCCGTGCCAACGCGCCCATGCTAGCCCTGGCGCCAATGCAGGACGTGACGACGCTCCAATTTATGCGCGTCATCGCGCGCTATGGCGGGCCGGATGTTTATTGGACGGAATATTTCCGAGTTCACGGGGATTCGCGCCCGGAAAAGTGGATCCTCGATTCCATCACCAAGAATCCCACCGGCCGGCCCGTCGTCGCGCAGCTCATCGGCAACGACATTCCCGCGCTCGTCCGCACGGCAAAGCTGCTGCAAAAACACCCCGTGGCGGCGATTGACTTGAATCTCGGCTGCCCCGCCCCGGTGGTTTATCGGAAATGTGCCGGCGGCGGCCTGCTGCGCGAGCCGGCGCGCATTGACGCCATCCTCGGCGCCCTGCGCGAAGCCGTGACGATTCCGTTCACGGTGAAAACGCGCATCGGTTTCAATTCGCCCGCCGAGTTTGATGCGCTGCTGCCGCTGTTCGCAAAACATCCGATTGACCTGCTCACCGTTCATGCACGCACGGTCGTGCAGATGTACCGGCCCGGCGTGCGCTATGATCTGATTGCGCGGGCGGCGGGGGAACTGCGCTGCCCCGTCCTGCTCAACGGGAATGTTTTCAGCGCGGCACAAGCCCGCCAGTTGCTGGCGGAAACCGGCGTGCGCGGGCTGATGATCGGCCGCGGCGCGATCCGCAATCCCTGGCTCTTCGACCAGATCCGGGCATTGGCAAGTGGTGCAACGATAAAACGACCGGTTGGAAGAGACCTGTTGGCCTACATCCATGAATTGTGGGACAACGAAATCACCCCCGGCGTGCGTGAATCGGCGCAGGTGCAGCGTATGAAAAAGTTCACGAACTTCATCGGCGAAGGTGTCGGCGAAACCTATCTGCACGATATTCGCCGAGTGACCACGACGGCGGATTTCTGGCGCGTGTGCAATCAGTTTCTCGACCACAACGAACCGCTGTCGCTGGAACCGACGGAAAAGCCCTCTGGGATGAATATTTTAAAGGGTGGGAAATTTCCGGAGAATTAAATGGCTGGCGTGGGCGTATCTACCAACTGACCGACTCAGACACCGACAACTATCACTGCCTGCAACCGTCAACCGCACTCACGTCCACACCAGCCAACTGTAACGTCGTCCTCTTTCCGGTTCTGTCAAGGGGTGAAAATTAAAAACTTTCTGGCCCGGCATCAGGATGGCTTGATGGCGTGAAGTAACATCTTTGGGGGATGGACAAATAACCGGCAAACATTCAATCTCAACCTTGTCCCAGAACTGCTTATGAAGCAAACCGGAAAATTGAGCTTTTACTGAATGGTGCGAACCCGGCGCATTGCCTTAAAACAATTCCAATAACCCCATAAAATATAATCCCATGAAAATATTCATTGCCGACAAATATCCTGAAGCGCACCTCGAACGGTTCAAGCAGCTCGGTTGCACCGTCACCTACAACCCGACCGTTAAAGCCGAAGATCTGCCCAAGCTCATTTCCGGGCACAAGGTTCTGATTGTCCGCAGCAAACAAGTCACTGGCGAAACCCTCAAGGCGGGCGACGGCCTGACCCTCGTCCTGCGCGCCGGGGCGGGCGTCAACACGATTGATGTCAAAACCGCCAGCGCGCTCGGCATCTTCGTCACCAATTGTCCCGGCAAAAATTCCATCGCCGTGGCGGAGCTCGTCTTTGCGCTTTTGCTGGGCATGGACCGCCGCATCGCCGATAGCACTGCCGCGCTGCGGGCCCACAAATGGAACAAGAAGGAATTCTCCAAGGCCGACGGCATTTTTGGAAAAACCCTGGGGGTGGTCGGCGTCGGCTCGATCGGCCGTGAAGTCATCATCCGGGCCAAGGCATTCGGTTTGAATGTCATCGCTTGGTCGCGTTCCCTCACGCCGGCGGCGGCTGAAAAGCTAGGCGTCGGGCATTGCGCAGACGTGGATGACGTTTTCCGCCGCGCCGACATCATCACCTTGCACACCGCGCTCAAGCCGGAAACCCGCAAGCTCGTCAACGCCGCGCGCCTTGCGCTCATGCGGCCCAATGCCATTCTCATCAATACCGCGCGCGGCGAAGTGGTGGACCAAGCCGCGCTGCATGCCGCGCTGGCGGCAAAAAAAATCCGCGCCGGGCTGGACGTTTTCGACCCCGAGCCAGCCGAAGCGGTGGCGGATTTCAACGATCCGATTCTGGATATGCCGAATCTCTGTGGCACACACCACATCGGCGCATCCACCGAGCAGGCGCAGGAGGCCATTGCCGAGGAGGCGTTCCGCATCGTGGAGACGTTCGTGAAAACCGGCGAAGCGCTTAATTGCGTGAACCTCGCCAAACGCACGCCCGCCAAGTGGCAGCTGGTCGTCCGACACTACGACCGGGTGGGGGTGCTGGCCTTTGTCCTCGACAAAATCCGCCGTGCCAACATCAACGTCGAGGAGGTTCAAAACATCGTTTTCGAAGGTGCCGCCGCCGCAAGCTGCCGCATTCAGCTTAATGCCGAGCCACGGGAGGATGTGCTGGGCGCCATCACGAATGGCAATCCGGACATCATCGGCCTGGAAGCGATCAAAATCGGCATTTAACCCAGACCGTATATCCGGCACGCGCAAGAGAATGAGTTGCTAAAGCGGAACTCCATGCGGATGGCGCTTAGCGCGATGATTGGTGGGCGAGACTCGATCGAACCCTGACTTAATCCATTCACGAGGGGCTGGTGCGCTTTCACCCAGCCCAGCCCAATGCCCGCAGCCACGGCAGGATCACGAGGGCCGCGAACAAAATCCCCGCGGCGAGATTGATCCACGGGCGGTGCGCGAGCCGTGAATCAAGTGATATGAGCGATCCCAGCAGCATGCCCGCAACCAGTCCGCCAAGATGAGCCACCACATCCGCCTCGGGATTCAAACCGAGTAATACGAACAATAGCAGCCCTCCCAGAATAGTGCCGGTGAAACGTCTGAGCGCGTTGAAATTTCTTTGCCCAAGCAGGGAAAACGACTGGACGGAAAGCAAGCCCAGCGCTCCCATCACCATGCCTGAGGCTCCAAGGCCGCGCTGGGATTCACCATAACCCAGCCACGTGGCGACGTTGCCGCCCGCGCCGGCGAGATAAGCCGCCAGCAAGCCTGCCCCCGGACCATAACGGCCCATGGCGAGCCCCAGAAACACCAGGCCGAAAACCGCGTTCATCGCCAGATGGCCCGGATCGGCGTGCAACCACATCGCCGTGAACAGGCGCCACCATTCGCCGCGTGCCAGCGCGGATCCATCCATTTCGCCCAAGCCCCGCAAGGCGGTGCGCGCATCGCTCCACCAATAGAAGCTGATGGTCATCAACACCCATATGGCGCTGCGCCAGTCGAAGACCCAGCCCGGTTGAAAGACCGGCCGACGCCACCGCCAATGCCGGTTTTCCAAGCGGTATTGGCGGATGTGGGCGAGGGCTTTCTCATGATCGGGTGCCGCCACCACCAAAGCCCAGCCGCTTTCTTCTGACTGCTCAATGACGTGTTCAATCCCCTGGCTGGCCAGGACCAGGCTCCAATCCATCGCCTGACGCCGGGTGCGCGCCGGGATGCGTTGTGTGGAAGATGGAATGGACTCGGACATTTGGTTTGGCGCACGATGAATACCGCATCTGTTCAAAATGAACAATCCTGGGCCACGGCGACGGCCAGGCGGCTCAAATATTCCCTGCGTGAAACAGCCTTCGCTCCCAATGGCTGGGTGGCGGGGGTCACCATTTGGATGTCAAACAACGCAAACCGGCGCTCCCGCAGATGTCCGGCCAGGTGACAGAGTGCGACCTTGGAGGCGTTGTCAGCACGATGAAACATGGATTCGCCGGCAAACAAGCCGCCGACGGCCACCCCGTAGATGCCTCCCACCAGCTCCTTATTGTGCCAGCATTCCACGCTGTGGGCATGGCCTTGCTCATGCAGCCGGGTGTAGGCCTCCATGAATTCTGCGGTGATCCAAACACCTTGCCGCCCGGGGCCGGGCGCGGCACAGCCCTGCATCACCTCCCGGAATGCCCGGTCAATCGTGATTTCAAAAGTCCGCCTGCGGATGACTTTGGCCAGGCTTTCTGAAATATGGACCTGGTCCAATTCGATGATACCGCGCGGATCCGGAGACCACCAGGTGGGGGGATTTGCCGTCCACGGAAAGAGGCCTTGCCGGTAAGCTGCCAACAATCGTTCCACCGAAAGGTCGCCGCCCACGGCCACCAAGCCTTCAGCCCCAGCCTGGTTCGGATCGGGAAACCAGACCGCCGGACCCAACCGCGCCGGCTGCAATGTTTTCCGCTCAATCATCGTCGCGGTGAGGATCGCCCATGACGGCGTTCAGGAAATTCATCTCAAAGAACCCGGCCACGTCCATGGTCATGATGTGCGACAGGGTCTGGCGGCTCATCCCCTCCTTTTTCTCCGGATGCTCGTCCGGCGACCCCAGTGCCAGCCAACCGCCGACGCGCACATCGTTGAGCACCTGGAGCAGCCATTCCAGCTCGCCCCGGGTGAAACCCGCCCGAAAGCCCCCCGGGCATTCCTTGAATCGCCCGGGCTCATTGAGCAGCGTGTCAACCTGCTTCCGGTTCTCCAGTCGCCGGGCCAGGAGCGATTCTTCGAGCAAATGCTGGTTCTCCTCGCAGTTGGCAAGATAGCGATCCTTGCTGAGCCGGTGATGATCCGCCGGAACGAGCGGATAGAGCTGGAGCACATGGAACAGCAGCGCTTTCTCCGACGGGTCCATTTCGAACCGGAATTTTTCCCCGGCTGACCGTATGGGCTTCATTTGGCGTCGCGCTCCAGGGTTGCGTGCAAGGTGTATTTTTGAAGTTGGTGGACGTAAAACTCCGCCTTCTCGAGGCTCTCGCGGATCAGCACACTTTTGCCGTTATGGTGAACCTCCAGCATGTGCCGCTCGGCCTTCTTGCGGCTCCAGCCGAAGACGGTCTGGAAAACATGCGTCACATAGTGCATGAGGTTCACCGGGTCATTCCAGCAAACGACAAGATATCCAGGTTCCAAATCGGTGCGGGAATCCGCCTGCTGGTCCTGCTCGATGTCGGGTAGAACCTCGGGTGTGGCCGTAGCTGGCATGGGCTGATGATAGCAAGTCTGTCCAGCAGGTCACCGGTTTTCCGGGCCAGCCGGCCTCACGCCGCGGTCAGCGCGGCGCGGGCGTCATCCAGTGTTCCGGTCTTCTCCAGAAAATATTCATAGCCGCCGGCATAAGGCGTGACCTGGCCGGCGCTGACGTGCAGCACCTTGGTCGCGAGGTGGCGGATGAAATGCACGTCGTGCGAGATGAACACCAGCGTGCCTTCGTAGCGTTCGAGCGCCAGCGTGAGCGACTCGACAGTGTGAATGTCCAGATGCGTGGTCGGCTCGTCCATCAGCAGGAGGTTCGGCGGATCCACGAGGAACTTGACGAGATTCAGCCGGCTCTTTTCCCCGCCGCTCAACACGCGCGTCAGCTTGTAAATGTCATCCTTGCGAAACATGAAGGAGCCCAGCACGGCGCGGGCCTCGTCCTCGCGCATCTCGGGCGCGCTGGCCAAAACTTCGTCGAGCACGGATTTCTCGGGATCGAGCGTGGCGGCCCGGTGCTGGCTGAAGTAACCGATCTTGGCGTTGTGGCCGAGGTCGCGTTCGCCCTTCTGAAACTCCACCGCGCCGGCCAGGATTTTGATCAGCGTGGATTTTCCCGCGCCGTTCGGCCCGACGAGCACGGTGCGTTCGCCACGTTCGATGGTCAGGTCGAGGCCGACGTAAACCTGGTTCGTCCCGTAGGCCATGTGAATACCTTCGAGCGTGACGGCGCGCTGTCCACCGCGCGGCGGCGGCGGGATTTGGAAACGGAACGGCTTGCGCGGGGCCAGCGGTTTTTCAATCTGCTCCATCCGCTCGATCTGCTTGAGCTTGCTTTGCGCCTGCGACGCCTTGGACGGGATGGCGCGAAACCGGTCGGCGAAGGCCTGCAAGTCGGCGATTTCCCGCTGCTGGTTTTTATAGGCGGCCAGCTGCTGCTCGTAGCGCTCTTCGCGCTGGCGCAGGTAATCCTCATAGTTGCCGGTGTAGGCGATGAGTTTTTTCTCCGAGATTTCATGCACCTGCGTCACGACCTCGTCCATGAACTGGCGGTCATGCGAAATCAGCAGCACTGCGCCGGAATAATTCTGCAGATAATTTTGCAGCCAGAGCAGCGCGAGCAAGTCCAGATGGTTCGTCGGCTCGTCCAGCAGCAGGAGGTCCGGTTCCATGACCAGCAGCCGCGCCAGCCGCGCCCGCATGATCCAGCCGCCGCTCATTTCCCGGGCCTTGCGGCCGAAGTCCGCGTCGCGGAAGCCCAGCCCGCGCAACATTTTCCTCGCCTTGGTCTCCACCTGCGGGTCATTGAGCGCGTCATGCTTGGCGTGCGCCTCCAGATACTCCGGGCAGGAAACATCCTTGGCCGCCTCCAGTTCGTGCAGGCGCTTCTCCAAGCGCGGCAATTCATCCACGCGCCCCGTGGCCACGTCGAGGATCGATTCGTCGCCGCTGGCCTCGGCTTCCTGCGGCAGATGACCGACCATCGTCCATTCATCGCGTTCCACGGCGCCGGCGTCCGGCTCCAGTTGTTTGAGGATGATGGAAAACAGCGTGGTTTTGCCGGCGCCGTTCGGCCCGACCAGCGCAACGCGGTCGCCGTAATTCACGGCGAATGACGCGTCTTCAAACAGCACGCGTCCGCCAAATGTCATTTTCAGATCTCGAATTGTCAGCATGAAATTAAAATCGTCCGACGGATGAGCGTCGCGGCGCGAAGAGGGAATGAAACCAGCACTGCGCGGAGGCCGGAGAACTGGAATTGTCTGCGGCGACGGACCGCGAAGCATAAGCCAGATTTGCCCGCCGTCAATGGCCCTTTTTGATGACCGCCAGCAAATCAGCCGGCCTCCTTTGGCGTGCCCGGAGGCCGGACCCGGAAAGCTGAGCCGATGGTTTATGCCCGTCCGTCCGTCAGTCGCGGGCGAAGTCGATGAACCCGCGCTGAACGTCCGTGCGCATGAGCCGGACGCGAACCTTGTCGCCCACGTCAAGGTTCTGGAATTCGCGCTCCAGCCGGCCTTCGGTCGGCGGCTGGAAGACCCGGACCCAGGTGCCTTTGGGTGATGCGCCGGTGACGATGGCATCGAAGGATTCGCCCATCCGGCCGGACAGGAGCAGCGCCGCGGCTGATTTGCCGGCCTGGCGCTCCACTTTGGTGGCGGCGTCCTCCTGCTCGGTGCAGTGTTTGGCGAGCTCCGTCAGCTCGGGGACAGTGTAGGGCAGCGGCACGCCCGCCAGCGCGGCCTTCAGGAGCCGTTGCGTGAGGAGATCCGGGAAGCGCCGGTTCGGCGCCGTGGAATGGGTGTAATCTTTCACCGCCAGGGCAAAGTGGCCGGGAGCCTGGCCGCCCGGAAGGTCGAGCGTGTATTCGCCGCGGCCGATGAGTTTGATGACGGCCAGGGACAGATCGGGGAATTTCTCCGGATCAGCCGTGCGGCGACGGTTCAAGAACCCTTCCAAAGCGACGGCATCCGGTGTGGCGGGCAGCCGGTCGCTGTATTCCGCCGCCAGCTGGACAATGCGCTCCCAGCGTTCGGGATCCTTCAGGACCCGGCGGAACGACGGAAAATTCTTCCCGGTCAGATACCTCGCCGCCACCGCGTTGGCCGCCACCATAAATTCCTCGATCAACTGCTTGGCCCGGTTGGGCTGGTCCAATTCAAGCGTGGCCAGGGCGTCCCCGGCGAAAACCGCGTTCGCCGCGAGCGTCTGCAGGCTGAGGGCGCCATGGCGGTGCCGGAGCCCCACCATCTGCTGCGCGACGCGATCCTGCAGGCGCAGGTTTTCATCGAGCCCCGGAACCTCACCGATGCGCCGGGGCGCCGGGCCGGTGCCGTCCAGCCAAGCGGCGACGCTGTTGTAGGCCAGCTTCGCGCGGTTGCGGACGACGGCCCGGTACAATTCCGCCGCAGCGAGGGAGCCGTCGGCGGCGAACACCATGTCGGCCACCACGGCGATCCGGTCCTGTTCCTCGTTCAACGAAGTCAGGTTGGTGGAAAGCTCTTCGGGCAGCATCGGGAAAATCGTGGCCGGCGTATAGACGGAGGTCGTGTTCCGCGCCGCATGGCCGTCGAGGGCCGAGCCTTTGCGCACCAGGGCGTCCACATCCGCGACCGCCACAAGTATCCTGACCCGGCCATCAGCGAGCGTCTCGGCGACGGTCAACTGGTCGAGGTCGCGCGACTCATCGTTGTCGATGGACGCCCAGAGCAGATTGCGCTGGTCACGCACATCGGCGGACGGCTTGGCCGGTCCGGTGATGGCCGCCAATTCCTGCCTGGCCGGCGCCGGAAAGTCCGGCTCCAGTCCATGCTCAATCATGGCCTGCCGCGCGATGGCCGCCAGCACGGCGCGATCAGTGGCTTGGCCGTGATGATTGGGCGCGGGTTGACGGTGCGCATCCGTGGGAGCGGGGCTGGCTGGTTTCATAAAATTCTAATTGGTTCAATTCGTTTTGCCGGTGGCGCCGGATTCAACCGCCGCAACCTTTTGTCAAAGTCCGTTGGCCATGGGGTTTTACTGGAGGTGCAACATGACGACGTCATCGGCCGGAATATCCACCAGCTCCCCGGCTGCCGTGAGCGCGCCGGCGTTCAAGGGTTGCGTCAGCCCCTGCCGGGTGATGAGTTCGGCCCGGGTCAGGGCCGGCAAGGGATACGGCAGGTTCGCGGGAGAAATGACGCAGCGCACTTTTACCGCCGCCGGACCCGGATTGCCAAGCAGAACATAGGCTTCGCCGGCCTGGCTGTAGACGGCGGTGAGTCCGGTCCCGTCCAGTTTCACGGCCGTGTTCCGGCCGTCCTCAAATTTGTATTGCTCGAGATTGCCCAGAGGCTTGAGCAGCTTGTGAAACTCGATGTATTCGTCCGTGGCGGGCCAGGGCGCCACCGAAGTCAGCAGGGCCGTCAGCGCATAATCGCGGTAGAGCCGGCGCGGCGCCCGCTCGGCAATGGTGCCGTAGCCGATCACCGCCCGGGAGCGGGCTCCCGCCAGGTTCCATTCCAGGGGGAGATCCTCGGGCTTGGGCATCGAGACCGATAATTGTCCGTAGGTGAACTCCATTCCCACCACTGCGTTGGCGAAGTTTTCCGTGGCGAACATCGGCACCAGCGTGTTATGCAACAGGAGCATTCCCTCCGGTCCGACCCGCTGGCGCGTCCATTCCACCATGGACAGGAATTCATCAATGTCCCAGTGGCCGGTCGGGGAAAGCGCGAGCGCACCGACTCCCGTCGCCCCTGAAACGCCGTTGGTAGGCTGCCCGGCGTGCAGCGGGTTGTTGCAATACATCGCCAGGTTCCAGTCGTAGTAAACCCCGTCGAACGCATGGTTCGTCAGCACCCGGTCAACGGACAGCTTGAAATAATCCGACCAGCCCGACTTCAGGCACATCAGGGCGCCATAGAAGAAATTCGGCCGGAGATTCCCCTGGTCGTCCACCTTTCGCCCCCACTCCTCGCCGTGTGCCTTGAATTCCGGCGTGCTCTGGTTCAGCTCATGGTTCGAAAAATAGGGAACCACCTTGATGCCATACTTGTGGCAGGTGTCGATGACCTGGTTCATTTTCTTCAGCTCCGCCGGCGGATATGGCGGATAGCTGCCGTCCCGCCAATAAAGTCCGTCCCCGTTGGCGTCGCCGTCATTGTGCACGCGCATGGTGGTGATGCCGTCCGCCGCGTTTTTCTTGATCTCCTCCTCCGACACCCACTTGCCGCCGTTGGCCTGAAAGCCCTTGTCCAGCCAGGGCTGCTGCGCGTGGCCTTCCAGGATCGGCACGCCGAGGTAATAATCGAAAGCCAGCGTGCCCTTGAACAGCACCCATCCGCCCTTGGGCAGCTCGTAGCGGGTTGACACGCTGAACGGATCGATCGACAGGGAAATGCCCAGCGGCTCCGTGCTGGCGCTCAGGTTGCAATAGCTCGTGCCCGGCTGACCCGTCATCTGGAAATCCCATTGCGACAAATCATCGGCGGTAAACCATTCGATGCCTTCCACCCCGGGATTGGCCAGGATGAGATGGCGCGGGATGTAGCGCGTCTGAAACGGCAGGTCCAATTGCGCGCCCGGCCGGATTTTTCCCCACTCGCGGATCTGCCCGCATTGCCAGGTGTTGAAGTCCGCCCCCATCTCCTCCGCCGCGCCCGGCCGATGACCATAGTCGCTCAAGCTCGGATCGAGGATGGCGGAAAGCACCGACAATTTCCGCACCTGCACCCCGCCGGCCGGCGCGGTGAACTCCTTGTGGATTTTGACGTAGCCCCAGTGATAGGTGTAAGTCGTCCGGGTGCGGATGCCGGAATCCTCCCCCTTCTCATTGCGCAGCGCGCTGGTCACCGACACCACCACCAGCCCGCCCGCGTGCTGATAGGCGACCACCGGCGCGGCATCGTAGTAATCGCTGAACGTGCCCGAGACGCGCCGCACCACTTCGGCCTCATCCGTGTTTTCCTGCGCGTTCTTCAAAAGCAGATTGACCGAGGCGCGCATCGGCGTGACCAGCAGATTGGTGGACCGGCCGTGCGTCAGGCGGATGCTTTCCACCACGCCGCCCTTTTTCAAGTCCTGCTCGAAGGTGTAATAGGCCGTGGACAACACCAGCTTCCCGCCCGCCTCATCGCGGGTGACGGTGTAATCCTGCGGCCACCAGCCGCGCGATTCGCCCTTGGCCGGCTGGGCCGGCAGCGGCGCGGCGGCGGCCAGCATCAACAATCCCAGTGCCAGCGCCCGGCCGACGGCGGGCGGGCGGCTCCGCGAATTCATGGTTGCCATGGCCGCATATTTGGCCTGCTTTCAGGTGGCGGCGCAACAATATTACCTAACAACGGACAACAAAACGCCCCGGCCAGCGAACTGACCGGGGCGAAGGTCTTTTCGGAAACCGCATTTGAGGCGCCGGCGGCGCTTTAGCTTTGCCCGGATTCCTTGAGCGCCTGACCCTTTCAATTGGGCGGCTTCCGGTTTGAATGGAGTGTTCTCCGGTCATCGTTGAGCGGCGTTCCGGCAGTGTTGAGCTCCTTACCGTCGGCATTGAGTGCTCTCCCGGCGGTATTGAGCGGCCTGCCGTCGGCATTGAGCGCCTCTGATTTTCAACAGTTTACGCGATTTTTGCCGTTTTGGGCTCGAAACGAGCCGCCGTAGCGGCGTCTCGGCAGAGCGCCGCCATTTGAAAGCGATTGAATGGGGCTCTCCGCCGGGGAACCGCAACGAGAATAGTTAGCGGCTTTCTGCCGAAAGCCGCTACGTTTTCCCCATGAAACCGCCGCCGCAGGCCGGGGTCATTCGTAGATTTCGTAGAGGGTGTCGTCGAGGACGAATTGCACGTTTTGGCCGAGGGCGAGCCAGGGGAGGGCCTTGGAGTTCTTGGCGGCAAAGTCGAAATATTCGGCGGAGTTGAACTGGATGCGCTGGCGCTTGGCGTTCTGGAATTTTTGCGTGAGGGTGTCCACCCACTGGTTGCCGGTGTTCTGGAAGAAGTTTTTCCCGGCGACGAGCTGGCCCTGCTGCGAGTAATTGGCGAGCCGGGCCTTGGAGTCGTCCGGCGACATGGCGGGCATGGCGGCCATCCCGCCCGCGCCCACGCCGCCGCTGAAGCCGAGGGCGCGGTTGGCCTCGACGGCGCCGCTGACGGAGGCGGCGGAGGCGACGTTGGCATCTTTCAAGGCGAGGCCGTAGCGCGCGCCGGCGAGGGCTTTGTCGCCCTGGACTTCGCTCCGGAAGAAATGCCAGTTCTCCGCGGCCTCGCGGCGGGCGGCGCCGTCGGTGTTGAGCTGCGAAAGGGATTGCATGGCCAGGGGCACGCCGCGGCGGTCTTCGTCCTCGACGATGAGATAGGCGGTGTAGGGGGTGACGATGTTGAACCGGCGGGCGAGCTCGGTGACTTCGTCGCGCAGTTCGGCGTTTTCGCCGTGCAGGCGGATTTCGTCCAGGAGGGTGCCGACGCGGCGGGTGGCCCAGAGGCGGGGGATGAATTCATGCCGGTCGGCGGCGCCGGGGAAATTGACTTCGTAGGTGAACTGGCGGGTGACGCCGTTGACGGTGCCTTCGAGGACGGCGGCGGAGCTGCCTTGGCCGGAATAGCGCCCGACCAATACGAGCTGGTCGCCCCGGAACAGGTCCGGCAGGGGCGCCGGATACAATTTGGTGACCCGCACGCCGGCGGCGAACTTGATGACGGGGTTGGCGAGGACGGGGTCCTTGATCTTGGAAAAGAAGTTGGAGACTTTCACTTCGAGGTCTTCTTCCGGCAGGACATACTGGCTGAAGCCGCGGGTCTCCTCGGTGATGCGGTCGAGCAGATGGGTGTTCACGTCGGCGCCGATGCCGAAGCAGAAGACGCGAGTGCGGCCGGCGTTCAGCTTTTTGACGTTGGCGATGATCTGGCCCTCGTCGGTGGTGCCGATGGTGGGCATGCCGTCGGTGAGAAAGATGACGACGAAGGGATGGTCGGCGCGGTCGGGCCGGAGGGACAGGGCCTTTTGCAGGGCGCTGTCAATGGCGGTTCCGCCGATGGGCTTGAGGTCCTTGATGAAGTCATTGGCCTTGCCGCGATTCGCCTCGCTGGCGCTGACGAGCTGGTCGAACAGCGGCTCCACCTCGGTGGAGAAGCGGATGATCTCAAAGCGGTCGCGGTCATTCAGGTTTTCGACGCAGAACCGGAGCGCCTTCTTGGCCTGCTCGAGTTTCTTGCCGGCCATGGAGCCGGAGGTGTCCAGCACAAAGGCCACGTCCTTGGGCATGACCGCGCGGTCCTGGGCGTCGGCGCCGGGCGACGCGAGCAGCATGAAATAACCGTCCTCGCCAGCCGCCCGGTGCGCGATCAGGTTCACGCCGAGCTCGTCCTTTTCCGGGGCGAAGTAGAGCGCGAAATCCGTGTTGGGCAGCGCTTCGGTGATCTCGTAGCCGATGGTGGCGTGGGTGGCGTCGCGCCGCTTGATTTCAACGGCGTGGCTCGGCGAATAAATGGACTTGAGCGGACGGTCGCTTTGCAGCTCGACCTTGATGCTCACGTTCTGGATGGGTTTGGCGGAGAACTTTTCCGTGTTCAGCGGATACACATACCCGACGAGGCCGGAATCGGACGGGAGGACCTGGGTGTAGGACAGCGTGATGTGCTTCCGGCTGTTCGGCTCGATGGGAAAGATGCGCACCTTGAACACGTCGCGGTCGGCGTATTCCATCAGGGCGGGGTCGCGGAGCCGGCGGACGATGTCTTCGTAGATTTTCCGCGCCTTGTCCGCCGGCAGCAATTCGGCCTCGACCGGCTTGCCGCCGATGTCCATGGTGAACTTGTCAATCTGCGCGCCCTTGGGAATGGGAAAGAGATAGGTGCCCTCGAGGCGCTGCGGGTTGGGATTGTAAAATTCCTGGTCCACGGACGTCACCGCCACCTGGCCGTCGATCTTCACATTGACATGGTGGTAGGTGACTTCGAGCGGGGCAAAAGCGTAGGGGCGGGGCGATGGCCAGGCCGGCGGTCGCGGCCCGGGCGGATGGATATGGGGGTCATCAATGTAAATAAAACCGTCGCCAAACGCCGAAGCCGCGGCGGCCAGCAGGACCAGCAAAGCAAGGAATCGTTTCATGCAGGATTGGACGGGGAAGCAACCGGAATGCTCCCGCTTTTTGGCGGCGAACGGGCCGGGCGGGGGAAAAAGAACCGGGAGGAAACGGTTCGGCAGCTTGACGCGGGCGGCGGCGTTGATTAATAAAACAGGCCCATGAGTAAAACCGAGACCCATCATTTTCAGGCGGAGATCCAGCAACTGCTGGACATCGTCATCCATTCGCTTTACACCGACAAAGAAATCTTCGTGCGCGAATTGATTTCCAACAGCACCGACGCGTGCGAGAAACTTCGCTTCAACCAATCTTCCGGCCAGCCGGTTTACCAATCCGAGATCGCGCCCGGCATCGCGGTGACCACGGACGACAAGGCCGGCACCATCACCATCACCGACACGGGCCTGGGCATGACGCATGGGGAGCTCGTCGAGAACCTCGGCACCATCGCGCATTCCGGCACGAAGGCGTTTCTGAAACAGCTCAGCGAAGAGAAGAAGCCGGACGTGGGCCTGATCGGCCAGTTCGGCGTGGGTTTTTATTCCGCGTTCATGGTGGCGAAAAAGGTGACCGTCCTCAGCCGCTCGTTCGCGCCGGATGAAACCGGCTGGCAGTGGATCAGCGAAGGCATGGGCGGCTACGAGCTCGCACCGGCCGCCGATCTGCCGCGCGGCACCAAGATCACCCTTGAACTCAAGGACGACGCCAAGGACTTCGCCCAGGAGAACACCGTCGAGCGCATCATCCAGCGCTATTCGAGCTTCGTACCGTTTCCGATTGAGCTGAACACCAAGCGGCTGAACACCGTGCAAGCCATCTGGGCGCGCAACAAGAACGAGATCAAGGAGGAGGAATACAACGAGTTCTACACCTTCATCGGCCACGACCATGACCAGCCGCTGTTCCGGCTGCATTTTTCCGCAGACGCCCCGCTGGCCATCCAGTCGCTGCTGTTTGTGCCGCAGCGGAATTTTGAAACGCTGGGCATGGGCCGGATCGAGTCCGAGGTGAATCTCTATTGCCGCAAGATCCTCATCCAAGCGAAGGCCAAGGGCCTGTTCCCGGAATGGCTGCGTTTCCTCAAGGGCGTCGTGGACAGCGAAGATCTCCCGCTGAACATCTCGCGCGAGACGATGCAGGACACCACGCTCATGCAGAAGCTGAACAAGGTGCTCACGAGCCGCTTCCTGAAATTCCTCGACGAGCAGTCCGGGAAGGACGCCGCGGCCTACGAGAAGTTTTACCACGAGTATCAGCGCTTTTTGAAGGAAGGCATCGTCACCGACTTTACGCACAAGGAAGCGCTCGGCAAACTGCTGCGCTACGAGTCGTCCGCGCTCGACAAGGGCAAGCTCACGTCGCTCGCGGATTATGTGACGCGCATGGCCGGCGAACAGAAGGATATCTATTGCCTACTCGCCGCCAACCGCGAGGCCGCCGAAGCCAGCCCCTACTTCGAAGTGTTCAAGGAACGCAAGTTCGAGGTCCTGTTCCTCTACGACGCGTGGGACGAGTTCGTGATGGAACATCTCCACACCTTTGACGGCAAGCCGCTCAAGCTCGCGGAAAAGGCGGAACTCAACCTCAGTGCCAAGAAAGAAAGCGCATTGTCCGAGGATGCCTCGAAGTCGCTCGCACAATGGCTCAAGGAAACGCTCGGCGACAAGGTGGGCGAAGTGCGCGCCTCGCAGCGGCTCGTAGAGAGCCCCGCCGTGGTGGTGGACGCGGACAAATTCATGACCGCCAACATGCGGCGCATGATGAAGGCAATGAAACAGGACGGCCCCGACCTGCCGCCCGCCAAGCAGGATCTCGAAATCAATCCCGCGCACCCGATCATGGCCCGGCTCGACGCCATGCGGCAGAAGGACACCGCCCTCGCCGGCAGTGTCGCCGAACAAATCCTCGACAACGCCCGCGTTGCCGCCGGCCTGCTCGAAGATCCCCGCGCGATGCTCACGCGCCTGAACTCGCTGCTCGAAAAAGTGCTGACGAAAGATTAGAAAGCGGGGGAAATTTTTGGCTCCGGGTTCGGGTCAGGCATTCGTCTTTCAAGGAACGATGCGGGACGGCCCGGGGTTCCTATAAAAGTCCGTCACATTCGCACGCCGGAGCCCCCCCCCTCAATGTGGTATGGTTATTGAGGGCTGTCTGTGATAAACAGACAGCATCCTGAGGCCGCATGTCATTGTTATTTGCTTATTTTGCATGCGCGCCTTGAAAATATCGCCACATGAAAACACTTCGTCATTGCATCTTGCTCGGTTTGGTTGCAGCCGCCGGCCTGTTCTCGATTCCGGCCCGCGCCCAATACACGTACTTCAATAGCCAGGGCGGGTCCGACGTGCTGGTGCAAGAGGTGCGCTGGCCGTATTGGAACAGCAGTTTCTACGATACGTGGCTGAGCCAATGGTGGCAGAGCAGCGACGGAGTGAGCGGCTATTTCTACAGCGGGCTGCCTAATCCGCCCGCCGGATCGCCCAGCCCGGTGAAGCAAGGGGTGAACTGGAGCTTCTGGCCGTTGAGCAATCCGATCAATATCAACGACACGATCACGCCGGTCTATGTCATGCCGACCTGCACATTCCGGCCGACCATCGGCGAAGGAACGATTTGCGTGGCGCCGACGTCTTTCTCGTTTTGGGTGACGAATGTCTGGTATCGGGAGGCGTTCCGGACATGGCAGCCGGTGGACGGGACGCCGCACCGGGGTTATGCCGGGCAATGGCTGCGGGATGGGACGACGGGCGTCTGGTACCACTACGGGACGATGCAACTGCCGTTCGCGGTGACCGGCATCGGCGGGCAGATGACGTTTCAGGAGCATTTCACCGGCGGCGCGAACACCAACCGGATGGAGCACCGGAATGTGTATTATTACAAGGGCGGCACCTGGAACAGCGCCAACCAGTTCACTTGCAACACGGCGTGCAGCGTGGGGTTGATGGAGAACAACTCGGTGGTTTATTGCGAAGCCGGCACGACGAATGGCTATGTCGCCAACACCTGGATCACGCTCACGCAGCCGGCAACGCCCAATTTTCTGGACCCGATCGTGGTCACCAATTACGGCGCGACCGTCTCGGGCAGTCAAATGCTGGTGCAATGGCAGATACCAAACACAAGTTCGCCGCAATTCGCCTACCGGATTGATGTCTATACCAACGCAAGCCACACCGGCACGGTGGGGGCTACGTTTTATGACATTGACCCGGAGGCGCGGCAGAAGCTGGTCAATATCCCGGGCATCGCCACGCCGCATCCTCAGTTGACCATTGTTGATGTGTTTTATCAGACCAATCCGCCGGTAACCGTCACAGTGAGCAATGCCAACTTGAGCGCGGCCACCAGCGTTCCCGGCGCTACCAGCGGCCTGAACTTCGCCTATTATGAGACGGCTACGAATTGGTCGGCGCTGCCAAACTTCGCCTCCCTGACACCGGTGCTGCGCGGGGCGGTGAGCAGCCTGGATTTGACGCCGCGGCGCCAGCGCTTCAGCTACGGATTTAATTACACCGGCTACCTCAACGCGCCGAGCAACGGCCTGTATGCCTTCACGCTCAATTCCGACCAGGGCAGCCAGCTTTACGTGGATGGCCAACTGGTGGTGAACAATGACGGCTTGCACAGCCCGGAGGACCTGAGCGGGGAAATCGGCTTGCAGGCGGGTTACCACGTGTTCAGCGTGCAGTTCTTCTGCGCCGCGCAGGATTACTACGACACACTTGGCTTGTCCTGGGAAGGGCCGGGTCTGCCGAAGACGGCGGTGCCGGTCACGGCATTTTACCGCCTGCCAGGTGTAAGCGAACCGGTGGTAAGCGTGACCTCGCCGACGAATACTTCCACGGTGAACGGCGCCAGCGTACCGTTCAGCGCCACTGTGACCGCCAACGGCAATACGATCAGCAACGTGCAGTTTTATGTGGGCAACAGCTTTTGGGGGCAGGACACTGTGCCGCCTTACAATCTGAATTCGTTTGTCTGGGCGAACCCGAGCAACGCCATTCGCGCCCGGCTTTACTACAACGGCACGAACCTGATTGATTCGCCAGTCAACTCGGTGACCACGACGAACATGGCGCTGTCGCCGTGGCAGTTCGGCCAGATCTTTTATCACAACTACCCCAGTGGCGCGAGCATCCAGGGGAATACCTATTCGGTGATCGGTGACGGCGTGAACCTGCTGACGCGGCAGGCAAACGGCGATTGCATTCTGACGGCGCACCTGGCGGGACTCCCCGGCACGGCGGCCCTGCCCGACGGATCCACCCCCGACACCGGCTGGCAGGCGGGGATTATTTTGCGCGGAACCACCAACATGACCCCCGGTTATCCGTGGGGGCAGTCCGGCGGTGCGCCCTTCACCGCGGTGTTTGGCAATGTCAGCGGCGGCGCCTATTACCAGGATGAGGAGATGGTCAACGGCGGCGGCGGTTATTCATCGGGGAATCTTGGCGGCCAGAAGTGGTACAGAATCCAGCGGACCGGCAACTTGTTCACCAGTTCCGCTTCATCGGACGGAAACTCCTGGACGGTGGTGAACACGAATACGCTCACCGATTTCGGCCCGACGCTATATGCCGGGTTCTTCACCTATGCGGGCCCTTCCTATAATCCCAACGTCCACTGGGCGAGTTTCGACAATGTCAACCTGACCGGGACGAACATCCTCGGCCCGGCGAGCGTCAGCATCACTCCCCAGACTAACGCGGTCATCGGCGGATTACCGGCGACCTTCTGGTCTTCGGTCATCGGGCCGGCACCAACAGCCTACCAATGGCAACTTAACGGGACCAATATTCTCAACGCCACCAACTCCAGCTACTCCATCGCCAGCGTCGCCACGACCGATGTCGGCAATTACGCCGTGGTTGCGAACAGCGTCACCAGCGCGCCGGCTGTGCTGTTGATTACGGCCCCCGCCGGTTCCGGCGTCTGGACCAATCTAAACGGCGGTTCCTGGGTGACCAGCAACAACTGGAGCGGCGGACTTGTCGCCGGCGGAGTCGATGCCGCCGCGGATTTCAGCACCCTGGGGCTGAGCCTCAATCCGACTGTCACTCTCGACGGAGCCCGCACCAATGGCACGCTGGTTTTTGATGATCTGAACCCGAACGCCAAGCATAATTGGACGCTCGGCACCGGCAGCGGCGGACCGCTCACATTGGCGGTCAGCAGCGGGACGCCCAGCATTGCGGTCAAGAGTGCCACCAACATCATCAGCGCGGTGGCGGCCGGCACGCAGGGCTTCAACAAAACCGGCGCGGGCTACCTGACCCTCAGTGGCGCCAGCACGATCACCGGCACAATCAACGTCAATGCCGGCACGCTTGAAGTGCAGGGCAAGTCTGGTGATACCCCCTATACCGTGGCCGCTGGCGCGACGCTGAAGGTTGGCTATGGCACCGGCGGCGGTTATGCCAACACCGGCTTGAAGGTCACCGGCAATGGGGCCGCCGCCACGACTGGATTCTATCTTGCGGGCGGAGCCAGCTACAACGCCAGCGGCCAAATCACCCTGCAACTAGCGCCGACGACCATCCGACAATACGGCTCCGGCCTGGCAGCCATCGGCACGTTCGATATAAACGGAAACGGCCTCTGGTGCAACGCCGCCGCCTCGGGCTCCAGCCTCGATCCCAACATCCAAATCGTCAGCCGCGGCTATGGCATGTCGGTCCAGGTTGATGCCGGCGCAAATACCGCCACCGGCGACTTGACCATCAACGGCCCCCTGAACGTCGGCAGCCTCGGCTTTTACAAGCGTGGCAGCGGTTCGCTCGTTTTGAATGGCGTCGCCACGAGCGGC
This sequence comes from uncultured Verrucomicrobia subdivision 3 bacterium, assembly GCA_903917705.1. Classification (GTDB taxonomy): domain Bacteria; phylum Verrucomicrobiota; class Verrucomicrobiia; order Limisphaerales; family UBA11358; genus UBA11358. Next base: position 2,216 of record CAIXBQ010000076.1, on the reverse strand, counting down.
AACACGGCGCTGCAACTACAGGGCGGCACCGTGTTCTGCGGCACAACCAATTGCATCGGCGCCAACGCATCGGTTCCCATTTCCAGCAGCGCCAGTCTCCAACTTAACGGGTTCAACCAGACCATCGCCTCACTCAATGCCGCTCCGGGTAGCACGGTGAGCTTCGGCGGCACCAACACGCTGACGGTCGGCAACCCACCGGCATTGGCCGGTGCTTTGCAAATGTCCATCGCCAAAAGCGCCGCTCCGGCCAGCAGCAAACTCATCACGACCGGGACACTGACCAACGGCGGCTCCCTGACGGTCAATAATCTCGGCCCCAATGCGCTCGGGGCAGGCGATTCCTTTGCCCTCCTGAGCGCCTCGAGTTACGCGGGCGCGTTCACCAGCGTAACGCTGCCCGTGCTGCCAGTGGGGCTGCTCTGGGACACCAGCAACCTCTACACCAACGGCACCGTGGCAGTCACCACCAACACCGGCTTAAGCCGCTGGACCGGCGGCGGCACCAACGCCGATTGGAGCACATCCGAGAATTGGGGCGGGACACTGCCAATCGACCAGCAGTTCCTGACGTTTCAGGGAACCCTGCGACAGAATAACACCAACGATCTGCTCGCGACGGCGGGACAGGTTTTCTTCACCAACGGCGGCTTTGTCCTGACCGGCAACCCCGTGACACTCCTGTGGGGCCTAGTCAACCAGGCGGGGAGCAACACTTGGGGGCTCGGGACAACCATGGCCGCAGCGCAGTCCTTCATCAGCAGCAATGGCACGCTAAATATCACCGGCGCCGTGACCAACAATGGCTACACCCTCACCCTGGATGGCGCGGGAACCAACCTGCTTGCGGGCCCCCTATCGGGCCCGGGTGACTTCCTCAAGACCGGCTTGGGAATGGCAACCTTGCTGGCATCGAACAGTTATGCCGGCACCACGCTGGTGGCAGCCGGGACTTTACGGCTCGGCACCAACACCGCCATTGGCGCGAATGCCTTCGTGACCAACGGCGCCACGCTGGACCTTAACGGCCAGAAACTTGCCATCAACGAACCGTTCACCGTCAGCGGTGCGGGAGTTGGTGGTGTGACGGCAATCACCAACAGCACCGGCACCGAGGCCTATCTCAAAAACCTCACACTGGCCGGAGATACCACCTTCAACAACGGCAACACCATCTGCATCGGCTCCACCACCGGCCAGGATGGCAACCTGAATCTCAACGGCTACACCCTGACGAAGAACGGCAGCGGAAAGATTTACCTCAACGGCCTGAGCATGTCCGGCCCGGGCAACATCGCCATCAACGGCGGAACGGTTTGCCTGATTAATGACTATAGCGTGGGCGGGCAGCAAAACACGACCATGGCCGGCACCGGCACTATCACCGTCAACGCCGGCGCCACGCTGAGCACCGCCAAGTGGGGCACCAGCCTCACCGTCACCATGCCCATCGTTTTGAACGGCGGCTCCATCGCCAGCGAGTGGCCCGGCCCCAACGGCGGCACCTTCGCCAGCCCGGTCCTCGTCAACTCCAACAGCACCATCAACTTTAACACCGGCTATGGCAGCGGCACCCTCAGCGGCGACATCTCCGGCACCGGCGGTTTGACCGTCACCGGCGACGGCAGCGCCCGGACCTTCACGGGCAACAACAGCTACGGTTGGACAACCATCAGTGCCGGCACCCTCAGGATCGGCAATGGAGGCACCAGTGGCACTCTCGGCCTGGGTAACGTCACCAACAACGCCACTTTGGCCTTCAACCGTGCCGACGCCCTGTCGGTCACCAACCGCATATCCGGCACCGGCGCGCTGACTCAGGGCGGCGCTGGCACGCTCGCCTTATACGGAACCAACAACTACACCGGCGCGACGACTATCAGCGCCGGCGCGCTGCTGGTCAACGGCTCCATCGGTACCAACACCTTTACCGTGCAGACGAACGCGACGCTGGGCGGGACCGGCACGATCAACGGCGCGACCACCGTGCAGAACGGCGGCATGCTGGCTCCGGGCACCAACAGCATCGGCAAGCTGACTTTCGGCAGCAGTCTTGTCCTCGCCGGCAGCACCGCGATGGAAGTCAGCCGGAATGGCGGGGTGCCAACCAACGACCTCGTCTTCGTCACCGGCACCCTGACGCAGGGCGGGGCGCTGATCGTCACCAACACCGGCACCAACGCGCTGACCGCCGGCAACAGCTTCAAGCTGTTCAC
>CAIXBQ010000075.1 GCA_903917705.1 uncultured Verrucomicrobia subdivision 3 bacterium | reverse complement strand
TGGTTTGATGCGCCGCGCGACCGTCAGATGGAGGCGCGGCTCAAGGCGGTGCTGACGGTGTTCGGCTGCGACCCGAAGCTATTCACCTATTCCCAGCCGGTCCGTGTGCCGGGGGCTTATCGGGATGGGCGGCTCCAGAGAATTGTGTGGCTCAAAAATTAACCACCAAGACACAAAAATTTATGCTCGCACTAATTCACCGAGGCAAAAAATTCATCGTGCCGCCCGCGCCGACGGGGGCAGCTTGCTGCTGCTGCAGTGAGCCGGCGGAGGTCCGCTACCGGCCGCGCTATCGGACCACCGAAAATTACTGCTTCTTCTGCTTTCTTGGCGCGTTCATGGGGCCATACCGGATTCTTCCGGAGACCCCGGCATGCTCCAGCGACCCAAACCCGGTGGCAAAACCGCAGGGACCCTGACTTATGGAAATCAAAACTTTTTCGACGCTGGAACAAATCGACCCGGCGGTGGATCTGGGCGCGGTGGCGCCGCCGCTGCCGGAGATTTGTTTTCTGGCGGATTTTGCGGCGAACCCGCCGGTTTCGCCGCCGCAAATCATCGAGGGGGTCTTGCATCAAGGGTGCAAGATGATCCTGGGCGGGACGGCGAAGTCGAACAAGTCGTGGTGCCTGCTGGACCTGGCTTTGTCGGTGGCGAGCGGGCAGCCGTGGTGGGGCCGGCCCTGCACCAAATTGCCGGTGGTTTACATCAATTTTGAGCTGCATCCGTGGGCGCTGGCGGAACGGCTGAACGCGCTGTGCGCGGCGCGGCCGGATTGCAAGGGGCTCGGGCGGTCGCTGGCGCTGTGGAATCTCCGCGGCCATAACGCGGACCTGACGCTGCTCCGGCCGAAGCTGGAGGAGCAACTGGCCAAGCATCAGTTTGGGCTGATCATCCTGGACCCGGCTTACAAGGTGCTGGGCAATCGCGACGAGAATGCGAACGGGGACATCGCGGGCCTGATGAATGAGTTTGAGGCGCTGGCGCAAAAGACGGGGGCGGCGCTGGTGGTGGCGCACCATTTCGCCAAGGGCGACAGCACAGGCAAGTCGGCCATGGACCGGATGAGCGGGGCAGGGGCCTGGGTGCGCGATCCGGACTCGATCCTGGTGCTGACGCCGCATGAGGAGGATGGGTGCTTCACGGTGACGAGCATCCTCCGCAATCTGCCGTGCCTGCCGGAGTTCGTGGTGAGCTGGGATTTTCCGCTGATGAAGGTCGCCAGCGACCTGAACCCGGATGCGCTGCGCCGGCCCCAGGGCCGGAACAAGGTGGCGACGGACAAGGAATTCATGGAGGCGACGATCTCGGAGGATGGCAAAACTTTCACCAAAATCGTGGCGGAAGCCAAAAACGCGCTGAACATGAGCACGAGCACGGCCAAACGGGCGCTTAACCGCCTGATTTCAGCGGGGTTAGTCCAGAATTCCGGGGGGCTTTATTGGGCGAAGGTTCAAAAGGTTCACATGCCTTAAAGGATAATGAACCTAAACCAGAAAACAGGCAGTGGGGAAGACCACCCTCCAGGGTCGGGTGGTTCTTCCCACACTGCCGTTAATGTGGGTCCGTGCCGGACTGGCCATTATGAAAAATTTATGACTGACATCTCTATTCAACCGGCCTCCGGGCATTTATTCGAACAGCAACGACGCGAAAGTAACAAGGCTTTCGCGGCTTTCAAATCCTACCTTGAGCTCGGGGCCCAGCGTTCGCTGGCGGCGGTGGCCGTTCAGCATGGGAAGTCCAAGACGATGAT
>CAIXBQ010000074.1 GCA_903917705.1 uncultured Verrucomicrobia subdivision 3 bacterium | reverse complement strand
CGTGTTTACAGGGTTTTTACCACAAAAGAGACTCAGGCAAACCCCGCGAACACCGACGCGCGGTTGGCGGCTCCAAGCTCGTTTGCGGGCCTGTTTTCATATCCTTTTTCGTGCGGTCTATTAACACCGTTGGGTTTTTGGGGAACCGTCACCGTGTCGCCGAACAGGATGACCCCGATATTAAGCAGCAAGATTATCATTTGCCCACCACCAAGGTGGTCACAGAAGGCAAAATTCAGCAGGGACAGCAGATTACCCCACCAAGCCCAACGCTGACGGAAAAACAATCCGATTGCGCACACCATCCATAACACGGAAACGACCAACAGGGCCCGATCCGGGACTGTCATTTCACTGAACTTCATGTTTTGCGGATGAAAGGGATCCAGTGAGCTATATGCCCCGTGCAGGAAAAGCAGATAGAAATAAATCAGCACCAAAATTAAGGCGAATGCCAAATTGGCCAGAAGAATTCCTATTCGCATAAAGGCATCAACATTGCTGCCCAGAACTGTCACTTCGCGCGGGGTAAGTCAACCACGAAGGAGATCCGGGCGGACAAGTGCTCTGTCTGGAACTCACCCTGCCATCACGGACACCTAGCGGTCCGTCCTGACGAAATCCCGCCGTGCGCCGCCCATCAAGACAGTCAGGCTGGATTTATATATATCGCTCCTGCTATGCGAGCTTCATCCGGCGCGTTTCGCGAAGTTGCTATGCGCCGCTCCAAGCTCGAATCCGGTCGCAGGCCTCGTGGAAGTAATCTTTGGTGGTGTCCAGCCAGATGATCCGTTGGTCTCGCTTGAACCAGGTAAGCTGGTCCTTGGCGAACTGGCGGATGGCGATCCCGAGCTGAAGCTGCAATTCGTCCAGGGTGGCCAGCTCTCCGCGCAGATAGCGCGTGATGTAGCGATACTCCAGCCCAAGCTTTTCGAGTCGGATGTCCGACACCCCCCGGCGGCGGAGGCCGGCGACCTCCTCGATCATGCCCCCGGCCAGGCGGTCTTGCAGGCGCTTTTCGATTCTTTTTTCCAGTTCTTCCTTGGGCCGGCTCAATCCCAGTTGCAGGCAGTGGTAGCGCGGGGAGCGCTGGCGCATGGCGGCGTGCGTGCGCCCGGCCGAGGCGATTTCAATGGCCCGGATGAGCCGCCGCGAATTTTTCCGGTCGATGCGGCTGGCCGCCTCGGGGTCGGCCCGTTCCAGCCGCTCCGCCAATTGGGCCGGGGATAGATTCTCCAGTTCGGCGCGCAGTGGCTCGTTGGGGGGCACATCCGCCAGTTCATAACCCTCGACGATGGCGCTGATATACAAACCGGTGCCGCCGACCAGCAACGGCATTTTCCCCGCCTCCGCGATGGAGTCGATGGCGTGGTAGGCGGCCTGCTGATACTGCGCCAGTGAGTAGTAATCGGCCACGTCAGCCACGTCGAGCAGGTGATGGGGCGCGGTCCGGGCCTGCTCCGGGGTCACTTTTCCGCTGCCCAGGTTCAAGCCGCGGTAAACCTGGCGGGAATCGGCGGAGATGATTTCACCGCCGAAATGGCTCGCCAGCCGGATGCCGAGTTCACTCTTCCCGGAGGCATTGGTCCCGAGCAGGACTGCCAGTTTCGGTTGCGGATGGTCACTCAGCATGTGCCGGGAATGGTAATCGGCCGGTGCGCGTAATCGAGGCGAAATGGAAGCCTAATCGATGAATTCGCGACGGTTGATTTGGGCCCCTGAAATGGATCGTTGTGGGTGAGATGGTTTCGGGCAAAGAACGGAAAATGCTCTGTTGAATTCATTGGTGACAGCGATGGTACGGCTAGCGCCGGAGGGTGTAAGCCAGCACTTTGAAGGCGGCTTCGGCCAGCAGTTGATTCGGTTTACGGGAGGTCAGGGTCGAACCCATCGTCCGTTTCAGCCCGCTGAAAAAGGATTCCACCGCCCAGCGTGAACCATAACCTTTCCGTGTCAGATACTTTTTACTCATCTGGCTTCGCCAAAAGCCACCGCGTGTTCCATCTGCCCGTTGTCTGGCCGGTTTGATCACGCTTTCCGCACCCCAGTCCAGCCGGCACTGGTCATGCACCCATTCGGCATCATAACCCGCATCCGCATACAACGTCGCCGGCAACGTCGCTTTACTGGCCTTAGCCATCAACTCCTTGGCCTGGCTCTTGTCATTGCCCGGCCCCCAGCCCAACACCAGGCTCAACGGCAGCAAACTCCCGCACAGCACAATCGTGGACACTTTCACCCACTTCCGCCGCGTCCGTCCCGCCCGGCTTTGAAAATGCGCACTGGCCGTCGTCGTCTCCAGCCCCGTCGCATCCATCGCCGCCGTGGTCTGCGCAAACTGCGCCGCGCCCGCCGCCCGCCCAATCGTGCGGATCATCGCGTCGGCAATGGCCAGCACCTGGCTGCGCGCGCTGAACTTCTGGAGCGTGGTGTAGTGGGGCAGCTTGTCTTGCATGCCTAGGGCCGCCCGCAGGTTCGGGCTGATGGCCAGCAACTCCAGCACTCCCCGGTAAGTGGTCTTCAAATAGGCCCGCAGAATCAGGCACGCCATCAACTGCCGCTGCGTGAAATCATGCCGGCTACGAGTCGAACCATAATCGGCCAGATGCTTGCCGCCAAGCTTCATGGCCAGTTCCGCCACTCGTTCCACCGTCTCTTTCTTCGCCGCTTTTTCACTCATCCCTTCACAGACGCACCAGAAATCATATGGTTTCTACAAAGCAAACGGAAAACTATCGTGAAGAAGGCACAGTATATGACCGGGGAAATCATCCGCATCCAGCGGGGGGGAGGCGGAGGCGAGTGGGCGGAGCCATGAGGCCATCTGCCGCGCGCCAAAGTTCAAAGCACCGGCGAGGCCAGATCCGCTGCGCGCTCGAGGAAATGCAAGCCGCCGGTCTTGTCCAGCGTCATCTTTTGGGACTGCTTTTTGTCCTGCTCGAACAATTGTGTTTGTTGGGCGGCGAAGTCTCGGTCGAGCACGTCGAGATTGGCTTCGTCGTTCAATTGGATCGACCGTTTGTCAAAGTTGCCGGAACCGACCGACACGAATATCTCATCCACGACCAGAAGCTTCACATGCACCATGGTGGGCTGATATTCATAGATATTGATGCCGGCTTTGATCAGCTCCGGCCAATGATCCTTGGAGGCGGCGCGGACGATTTTCGCATTGATGAATTTTCCGGGCACGATGACCTCTACGCTGACGCCGCGTCGGGCGGCCGCGGTCAATTCTTTGCGCGTCAGTGCGTCGGGCAGAAAATACGGGTTCTCAATCCGCAATGTTTTCTGTGCTGAAGCGATCGCGAGAAGATACATCAAATCAAGATTCGCATTGCCCGTCGAACTTCTGAGCGCCTGCGCCAGGGACTTCCCCGAACTTGCTAGCGGCGGAAAATAATCAACCCCGTGCAGGAAATGGCCGCCGGTTTTAAGCCAGTTGGCCATGAAGATGGCCTGCAGTTGGGCGACGACCGGTCCGGTGACTTGGTAATGATTATCGCGCCAGTGTTGCGGCGAGTCGGCGTTCCCGCTCCAGTCGTCCGCGATGCCGGCTCCGCCGACGAAAGCGATATTTCCATCAATAATCAACAATTTGCGATGCGTGCGATGGTTGTAACGGCGGGGATCTAGGCAGAAGATCGAATGATACTTAAAGACCTCCGCCCCCGCCGTGCGCAAACGCGCCAGATTTTCATCTCCCATGTCCATGGTGCCCAAGGCATCGAAAATTGCACTGACTTTTACGCCGGCCCGGGCGCGTTCCGCCAGCGCTTCGGTGAACTCGCGTCCGACCTGCCCGTCGGTGAACCAGTAGGACTCAAAATTAACCGAGTGTTTGGCCGCGCGAATGGCGGTGAGCATGGCGGGAAATATTTGCACGCCATTCACCAGCGTCGTGATGGTGTTGCCGGCGACAAAATCAGGCCCCAGCAAGGCCCCCGCCGATTGCTGAAATTCCGGCGAACTCGCGGTGTAAAGCGCCGTGATTTCCTCGCGCGGTTGTTTGCCGGTTCGATAAGCGCAGCCGGGCAGGAGCAGGACCAGGCTGCATAAAAACGTCATAAGCTGACAAACATATTTCATGATTACATCAGTGACTTACTTGTGCGCCTCGTCATATTCGCGAAGTTTTGCCCGGAAAAATGGCGCCGATTCACTGATTGTCCCATCCGGCAACCGGATCTTGTAGGCGGCGCCGGAAACGGATGAGCGGGCGGCACAGATTTCGATAAAGCCCTCGGCCGTCTTGACCCGATCACCCGCCATCTTGAGTTTCAGGCGCAAGTGCTGACCGGCATCCTTGCCGCCGTATCCGGTCCCGTTTCGAATAAAGACGGAACCTTTTAACGCTTCAACAGTCTGAAGCAGATACTCAATCCGCTTATCTTCGCTTGCATCTCTAGCCCGGAGGACGCTCGGGATGAGTAATAACAATAGCAGTACGACTGTGCTCAGTGGTGTTCGCATGGAGTCGTCCCCCCGTCATGCCAGCCAAACCTGCGTCGGTGTGTTTGATAATGTTCCAATGCTGGCGCGCACCTGCGCCAGCACTGACCGGAAACCCGGCGGCGTTACGCTCGCCTTTGTGAAAACCCGGATCCTATTTGGGCTGGATTTGTGTGTCCGTGGTGGTGGTGGTGACCGGTGCGGGCACCGTGGTTTGTTGCGTTGTGGTGGTTGAGGTGCGGGAGCCTTTGTCGGTCCCGCAGCCGGTTACTGACACTAACGCGACGGCGGCCACACAGGCGATGATGAGTTTTGGAATAAGCATATTTTTATTTGTTTTGTTTGTTTACTTGTCGGCAGGACCATACGCAATCATTTGGTCAAGGGCTATGGGGTGTAATCCTACCGGATACTCGTCATACATAACCGTCCCTATAATTAGCGCACGGCCTTAATGGGTGCGTGGGATGGGTTGGTTCGCAAAGAAGAAAATGGCAGCGGTCAGCACGGCGCAGATGAACACGGACAATCTCGTAAAAAAACGGATCTGCTTTTGATGCGGCGACAACACTGGTTTTCTTCGATGTCCATGGCGGTGTGGCATGATGTGAATATTGGTCGGCCCGCGCGGTTTCTACCATCCGGTGTTTACCCCATGTGGATATTCCATCCCTTGATTGGAGGTGCGGGCAGCCAGTTAATCCCCTGTCCGGCTCGAATGCGGACACCGGCGTGATTGATAATTCACTCCTTGCGCTTATGCTTGTCCTGATAATCCTTCCAAAGGATGCCCAGCACCAGCCAGCCGCTTCCACCCAAGGCCACCAGAAAACAAATCATGGCGATGCCGGGATAGCCGAAAATCTGGAAGGTTGAGCTGATGCGCATCATCAGCGCCGCTCCGACAATCAGTGCCGCCAGGATGATGCCGGTGGTGACGCGGTTGGCGATTTTCTCAAAGCCGTTGAGCAGATGCCGCGCATCGGGAGTATTTACCTTTACCTCCAATTCTGAATTGCCGACGACATCCAAAATCTTGTTCACGCGTCCCGGCAGGCCCCCCACAAAATCCTTCATCTCCAGCAAGGATCCAAACAGATGTCCCGGCGAGGCGGATTTGCGGATCCGGCTCGTCATGATTTCACCGACATGCCGGCGCACCGAGGCGTTGGGATTGAAGGTCGGACATAAAATCTTCCCGACCTGCTCCAGTTGCAGCAGGGTTTTTCCCAGCAGGGTCAATTCGGTGGGGACATAAAGTCCGGTTTGGGCCGCGGTGCGAGACACCTCCATCAGGGCTTTGCCCACATCCTGATGATTCAAGGTCTGGTCTTTCTGTTCGAAAACGAATGCCGCCGCCTTTTTGGTGAATTCCGCCTCATCGAAATTTTCCGCCGTTTCGCTGATGCCCAGGATTATTTTCACCGTTTCATCCCCATTGCCTTCGCTGATGGCCAGCAGCAGACGCAGCAGATTTTCCTGCATGTTGGCGCTTACCCGCCCGGTCATCCCCAGATCCAGCAGCGCCAGTCGGCCGTCGTCCGTCAGAAAAACATTGCCCGGATGCGGATCGGCATGGAAGAAGCCGTCAATCAACACCTGTTTCAAATAGGCCTTGAAAAACTCCTCGGCCAGGACGTCACCGTGGATGTCCAGTTTCGCGATGGGGCTGAGCGCGGTGATTTTGGTGCCGCTGACGTAATCCATCGTCAACACGCTGCGCGAACTGAAATCAAGCACGGGCAGCGGCACGAGGAGGTGCGGAAATTCCTTCAGGTTGTTGGCCAGCGTGGTCAGATGGGACGCCTCCCGCTGATAATCCAGTTCCTGCAAAATCGAGGTTTTGAATTCGGCCAGGATTTTGCCAAAACGATAGCGGCGACCGATGTCCGTGTGCTCGTCGAAAAAATCCGCGATTGCTTCGAGTACTTCAAAATCATCCGCGATTTGTTTGCGGATATCCGGACGCTGCACTTTCACGACGACCGGGCGTCCATCACGCATGGTGGCACGATGCACCTGCCCGAGCGACGCGGCGGCTAGATGTTTTTCTTCAAAATGAGAAAAAGCCTTGGAGATGCGGACGCCCAGTTCGCTGGAAATGATTTGTTCGACCTGTTCGTAAGGGAACGGTTTGATCTTGTCCTGCAAACGCGCGAGCGCTTTTAAATAGGGTTCCGGCAGGAGGTCGGGCCGGCTCGATAGCAACTGCCCGAATTTGATGAAGGTTGGCCCCATTTTCTCCAAATCCTCCGCCAGTTCTTCCGGCGCCGGCTGGCCGGGTTTGGTGGCCAATGGGGGCTTCTCATCGCCCTCGGCCTCATTGGTGAATTCTTTAGCCAAATCAGACGTGCCATACTTCCAGAATAGCATGGCAATGTCCTTGTAGCGTTTCAAGTGATGCGGTTTTAGCGACAATTTCATGGTGGTTTACCCCGGGCATTTACAGCCAATGAATCATGCCTCGGCTCATGGGGAAGTTACTAGACTGGCGGGGCTTTTCTATGAGGTATAACCCTACCATGTCATGATTGAGGCCTGCCTTCCCCGCCGTGTCGATATGGGCGGCTTTGTCTGGTCTGGCGCCTGCCATTCAACTCTCTTTGCCACGGACTGTGACCTTTCCGTTGTTCTCCCGAACCGTAAAATGCGCCTCTTCAATACTGGCCCCGCCTGCCTCCCGTAAAAGCCTGTGCTGGCTGGCCGTGACCGGGGCTGCCTGACTATCGGTTGCCGATGGAGTCAGCATCTTCCTCCGCCGTTTTTCCCCGCGCATCGGCCGGTGCCGGCAAGGCTTCCGCCGCCTTGACCATTTCATTCAGGATCCGGCTGAAATCGGTCAGGCCGGTGGTTGGAACGATGATGGTGTTGCGCTTGCCTCCGGTGTCTTCGATGATCCGCAGGAATCTGCCCCTGGGGTTTTCCCTGAGCGAAATCGTAAAGAACTTCCGCTCAATCTGGATCTCGGCATTCTTCAAGGTGTCTTCTTGCACAAAGGGGCGGGGCGTTTGCTGGTAGACCTGGCCTTGGTCGGGGTGCCGGCCGTGGGGCGGGGGGCTTTCGTTTGGAAACATAGGTTTTTCTTTTGTGGTTGTCATGACGCCCGGCCCTTCGGTTTATTCAAGCCAAGTCGGCGCACCCTCAGGCAAGCGGTTCGGTCAGTGGTGGGCTGGTTGCTGATTTCTGTGGCTGCTGCTTCGTTGTGATGTGCCGGACGCTCGTTTAGTTCGTGGTGGCTGGGTTCGTCTCTGGGGCTTCGGTTTTTGGCAGCAACAACCTGAACACTTCGAAATATAGTTTTTCCATATCCTGACCGAGGCCGGTCAGCGCCCTCAAACCGGTCGCCGGTCTGCCCCAGGAGTTCCTTTTGCTTGGTTGAAGCGATGGCATCGCGCGTGGCCACTTCCCCCGGCGGCAGTTGGAGGTCGTTGAGATTGATCGTGAGATCGTCCGCGGCAAATTTCTCCAGCAGCGTGGCGCCGGTGGCGGAATTGGCGGCAATCTGCTTCACCAGCTTTTTAACCTCGGGGCGTTCGGATTTTATAAAGCGCAACAGGCTGACGTCTTTTTGCTCGACCAGCAGCTGATGGAGCAGGCTGTAGCCATTGTTCCGCACCGCCGCGGACGCCGGGTAGCCGGACGCCGGCAGGGCCTTGGGTGATTGGCACCCCGTCAGGAGCCCGACGGACAATAAAATTGCTGTGAGCCGGATATTCATAAACTGGTCGGAAGCAAAACGGTTAACCCGACCGCTGGCCGGTTTCCGCCGGTCAATTCTTTGTGGTGCGAAATCCGCCCGCCAGATAGGCGACCAAACAGATTAACAGTATTAAGCCCAGCCCGCTGCCCCCGATGACGGGACCGCCAAAGTAAAAGCCGCCGCCGCCGAACAGGAGCATCAGCACCACCACGAGTAATAATAGATTCATGCCGACAAGATAGCCGTCTGCTGCCCGGTTGCTATTAGGTCTTCACCCCATGGAGGCGGAGCGTCATTCGCCATTCACTTGAAAATCCCCGCGCCGGGATTTATCGAGCCAGTCGAGCTCCGTCGGGGCGGAAGTTTGCACCTCAAAAAAGAGCAGATCGGCGGTGGAAAGCGTTGGCGGCCGCATCGGCCACGATCCGAAAAAACGCGATTGGACCTAACGGCCTGCGCCTTCGCCTTTGCGATGACGGATGACTTTGGGATACCGCATTTTGGGTGCACCTAATTCCTGCAAAATCCGTGCGGAATCTGTGTGGGTGTCAAGAACACCAAAACCGCAGATTCACCAATAAAAGTGGTGCGCGCGAGAGGACTTGAACCTCCAATCCTTGCGGAACCAGATCCTAAGTCTGGCGTGTCTGCCATTCCACCACGCGCGCAGCGTTGAATTTTTGATTGTCTTGGCCGGGTTTGGTTTTCTGTTGACCTTGCATCCTGGTCTTGAATCCTGGCTCCATTGCATTTTAGACAGCATCCCAACCGGGCTGGCAAAATCAAAAGCTCGAATTGACTGCCTTTCCAATGATGGAAAGGGCGGTCATGCCCCAAAGGGCCGGACCTGCCGCATTACGCCAGCGGCAGGAATTACTATGGCCGAATTAAGGTTGGCGGCAAGCTGATTCGGCAATGCTTGTAAACGGATGGTTGGACCACCGCTAAAATCAAGCGGGTTGATTTTCAAAAAATCAAAACGCCGGGGACGGAAAAAGTGCAAAGTTTCCGGGATGCATTGGATCGTTTCAAACCAGATCTGGGGGCGGGAAACCGAACTGATGCCGGGGACCAAGGAATACCGAACCGGTTGCATTGCAGATTTGCAACGGGTTTGGCCTGAACTTTTCGGACTGCGTCTGGAGGTGCGAGCCATTGGGGGGGTGGCACTGGTTTGCGGTGTCGCCAGTGATGCATGAAGACGTTGCCGGGGACATTTCCGGTTGAAAAGCTGGATTGCGGATGGGTTTCTAGGCAGTGGCTGATGCCGGGAATGCCGGGCCGGAGCATGTACTGATTGATTGACGAAACAACCGCTGTCATTTTGTTTTGCTCGCGTCAATTTTTGCCGTACGATTCAGAACGCTTTATTAAGGATTTGTTTATGGCAACGGTAGCGAATGCCAGTGGAATATTCGCCCGGCCGGGACGGCCGGCTGGGGCCGGGTTCCGGCCCGGTGCATTCCGGCTTCGCAATGCCGTCAACCGACTCCCGCCGCGGCGGTATGCGGCGTAAGCGGCTAGCTTTATGAAAACGCGACGTCTTTCGCTGGTCCACTTGCTCCGAACGATGAGCAGGGAGCGCGCAAGGGTTGAATTCTGTCTTTCCTGCGTTGACAGCGGGTTGTTGGCGGCGCGGGGCTGGGCTTGGTTCTTCCCGTTGTTTTGCCCATTCCTTTTCTGCCCATCCACGGCAAATGCGCAATACAGTCCAATTCCCTTGGCGAGCGGTCCGGTGGTGAAAATGGTTGCGGATTTTCAACGGCCCTACATCTACGCCCTGGCAGCACCGGCGTCCGGGGGGGCGATGGGGGCGCTTTTGTTCATCAATGTCACCAACGGCAATCTGGTCAATGCGCTGCCCCTGGGCACCAATCTGGCCGACCTCTCAATCAACGCCGGGGAAAATAAACTCTACGTTCTGGATCGAAGCAACAACACCGTCTTCCGCATTGATCTAAGCACACAATCCCTGCTGAACACGTATGGCTACGGCACCTCCCTGTCTACAGTCAGCGGTCTGAACTCGGGCAGATTCATGGTTGGAGGGCAGGGGAACTATTATATATGTGACGCGCAGACAGGAATCCCGGTTAGCACAAACTGGATTTCATTTGATGGCGACGGGGCGGTAGATTCAGCTGGATGCTTTTTCTTTCTTGGCAGCGTCGGCAGCTGGCCGCCTGAAGTATTGAGATGGCAGATCCAAGGGGATTATCTGGCTGCCGGGGCACCGGCGCTTGTCCAACAACTGCAAAATGTAAACGGATACGGTTCCTACAACCTCATTTTAAGCCATGATAATTCGCACCTGTTTTATAACGGCAATGGGTATAACACCAACCTGAATAATCTGGCCTGGTTGGGAGCCGAAGTGTTTGCCTGCTCCTCGGATGGCGCGATGGCTTTTACTTCATCGCAGGCCTTTGACGGCAGCACTTGGCAATTCATGAATAATCTGCCGGTGCCATCCCCGGTGATGGTGGTGGATGGCAATGATCAACGGCTGTGGTATTTCAACAGCCAGAGCAATACCATTGAAAGTTCGGCGTTGACCTTAATCCAAAGCCCGGGCGTGTTGCAGCAACCCACCAATCAGACGGTTTTAAGCGGCGTCGCGGCGACGATTGGCCTGGTGGCTGCGGGGCGTTCCCCCTTGGCTTACTACTGGCTTTTCAATGGAAGCTGTTTTGCCGTTACCACCAATGCGCAGGTCAATCTGGGAAACCTTCAGTCTTCGAACAGCGGGAATTACAGCGTGATAGTTTCCAACGCATTCGGATTTGCAACCAGTTCCAACGCGCTTTTGACTGTGACCAATATTGCCCCGGTCCTGATCACCCAGCCCGGGAATCAGGCTGTTTTGGCCGGATCGGATGTCACTTTCACGCTAACCTGCACCGGTTCGCTGCCGATGTCTTTCCAGTGGCAATATAATGGAACTAACATCGCCCAGACAACAAACGGCACGTTAAAACTAACCGGCATTCAGGTTGGCCAGGGCGGCAACTATTCGGTTCTGGCCAGCAATCAGTTTGGAATGACCGGCAGCAGCAATGCGGTTTTGACAGTGATACCATTCACCATAACCAGTCAGCCGAAAAGCCAAACGGTGCAAGAAACGGGTAGAGCCTCGTTCAGCGTAGCCGTTTCCAGTCAGGCGCCCGTGGCATATCAATGGCAGTTTCAGGGCACCAACCTGTTGCAAGCGACCAACAGTACATTGCTGGTTACCAACGTGCAGCGCAGCCAGGCAGGAGTGTATTCCGTGGTTATCGCTACCCAATACGGGTCGGCGGTCTGCTCGAATGCATTCCTGGCGGTGAACAGCGTCATTGTCTGGGGAAGCATCAGTTCCGGCACCGCTGCTTTGACAAATGTGCCTGCTAATGCGACCAACGTGATTGCACTGGCCGCTGGAGATTTGCATTGTATCGCATTACGAGGCGATGGCACGGTGGTGGCCTGGGGTGACAATTACTACGGCCAAACCAATATTCCGGTCAATTTAACTAATGTAGTGAGCATCGCAGCCGGCAGCACGCATGGTTTGGCTTTAAAAGGAGATGGCACCGTCACCATGTGGGGAAAGATTCTATCTAGTAGCATGACAAATGCGCCGCCAAACGCCACAAATATTGCCAGTTTAGCTTTGGGACCCGGGGCGCAACACGCGTTGACTTTGCATTCTGATGGAACTGTGTTGGATTGGGGAAATGTCGCTTACGGGGCTGTCTTGACCAACCCGCCCCCGATGGTGCGAAACGTGGTGGCAGTGGCCGCCGGCGCCTACTACGGTTTGGCGTTGCGTTCGGATGGCAGAGTCGTGACGTGGGGCAACACGGCAACCGCCGTGCCTGCCGCCGCCACCAACATCGTCGCCATAGCGACCGGCTGGTATGGCAATGCCGGATTGCGCGCCGATGGGACGGTGCTGGCTTGGGGAAACGCTTACAATCCCCCGACCGGCTTTACTAATGTGATAGATTTGGTCTGCCCGTTAAATGCAGTCTTCGGTAATTGTGATGTTCTTGCTCTGCGTCGCAACGGGACCATGGTTGAATATTCCAGCGGGGTGCCGGTTTATGCGACAAACAGCGTCTCGGTTATCGCGGCAGGCAGCTTTAATGGCTTCGCTGCCGTTGGCAGCGGGCCGCCAGTGTTTCCTGGGTTGCCCCTCAATCGCACCGTGACGATTGGTTCGCGGGCTTATTTCCGCGCCCCGGCCGCCGGCCTGATGCCGATCAGTTACCAATGGAATTGCAACGGCACAAATGTCCCGGGAGCGACGAATCCGGTGCTGGTGATCACCAATGTTCAGCCCGCCCAAGCCGGGAATTCGTATACATTGACCGCCAGCAACGCTCTGGGTCTAACCACCAGCGGAGCCATGGTGCTCAACGAGAATGTGCTGGAGAACTATATATCGCCGTTGTCACAAACCGTGTTGGCGGGAGCAAATGCAACAATCACCGCCAACATCATCGGGCAAGGCCCCTTTGTTTATCAATGGTTCTTTGGCGGGTTGCCCCTTCCGGGCATTACCAATCTTTCGTTGAGCCTGACCAATGCCCAGCCCAATCAAGCCGGAGTGTATTCGCTGGCGGCCAGCAATGGTTATGGGGGGGGGCTCAGCGGCGGCGCAGTCTTGTCGGTGAGCCCGCTTTCCGTCGGCACGCCACCGCAGAGCCAGTCCGCCGTTGCGGGCGACACGGTGTCATTCAGCGTAACTGCATCCGGCCAGGCTCCATTTATCTACCAATGGCGGTTCAACGGCAACAATCTGGGCGGTGGAACGAACCTATCCTTAATCATCACCAACGTTCAGATGGAACAAGCCGGCGCCTATTCGGTGGTGGTCAGCAATATATACGGGGCTGTAACAAGCATTGACGCTCAACTAACGGTGAAGCCCATTCAAATCACGGTGCAACCGCAGAGCCGCATGGTTTACTTGGGGGCAGCAACCACATTCAATGTTGCTGCCATCAACGTTGGGCCATTCGTTTATCAGTGGCAACTCAACGGGGCGGCCATTCCCGGAGCCACAAATAATCCGCTGGTCTTGACAAATATCCAGCTCGCCCAGGGCGGCAATTATTCTGTTGTTGTCAGCAATCTCCTGGGTGGTGTCTCCAGCAGTGACGCGATCTTATCCATCAGCGAAGTGGCGGCATGGGGGGACAATAACTCCGGGCAGACGAATCTGCCCGCCGGGTTGACGAACGTCATAGCGATCGCCTGCGGCTACTACCACACCATCGCCTTAAAGGCTAACGGCCAGGTTGTGGCATGGGGATACCATAGCTCGGGTCAGACCAACATTCCCGCCGGGCTGACAAATCTCGCCACTATCGGCGCCGGAGGTTTTAACAACCTGGCGGTTCGCGTTGATGGGACGATGGCTGATTGGGGCGCGCCGTATTATGGTGCCGCCGATGTGCCTCCCGGTCTGACCAATGTCGTCGCCGTTGCGGGCGGCGAATATCACGGGCTTGCACTAGAAAGCGATGGTGTCGTGGTGGCGTGGGGGGCGGGGACAAATGATACAGGTGCCTACCCAAACCTTGGCCAAGCCATGGTTCCCGGCGGGATCAGCAATGTGGTAGCCATCGCTGCCGGCGGGTCCCACAGTCTGGCGCTCAAGCGGGACGGAACGGTTGTGGCATGGGGTGACAGTGGTGCCGCCAAAACAAATGTCCCTCCGGGAATGAGTAATATTATCGCTATTGCCGCCGGTTATTCCCATAACATTGCGTTAAAACCGGACGCAACCGTCATGGCGTGGGGCGACAATGCTTACGGTCAGACCAGCGTCCCCGAAGGCTTGTCGAACGTTGTGGCGATTGCCTGCGGTTGTTGGAACAGCGTGGCGCTTAAGACGGACGGCAAAATAGTCGTGTGGGGCCGCAATGATAGTAATATTCAAACGAATATTCCGGCCGACCTCCCCCCCGTGCGCAAGATTGCAGCGGGAGATTTCCATTTGGCTGCATTGCTAGGCAAGGTTGCCGAGGTCCCAATGCCTTACGCGTGCTCTTTGACAAATATCCACAATGTCAGACTTTCGTTTTGGACCAAGAGCGGTCGGGTTTATGCAGTTGAGTATAAGGACGACCTTGCCGGTGGAGATTGGCAGGCATTGCCGCTCGCCGCCGGCATTGACGGCATTCTCACGTTGACGGATCCATCCGCCACCAACGCGCATCGCTTTTACCGAGTCCGGCAATGGTAACCAGTCGTCGGAAATTTCTGAAGCGCAGGGTGAACAATATTTGTAATCCAGGCTGCGAGGTTTTTCGGAGCTGCGTGGGCAATATTATGTTATGCGCAATAACAAGCCGCCTGCCGTAAATGCTCGCGCCCTGGTTTGATGCGAACGGCCATCCTCCCCCGCCTGACCCCGTGGGCTGAACCGGTCACAGGCCGGCGAATTTTCCGCCGAAATGGATCCAGAGCGGGATGGTCGCCAGTCCGGCCAGCGAGGTGCCCAATACCACTTGCAGCGCGGTTCGCGGGTCGCCGCCGTAATGCTTCGTCAGCGCCACCGGCAGCACCGCTGATGACATCGCGCCCTCCACGACGATGACCCGCTTCAGTTCCAGCGAGCACGGCAGATACCTGGCCAGCAGCAGAAACAGCAGGGGCATCACCACGAGCCGCACCAGTACGGACAGGGCGACGACGCGGGCGAAGGGGCCGCCGCGCAGCTCCGGCAGATGGTCGGCCACGATGGCGCCGATCATCAGCAGCGCCACGGGGATCGCACATTGGCCCAGCCAATGAACGGCGGTCATCGGCACTTTGCCCGCTGCCAGCCAGGATTCCGGGATGGGAAGGAACCGTCCCAAGGCGTTCAGCAGCAGCGCCAGCAACAGCGCGACGAGGGGCGGGCTGAGGATGCGCCGCCAGCCGCCGCGGAAGCCCCGGCCGGACAGCACGGCCACGCCCACCGTCCACAGCGTGATTTCCACGCCGACATTGTGGACGAGCAAAACGCCGACGGTGCCGGGGTCGAACAGGAGAATGCAAATCGGCAGCGGAATGTAACCGTAATTATGCAGGCCCGCAGTGAGCGCGAAGGTGCGCCGTTCGGTGGCGGTGGCCAGCCCGGTGAACCGGACCGCGAGCCACGCCAGGCCGATGCCCGCCAGCACCGTGGCCACGCCGACCAGCGGGGGCAGGAGGAGGTTTTCCGGCCGGCGCAGGGCGGTGTTGCCGAGGACGGATTCAAAGATGAGCGCGGGCAGCAGCAGGTTGACGCAGAGTCGCAGCAGGCTTTGATCAGCCTCGGCGGTCAGCCATTGGATGCGGCGCAGGCCAAAGCCCGCCACCATGATGCCGAACACCGGCAGCACGGCCCCCAGGACAGTCCACGAGGTGTTCACGGCGAGGAGGAAACCTCCAGTTCGTGCAGGCGGGGGCCGACCACGTCGCCGAGCCGGCTGCCCGCCATGAACAGCACGGCGCTGAAGCCGAGCAGCAACAGCAGCAGCACCAGCGACAGCCAGAAATGATGTGATTCAAACCGCCGGATGGTCCGCGCAAATGCCACCAGCCCCAGCAGGGCCGAAACGATGATGACCGCGTCCACGCTGGCGCGCTGCCAGTAGCTCCCGCCGAGGTGCAGCCACATGCCGAATTCGTCAAAAATGAGCGCCATCGCCACGCCGTAGGCCAGCGCGGCGACCTCCGCCGCCCGGCCGTCGGGCCGCCGGAACACGCTGAAGGCCGCGACCGCTGACAGCAGGCAGATGCCGTAGTTCAGGTGGTGCACGTGCGTCCCGTGCATGAACAGGTAGAGGTTGGGAATCTGATGCGACATGATCAGAAACACCAGCGCCCGCGCCAGCACGAAGGTCGCCAGAAAGCTGAACAGCGCGTATCGCGCCAGCCGGTGGGCGGTTTCGCGCGGATGATGCGCCGGGTGGTGTAATTGCGGCTGGAAAATGGGTTGCATGTCAAAGGTTGCGCGGCGTGGCGGGCCGGAGCGGCCGGGCGGAATCCGCCCGGACGAATTAAAGGTCACCGCGGCGGAGGTTGACAAGGCAAATCCGGCGGGAATGCGCTGTTAAGATTTGTCTCTCCATGGGCGGCGGATGCTGGTAATGTGTCAGAGTCGCAAAGACAATTTTTTATGACACCCAAACTTTTTTCCGAGCTCGGCCTTTCCGCCGAGGTGCTGAAGGCCGTTGACAAACTCGGGTTCGAACAGGCGGCGCCCATCCAGGCGGCGGCCATTCCCGTGCTGATGACCGGCAAGGATGTCGTCGGCCAGTCCATGACCGGCTCGGGCAAGACCGCCGCGTTCGGCATCCCCGCCGTGGAGAAGGTGGATCCGAATTTGCGCGCGGTCCAGGTGTTGATCTTGTGCCCGACGCGTGAACTGGCCATTCAAGTCTCGGAGGAGATCCACAAGCTGGCGTTTTTCAAGCGCGGCATCAATTGCCTGCCGATCTATGGGGGGCAGTCCTACGAGCGGCAGTTTTTCGGCCTGAAGCAGGGCGCGCAGATTGTCATCGGCACGCCGGGCCGCGTGATGGATCACATGCGGCGCGGCACGCTGCGGCTGAGCACGGTGAAGATGGTCATCCTCGACGAGGCGGACGTGATGCTGAACATGGGTTTCCGCGAGGACATCGAAACCATTCTGAAGGACGCGCCGAAGGAGCGGCAGACGGTG
The DNA here is from genome assembly GCA_903917705.1 of uncultured Verrucomicrobia subdivision 3 bacterium. GTDB lineage: Bacteria > Verrucomicrobiota > Verrucomicrobiia > Limisphaerales > UBA11358 > UBA11358. The sequence continues at coordinate 16,246 of CAIXBQ010000074.1, read as the reverse complement.
TTCTTCTCCGCCACGATGCCCAAGCCAATCCGCGACCTGATCGAGAAATATTCGCGCGAGCCGCAGAACGTGAAGATCGAGCAGAAGGCGATGACGGTGCCGACGGTGGAGCAGGTTTATTACGAGGTGGACCGGCGCTACAAGATGGAACTGCTCACGCGGCTGATTGATCTCTACGACATGAAGCTGGGCATCATTTTCTGCAACACCAAGCGGATGGTGGACGATCTGGTGGAGCATCTGGAGGCCGCTGGCTATCAGGCCGACCGCCTGCACGGCGACATGACGCAAAACATGCGCGACCGGGTGATGAACAAGTTCCGCAAGTCCGGCCTGGAATTTCTCGTGGCCACGGACGTGGCCGCGCGCGGCATTGACGTGGACGACGTGGAAGTGGTGTTCAACTACGACCTGCCCTACGACCCGGAAGATTACGTCCACCGCATCGGCCGCACGGGGCGCGCGGGCAAGAGCGGCAAGGCCATCTCGCTGGTGCCGTATCGCGAGCTGTTCCAGATCCGCAACATCGAGCGCTTCGCCAACGTGCGCATCCAGCGCGGCAAGGTGCCGACGGAGAACGAGGTGGCCGAGGCGCGCGAAAATGTTTTCTCCGACAAGCTGCGGGCGCTGCTCACCAGCGGCGAATTTCCCAAGCAGGACCGTTTGGTCGAACGCCTGGCCGAGGAGGGTTTTACTTCCAACGACATCGCCTCCGCGCTGATCCACCTGCTGCAAAGCGGCGAGGCGGCAAAGGCCACACCCAAGACCGAGGAATACGACCGGCCGCAGCGCGAAGAGCGTCCGGGCCGCTACGAAGACCGGGGCGACCGGGGCGGCTATGGTGGTCGCGATGATCGGCGCCCGCCGCGTTTTGATGACCGCCGCGAGGAGCGTCCGCGCCGTTTTGAAGACCGGCCCCCGCGTCCCGCAACGCCGGCGGCCAGGCCCGCCAGCCCGAAAACTTTTCCGCCGCGGCCCGCTCCGGAGTCCGGCGCGCCGCTGAAATCCAAGACCGCGCCGTGGAAAGCCGCCGCCGCGCCGGCCCCCAAGCCGGTGCCGCCTTCGCCCGCCAAAAAAGCCGAAGCCAAGCCGGCCAGTCCTCCGCCCGTCGCGGAGGAGAAACCGGCCGCCGTGGTGCCGGCGGTGACGCCGCCGCCTGCCGAAGCGCCCGCCGCCCCGGGTAAAACCTATACCGACGAGGAGATCCTGGCCTCGGTCGCCGCGCCGGAGCCGAAGCCGGAATCCAAGTTGTTCCTCAAGCCCAAGCCCGCGCCCGCCGCCGCGCCCAAGGCCAAGGAGAGCCGCGCCACGCCCGCCGGCCAGACGCGCCTGTGGATGAGCCTCGGCGCGGAGCAGGGGGTCACGCCGATTGATTTCGTGAACGCCGTCGCGGGCGAGACCGGCCTGCCCGGCAAAGTCGTCGGCAAGGTGGACTTGCGGGAGCGGCACGCGTTTGTGGATGTCGCGAGCGAGCACGCCAACAGCATCATCGCCAAGCTGAACCGCTCCGCGATCAAGGGCCAGAAAGTCAAAGTGAAGGTGGCGTGATGACCGACGAGCCTTCAGCGGAGCCGTCCGGGCCCGCCGCCAATGTCGAGCGGCTCTTCCCGTTCGTGCTGAAGACCCGCGCCCTGCTGGTGGGACGCGACACCCTGCGCGCGAACAAGGGCCGGCTGCATTTCGTGCTCATCACCACGGACATTGCCGAGGCCAGCCGCGAGGAAGTCCTGAAGGATTTCGCGCACTATCCCGTCGTGCAGCATTTCACCGGGGCGGACCTGGAACGGTTTTTCAGCGTCAAGGGCGCCAAGGCCGTCGGCTTCACCAAGTCCGGCCTTGCGCAATCCATCTATGCCGAACTCAAGTCCCATCGCATCAACCAGCCGATGACGCCCGGCGGTCGCGACTCCCGCCCGCCCGCCGCCCGGCCCGCCGCCGCCCCGAAAATAAGTCCCGCTCCGGTTGAACGGCCGGAGTGAAATGGTGTCTGAATCTTCTCCCGCCGCCTCGAAGCCGGTTGAACCGGTGCATTAAGCCTTGGCGAGTCTGGGGAGTTGCAGTATTAATTCGCCAATTACATGACCTCAATCCATTCTCGGGCCCGCGCCCGTCTGCTCACGCTGGCTGTGGCCGGAGCCTTCAGCCTCAACCCCTTCAATCCCGGTTTTTCCGCAGCCGCGCCTGCCGCCGCGCCCGCGCCGGGCGTGGACGCCGCGCTGGAGCAGGCCATTGACCGGGTGTTTCCCGCGCTGGTCCGCATTTTTGTGCTTTCCGACAATCCCGAGGGCGGACGCATCGAGAAGCTGCCCTCCGCCGGCAGCGGCGCGGTGATCAGTGATGACGGCTACATTATCACCAACCATCATGTCGCCGGCAAGGCCCGCCACCTGGTCTGCCGCATGTTTGACGGGGAAGAGATTGAAGCCAAGCTCGTGGGCACCGACGCCCTCGCCGATATTGCCGTCATCAAGTTGGATTTGAGCCACCGGAAGCACAAGTCCCGCCTGGCCGTCGCCAAGTTTGGCGATTCCGACAAGGTGCGCGTGGGCGACACCGTGCTGGCGATGGGTTCCCCCATGGCCGTGTCGCAGTCCGTGACCAAGGGCATTGTGGCCAACACCTCGCTCATGATGTCCGACTTGATGGGCGATTCGAGCATGCAAATGGACGGCGAGAATGTGGGCAGCCTGGTCCGCTGGATCGGGCATGACGCCGTCATTTATCACGGCAACAGCGGCGGCCCGCTCGTGGACCTCCACGGCCAGATTATCGGCATCAATGAAGTGGGGCTGGCGAGCCTCGGCGGGGCCATCCCGTCCAACATTGCCAAGTCCATCGCCGAGCAAATCATTAAAAACGGCCAGGTGAACCGGAGCTGGACCGGCATCGATGGCCAGGCCCGGCCGAAGTCTTTGAAGGCCGAACGCGGCGTGTTGGTTGGCGGCGTCATTGCCGGCTCGCCCGCCGATCAGGGCGGCCTCCGTCCCGGTGATGTCATCACGGAATTCGACGGGGTCAAGGTCAATGCCGAAATCCGGGAAGATCTTCCGAACTACAACGCCCTGGAAATGAGCACGCCCATCGGCAAAACCGTCACCATCACCGCCCTGCGCGACGGGCACGAGAAAAAATTCCAGGTCAAGACCGCCATCCGCGGCCGCGCCGTGAACACCGACCTCGAGTTCAAGGACTGGGGCATGACCGTCCGCAATTTCACCATGCTCGGCGCCATCGAGCGGAAGCGCCTGTCCACCGACGGCGTGGAAGTCACCTCCGTCGAGCCCGGCAGCCCCGCCGCCGCCGCCATCCCCGCGCTCGACGGCGGGGATGTGATCGTGGCCGTGGAAGGCCGGCCCGTGAAGAACACCGAGGACCTCCGCCGCATCAGCGCCGAATTGCTCAAGGACGTCACCACCGGCCAGCGCCCCGTCAAGGTCACCTTCGAGCGCGGCGTCTCCCAATATCTCACCCTCGCCAAGCTGCCGCACCGCGAAACGCCGCCCGAGGAATCCGCCCGTAAGCCCGGCCTGCAGCTCATCCTCCAGCCCGTCGGCACCGAACTCGCCGAGGCGCTCGACATCAAGAGCGGCGTCCGCGTGGCCTTCGTCTATCCCGGCCGCGCCACCGACAAGGCCGGCATCCGCGTCGGCGACATCCTCACCCGCTTCGACGGCGACCCCATCCGCTGCCAGCAGCCGGAGGACGTCGGCCAGCTCCTCGGGCGCGTCCGCAAATACAAGATCGGCGCCGAGGTGGAATTTGAGCTGCTCCGCGGCAAGGAAACCCGCAAGGTCACCGTCGCCCTCGAGGCCGACGGCCCGCCCGTGGACGAACTCAAGCGCTACAAGGACCGCAGCTTTGAGCTCACCCTGCGCGAGCTCACCGAGATGGAGCGCGTCACCCAGCGCATTCCCGCCGCCATCAAAGGCGTGCGCGTGGACGAAGTCCTCTTCGCCGGCTGGGCCTCCCTCGCCCATGTCCGCACCGGTGACCTCCTCATGGCCATCGACGGCACCCCCACGCCCGACGTGGCCATCGTCGAGCAGCTCCTCACCGCCGCCGCCGATAAAAAAGCGCGGCAGCTCGTCTTTTTCCTGCGCCGCGGCGTCCATTCATTCTATGCCGAGCTCGAGCCCAGTTGGGATTCAACCACCGGCCAGGAAACCGCCAAGAAATAATTCACCGCAACCATCAACTAAATTAACCGCCATGAAACGCATCAATCAACACTGGAACCGCCGCCTCATCCTCGGCGCCCTCACCCTCACCCTCGCCGCCGGCGCCGCCCTGGCTGACACCAAGGAAACCGCCCGCGCCGTCTTCGCCAAGAGCAAGGACGCCGTCATCCGCGTCACCGCCATCCTCAAAGTCGAGGTCGCCGGCCGCAACAGCAGCAGCGAGGACGTGGAAGTCAGTGGCACCATCATCGGCGACGACGGCCTCGCCGTGGTCTCCGCCTCCGCCATCAATCCCGTCGCCGCCATCGTGGATGCCGCCGGCGAAGAGCGCGTCTCCTCCAAGCCCAAGGTCGAGCTCACCCAGATCAAATATCGCCTCGCCGACGGCACCGAAGTCCCCGCCCGCCTCGTCTTCAAGGACAAAGACCTGGACCTGGCCTACCTCGTCCCCGACCTCAAGGAAGGCGAAACCGCGCCCAAGTTCACCAGCCTCGAAGTCAAGGAAGGCCCCAAGGCGCACGAGCTGGACGACGTCATCTCCCTCGCCCGCCTGTCCAAGAGCATGAATCACGCGCCCTCCGTCGCCATCGGCCAGATTGTGGCCATCGTCACCAAGCCGCGGACCATCTATGATTTCGCCCTCAACGGCACGCCCGCCACCGGCACCCCCATGTTCACCGCCACCGGCGAACTCCTCGGCTTTGCCATGAAACATCACGAAGACGGCACCGTCAGCCTCGCCGCCCTCAAAGCCATGGCCGCCGGCGCCGGCGAAATCATCATCCTGCCCGCCGACGAAGTGGCCGGCCTTGTGGACCAGGCCCGCAAAGCCGCCGCCAAGAAAGAGGTCAAGCCCGCCGTCGAAGAGAAGCCCGCCAAGGAAGCCCCCGCCAAGGACAAGTAACCGACCCCGCTGACAATCTCCAGGGCCGCTCCCGACCGGGGCGGCCCTTTTCATTTCCGGCCAACGTGGCCGTTCGCCCTGTTTGGTGGGGACGGCCTGCGGCGAAGCCCCGATCATTGGGCTGAACGTAAGGTCGGCCCTTGGCCAAGCGGTGGGGCGAGACTCCGTCGAGCCCTGAATTTGCAGAAACTGAGTGAAGGAAGCTTAAACTGGAACCGAAGATTCGCAGCCTACGCTTTTAGGAAGATTCATTGGGTCCTTCTGCATAGCATTAATAAATAAATACCAGCCACAACGCATGCAATCCCAATTACTCCAACACCACCCGGGACTAAATAGCCAAGCCAACCATCAAGTCTATATCGCCCGAACAACATAGTTGGATCGCCATCGGCGATAAGCCGGTGAATCCTTGGCACAAGATTCACGCAAACCCTGCCTGCACAATAGGCGAGAAAAAGTGCGAAAATTCCAAACGTAATTTTTACGGCACGATGCATATATTAACGTCTAAAATGACATGGACGGCGCGGTGTGCAAATTATCATTTTTCCGCATAAACCGACACTAGGCTTGTCGAAAGTTCGTGTCCAGCCAAAACACGAATCCATCCATCCATCCATCCAAAAATCCAAACTATCCAAGGTCTTAGGAATGCGAAGCGGAAAGCATTTCGTTGATCTTGTCGATGATGGCTTGACCTTCGGCCCGCGTCACCGGGTCATGCAACGCAATGTTCAACTGCGCCACATTATCCATATTCCTCGCCGCCAGGGTCGAGATGGCGTTTGTCACATCCGCCATGGACGGCTTGGCGGTGATGCTGTCATTCAGCGCGATAAACTGGTTGCGCAGTTCCACGGCGTAGGCCCAGGAATCGTCCGCCGGAATGTTCGGGTCGAAAGGCATGGTAATGGTGGCGGCGCAGGGCGGATGAACGGCGGTCAATCGGCTGACCCCGCCTCATCCGTTCCCCGCCGCCGTTAGGTTCAGGGAGTCGGCGGGGTGGGCGGCGTGGGCGTGCCCGGCGCCGGATTGTGGGGCGAGAGCAGGCTCTGCTGCATGTAAACATCCAGCATGGCCGGCTGACGCGGGAATTGCAGCGCGATGGTGAGCCAGCACTTGTAAAGCTCCAGTTGCAGCGCCGCTCGCGCCGCTCTTTTGGCGCCCATGGTGGCCGCCTTGTCCGCGGTGGATGTTTCGCTGGGTGAATAGACCGTCAGCCAGCCGTTCTTCAAAGCGGTGGCATCCGTCACCACCTGCGCGCCCACCTCCGCCGAGTGGGTTGTCAACGCCTGCACCAGCATCGTCAAATCATTGCCCATCTGATCATCGCGCGTCTTGCTCATGGCCGAGAGGCCTTTCGGGAAAAACAGATCGAGCGCCGACGCCGTGCGGCCGTAATGGGTTTGGAGGATCAAAAAGATATCGCTGAGACCCGCCGAAATCGTCTTGCGAAACGCCTTCTTGTCCTTCTTGGAGGATTTGCGGATGCCCAGCTTGCTCAGATCCAGTTGGAACGCGGTGTTCACCGTGCCAAACGCCGCCGTGGTGGCCGCGATGCGCTGGGTGAGAAAACCCCCCGTGTTGTTGTCATTCGCCTTGGCAAGAAAATCCGAGGTGAAGGAGACGAGGTTGTCTATGCCGATGGCCGAATCATCGAACGGTGAGGTAAACGGCTTGTGCAGGTCATACATATGAGTCCTTTTGATGAAGCCAGGTCCGGGCACATCCAGCTCGTCGAAGCGAGCCTGACCGTATGCAAAATGTCCCCAGCGAGCCATGATTTGTTATAGCTTTCACCTGTGCTATGCGAACTTTTATAATATAACGGTGAAAACGGAATCCAAACATATTTAGCCAAATGCTAGTACGGGATTGGCGAATTTACCCCATCCGCCCGCCACCAGCCCGCCGCGAACCGGAGAAACGGTCCAGTCTAATCGGCGGATGACCGTTTCTTCAAGGAAATGGTCGAGTCGAAACGGCGGACGACCATTTCTTCAAGGAATTGGTCTAGTCGGATTGGCGGATGACCATTTCTCCAAAGAATTGGTCGAGTCTATTTGGCGGATGACCATTTCCACATAAATTCGCCATTTCCGGAAAAGATTGACGGCGTAACGGGCGTTCCCCGAAGGTGGAATTTCCCGAAATGGTTGACGGCGGGGAGGAAAAGGATTAAACCGCAGCCAGGCCCCGTCCGTTGCCCGAGCGAACCGTTTGAAAACTGAAGCCGGCGAAAAAGACGGAATATTTCCAAAATGAATTTGGGAATGACTAATTTATGAAAAAAATCATCGCACTCATATTGACGGCCAGCTCACTGTTTATCGCTGGCTGCTGCACCACCCAGCATACCGCCAAATGTGAATATCAAGTGGTTCACACGATGGGCGGAGTAAACGAACGCGCCGCCAAGGGATGGACCGTTGACAAGGTTACGATCAAACCCGATGGTTCCCATGAGTATCTTTTGAAGCGGCCAATTCAGTAAGCATAGTAAAGCGGCCGATTCCCCGAAATGGTTGACGGCGGGGTGGAAAAGGATTAAACCGCAGCCAGGCCCCGTCCGTGGCGCGAGCGAAACGTTTGAAAATTGAAGACGCCGAAACAAATGAATTGGGGCTGAAATTGTAGATTTGGAATGACCACTTTCCGAGAAAAGATTGTTCTAGGTTTGCTGGCTCTTCAAATTGTTTTGCCGGTTTCCATCTTTGTGCTCCATCCGGGCTTTGACAAGCCGAACGCTTTGGGATTGGATTTTGATTTTGTCGTCTTTGTTGGTCTTGCTTATCTGGTGGTTTGGTTGGCGAGCTTAATCCTGAGTTGCCAGCTTCCGGTCCGACGTGGTTGGTATATTTTAGCCTGCATTTTGTTCCCCTTGATTTGCATTGGATTCCTTGCTTTGGCGGAGGGATTGCGATGAATTTATCTGAGGCTTGGCCGCATGGCGCGGGTCCGGTTTGGATTTACTTCCTTCCGTTATTCTTTCATTCAGGGCTCGACGGAGTCTCGCCCCACCACATGGCCGTCCGCAAGGACCGGCTCGCGGGGACGCTCGCCCCACCAGTTTTGGCGGGGTTGGGGCGCAGGCTATTCTCAAACGGCGGCGGCGGCGCGGATGGCTTCGAGTTGCTCCCAGCGGGTGTATAGCTCGGTTACCTTGGCCTTGGCGGCGTCCAGTTCGTGCGTGAGCTGGTTCACCTGGGTGGCGTGCTTGCGAAAGAATTCCGGATTGGCAAACAGTCCCTCGATCCGCGCGACTTCGGCTTCGACGGCGTGGATCTGGGCTTCCATGCCTTCCAATTCGCGCGTTTCTTTGAAGCTCAGTTTTCTACTCTTCTTCTGCGCGGCGGCGGCTTGGGTCTGCGCGGCTTTTTTATTCAGGGACACTATGGCGGCGCTCTGCCGGGTCGCCGCTACGAGGGCTTTGGCCTTTTTCTCGAGGTAATAATCGTAGTCGCCCACGCTGTGGTGGATGCGGCCGTCGCCTTCAAAGGCGAGGATGTCGGTGCAGACGCGGTTGAGAAAGTAGCGGTCGTGGCTGACGACGCAGGTGACGCCGGGGAAGGCGGTGAGGGCTTCCTCGAGCACGCGCAGGGTGGGCAGGTCCAGGTCGTTGGTGGGCTCGTCGAGGATGAGGAAATTGCCGCCGCTCTTGAGGATGCGGGCCAGGAGCAGCCGGCTGCGCTCGCCGCCGGACAGTTTCTTGACCTGGGTGAGAATGCGGTCGTCGGCAAACAGAAAGCGCTTGAGATAGGAGCGGACGGAAAGCTTGGCGTCGCCCCACTGGACGAATTCGGTGCCGTCGGCGACTTCGTCCAGCACGGTGCGCTCTTCGTTGAGCTGCAGGCGGCCCTGGTCCACATAATTGAAGCGGGTGAGCTGGCCGATCTTGACGGTGCCGCTGGTGGGGGCGAGCTGGCCGATGAGGATGCGCAGGAGGGTGGTTTTGCCCAATCCATTGCGCCCGCAGACGCCGACGCGCCGGCCATTCTCGAAGGTGAAGTTGAAGCCGGAGAAGAGGTTTTTGCCAGCGAGTTCCATGCCGAGACCGGCCACTTCCACGGTGCGATTGCCGAGCTGCGGCGGCGGGGGGATGACGAGTTCCACATCTTCCTCGATGACGGGCCCGTCCTTGGCGGCCTCGTCGTAGTAGCGTTCAAAGCGGTCCTTCTGCTTGCTGCGCTGGGCGCGGGGGCCTTGCCGGACCCAGGCGAGCTCCTTTTTCAGGAACATCTGGCGCTTGTGCTCGATGACGGCGTCGGCGGTCTGGCGCTCGGCCTTGTCGAGGAGGTAATCGGTGTAATTGCCGGCGTGGGAGAAGAATTTGCCGTCGCAGAGCTCAAGAATGCTGGTGGCGACGCGGTCGAGGAAGTAGCGGTCGTGGGTGACGACGAGAAAGGAGCCGCCGAAGTTCTCGAGGAACTCGGCAACCCACTCAATGGACTCCGGGTCGAGATGGTTCGTGGGTTCGTCGAGCATCAGAAAGTCCGGGCGGGAAACGATGGCCCGGGCCATGGCCACGCGGCGTTTTTCGCCGCCGGACAGGGTCTCCACGCGGCGTTCGCCGGCGGGGCAGTTCAGATGCGACATGGCCACTTCAATGCGGCGGTCCACGGTCCAGCCTTCGAGGGTGGCGATGCGATGCTCGAGCACTTCGTGGCGCTTGGAGTCGTGCGGGAGGGATTCGAACTCGGTGATGAGATCGAGGACATGCCGGGCGCCGTCACGGATGTTTTCGTAGACATTCCTGGTGGCGTCCAGCATGAAATCCTGCGGCAGGTAGCTGGCCACGAGGTCGCGGGCGCGGGAGACTTCGCCGCTGTCGGGGTGCAGGAGGCCGGCGAGGAGCTTGAGGAAGGTGGTCTTGCCGCAGCCGTTGCGCCCGACGAGGCCGATGCGGTCGCCCTCCTGGATGCCCAGCGTGGCGCAGTCGAGGATGGCGCGCTCGTTGTAGCGCACGGTGACGTCGGAGGCGGAAATGATGGTAGGCATGGGAGACTAAAGCTGGTCAAAGACGGACAATCCGGCCGGGTTACTCAGGCGTCAACGAGGTTGAAGCATCCGAAGCTGAAAATGAGCGTATTTATAGGTTTTTGACGGATTCAAGCCCCGGGACACCCCGGCTGACAGGCGAATCCGTCATGCCAGAGTATGCCGGGGCGGTGCCGGCAAGTCAATCCATCCGCGGACCGGGGAATGGGCCCCGAAGCTCCCCCGAATGTGGTATCGCGAATTGGCTCCCTATATGCTAAATTATGGCGATTGATCCCACCCAGACCTCAATCTCCCAGTAACAGTTTATTTCATATGAAGAAAACGCCCGGATTCGTGAATCTAACGCTGACCGTCAGTGTCGGCCTGAGCCTGCTTGCGCCCGAAGTTGGCCGCTCCCAATATCACGCCTACAATGTGCCCAGCGGTTCGGACTGCATCTTGCAGGATTATCGCACCGTCAACGCGCCGGGCGGCATCTACGATTCCGATCATAGCAACGTGGATGGCATCGGCAGTTCGGACGGCGGCTCCGGCTCCTACTACGGCGGGTTCACCCACCAGAATCAGGGCGGCACCAGCACGCTGCTGCAATACGTCTGCTGGCCGGCCAGCGGCAGCTATCCGGTTTCCTACAACCAGCAAATCCCCAGTTTTGCGGGCACGAACATGGTGGGCTACACGCAGATCGGCGAGGGGAGCAGTTGCGCCATCAAGGGCTTCTGGCCGCAGTTCAGCACCAACCTCTGGTATCGCGAGGCGGAGCGCGTCTGGCAGCCGGGGAATGGCACGCCGCACGTCGGTTATCAGGGCATCTGGATGAAGGAGCCGGTCAGCGGCAACTGGTTTCACGTGGCCACCTTCACTTATCCGTATGCGTTGACGAAGTTGAACGGCATGGGCGGCTGGCAGGAGAATTTTTCCGGCTACTCCGGCGACTACAAGGTGGCCCATGCCGGCGGTTATTATCATAAAAGCGGCGCCTGGCAGAGCGCCAACCAGATCAGCTTCACCTCGGGCGGCTATACCCATCTGGCGAGCGATGCGACTTATCCCACCAGCTTTGCGGAATCGGACTGCGGCCCCGGTTACTCCAGCTCGTATAACAATCCCAATACCGTTACACTGACGGCCCAGCCGGCGGCGCCCACCTTTGACCCGATCATAGTGACCAATTATGGCGCGAGTGTGGTGAGCACGCAGTTGCTGGTGCAATGGCAGGTGCCTTTGAGCAGTTCCCCGCAGTTCTCCTACAAGGTGGAGGTGTTCACCAACGCCGGCTATACCGGCACGGTGGTGGCGTCGGCCTTTGACAACGACCCCGAGGCGCGCCAGAAGCTCCTGACGATCGGCAGCGGGATCACCCCTTACGTCCGCCTGACCATCGCGGATATCTTTTACAACACCAACACGCCCATTCTCATCACCCCGACCACGCCCGCGCTCAGCCCGGCGACGAGCGTATCGGGCACGGTGGGCGGGCTGGCGTATCAATACTACGAGGCGGCTTCCGGCGACTGGGCGGTGCTGCCGGATTACAGTTCGCTCACGCCGGTCTTGCGCGGGGCCGTGGCCACGCCCGACGTGTCGCCGCGCAAACGGCGCGTGGATTACGGCTTCAATTACACGGGCTATTTCAGCGCGCCGGCGGACGGCATTTATGCCTTCACGCTGCATTCCGGCGACGGCAGCGTGATGGCGATTGACGGGACGAATGTCATCAGCTTCGACGGCCTGCACGACTCTTCGCAATTTATGAGCGGCGGGATCGCGCTGGCGGCGGGACGGCATGCGTTCAACCTGCAGTTTTTCAAGGGCGCGGCCAATCCGGTCAACTCCACCGCCTACACGGACGGGCTCGGCCTGGCGTGGGAAGGCCCCGGCATCGCCCGGGCGGACGTGCCCGCGTCGGCCTTTTCGCGCGTGCCCGGCGGCAGCGAGCCGACCATCGTGCTGCTCACGCCGACCAACAACATGACCTTGCTGAATGCCAGCCCCGGCATCGTTACCAGCGTCACCAACAACGGCGTCACCGTCAACAGCGTGCGGTATTATCTCACGGATTTTTCTTCGTATTATTTCCGGCCCAATCAAGGCGTGGATTATTACCTCGGCCAGGACACGAGTCTGCCGTTCACCTTCAATTCCATGATCTGGACCGCGCCGACCAACCTGATCCGCGCCCGGCTGGTCTATAACGGCACCAACACCATCGATTCCGCGCCGGTGAGCATCGTCACCACCAACGCTTCGTTCGGCGCGTGGAATTGGTCGCCGCTCGAAGTGCACAATTATCCCTCCGGCGCGAACATCCAGGGGAGCACCTTCACGATGGTCGGCGACGGCATGAATATGTTGAGCCGCCAGGTCACCGGCGATTGCACGTTCATCGCGCACCTCGCCGGCATCACGCCGAATGTCGCCGGCCCGGACGGGCTCGCGCCCGATAGCGGGTGGCGCGCGGGCGTCATTTTGCGCGGCACGACCAATACGACCATCGGCCAGCCGCTGGGCGACGGCGGCACCACGCGGTTCACGGCGCTGTTCGGTTCGGTTGGCGGCGGCACTTATTACGAGGATGACACGATGCGCGGCGGCAACGGCGATGCCAACGTCTGGTCCGGCAATCTCGGCGGCGGGAACCGCTGGTATAAATTGCAGCGCGTTGGGGATATTTTCTACAGCTCGGTTTCCGCGGACGGCGCGAACTGGACGCAGGTGAGAAGCAACACCCTTTCCAGTTTCGGCACGACGATTTATGCCGGCGTGTTCCTTCACGCCATGCAATCCATGAACCAGAATGTGCACGTCGCCAGCCTCGATGGTTACAGCCTGACCGGCGCCGGTGTGGTCGGACCTTACAGCGTCTCGATCAGTCCGGTGACCAATTCCGTCATCGGCGGGCTGCCGGCAAACTTCACCGCGTCGGTGATCGGGCCGGTTCCTTCGGGCTACCAGTGGCAGTTGAACGGCACCAATATCGCGAACGCGACCAACGTCACCTACAGCATCGCCAGCGTTGCCGCCAGCGACGTCGGCAGTTATACCGTGTTGGCCAATAGCGTCACCAGCGCGCCGGCTATGCTGATCATGAGCGCCCCCGCGGGCTCCGGCGTCTGGACCAACGTGAGCGGCGGTTCCTGGATTGTCACCAACAACTGGAGCGGCGGCCTGGTCGCCGGCGGCGTGGACGCTGTCGCCGATTTCAGCACGCTGAACCTGGGCCTGGCGCCCACGGTCACGCTCGACGGCGCGCGGACAAACGGTACGCTGATATTTGACGACCTGAATCCGTCCATTGACCACAACTGGACGCTGAGCACCGGCTCCGGCGGCCCGCTGACGCTGGCCACCAGCAGCGCCACGCCGAACGTTGCCATCAAGAGCGCCACCAACATCATCAGCGCGGTGCTTGCCGGCACCCAGGGCTTCACGAAAACCGGCGCTGGTCAGTTGACCATCAGCAGCGCCAGCACCATCACCGGCACCATCATGGTGAATGCCGGCACCTTGGAAATGCAGAACAAGTCGGGCGACACGCCCTACTCGGTGTCGGCGGGGGCGAAGTTGAGAATCGGTTACAGCACCGGCGGCGGTTATGCCAACACCGGCCTGACAATCAACGGCAACGGGGCCGCCGATCCCGGCGGATTTTACCTCGCCGGCGGAAAAACCTACAACTCCAGCGGCCAGATTGTCTTGTCCGCCGCGCCGTCGACCATCCGGCAATACGGTTCCGGCCTGGCCAAGATCGGCATATTCGATATCAACGGCAACGGCTTGTGGTGCAGCGCCGCCGCGTCCGGCTCCGCGTCCGACTCCAACATTCAGTACGTCAGTTCCGGCTACGGCATGTCCGTGCAGATTGATGAGGGCACGAACACCCCCGATTATACCATCAACGGTTCGCTGAACGTGGGGAGCCTAGGTTTTTACAAGCGCGGCACCGGTTCTTTGCTTCTGAACAGCGCGGCCACCACCGGCAACACGGCGTTGAATCTCCAGGGTGGCACCGTGATTTGCGGCGCGGCCAACTGTATCGGCACCAGCGCCTCGGTGCCGGTCTCCAGCGGCGCGGCACTCGTCTTGAACGGTTTCAACCAGGCCGTCGCCACGCTCAGCGCGGTCGCCGGCAGCTCGGTGAGCCTGGGCACGAACATGTTGACGGTGGGCAGTTCGCCGGGGCTGGCCGGCGCCTTGCAGATGGCGGTCGGCAAGGGCGCGGCGCCGTTCAGCGGCAGGCTGGTGGTGACCAGCGGCGTCCTGACCAATGGTGGTACGCTGACCGTGACGAACTTCGGCCCGAACCCGCTGGCGGCGGGCGACACGTTCACCCTGCTCAATGCCTCGGGCTACGCGGGGTCCTTCACCAGCCTCTCCCTGCCGATGCTGCCGGTGGGGCTGCTCTGGGATTCCAGCAACCTGTACACCAACGGCACGCTGGTCATCACGACCAACAACTCGAGCGTGTGGAACGGCGGTGGCACCGATGGCTACTGGAGCACCGCGGCGAACTGGAGTGGGACGCTGCCGGTCAACGGGTCGTCGCTGGTCTTTCAGGGGGTCGTGCGGCCGGCCAACACGAATAATTTGCTCACGGCCGCCGGGCAGATCGTGTTCAACAATGGCGGCTTCGCGCTGGCGGGCAGTCCGATGTCCCTGCTGTGGGGCCTGCTGAGCCAGGCTGGGAACAACTCGTGGGCCATCGGCACGGCTCTGGTCGCCCCGCAATCCTTTGTCAGCAGCAACGGCATTCTCACCGTCAGCGGTCCGGTGACCAATGGCGGTTATAATCTCACGCTTGACGGCACCGGCAGCAACGTGGTGTCCGGCCTCATTTCCGGCGCCGGCGGCTTGGTCAAAAGTGGCATCGGGACGGCCACCTTGAGTGGTGTAAACACCTATACCGGCGGAACCACCATCAATAGCGGGCTGGTGATTGACGGGGTTGGCAGCACGACGGCCGGCGCCTTCGGGGCGTACAATGCCGCGGTCGCGACCATCAATGTCCTGAGCGGCGGGACGGTGGATGTCAACGGGAAGGCCAGTGGCAGCGACTTTTTTTATGGCCTGACGATCGCCGGTTCCGGCACCAGCGGCCAGGGGGCCTTGATTAATAACGGGGCCAGCGGTTCGAGCGGCAACCGTCAGTCGCCCAACATCACTCTATCAGCCAATGCCACCATCGGCGGGAGTGGTGACATCTATATGGTCAACGGTGGCCACGCGGCCGACACCCTGAATCTGGCCGGCTTCACGCTCACCAAGACCGGGGCGAACAAGTTCTTCCTGGATAACACCACCGTGACCGGCGGCGGGAGCATTAATTTGGCGCAAGGCACCATTTCGACCTATACCGCCGGCAGTTCGGCTTCCGGCACGGCGTTCGTGCTGGCCAACACCGCCGGGGTGACGCTGGATGCGAGCGTGAACAGCCTGGCCATCGGTTCGCTGGCCGGTGGCGGAACGACGGGGGGCAACGTGACGCTCGGGGCCAAGACGCTGACCGTGGGTGGCGACAACACCTCGCCGGCGGCCTATGCGGGCGTGATTAGCGGGACCGGCGGGGTGCTGGTCAAGACCGGCACCGGCATTCTGACGCTGGCCGGCACGAATACTTACACCGGCGCAACCACCATCAGCGGCGGCACCCTGCTGGTCAATGGTTCCCTGGCGTCCGGCAGCGCGGTGACGGTGGGCAGCGGGGCTACGCTGGCTGGCAGCGGCATGATCAAAGGCGTGGTGACGAACAGCGGCGCGCTGGCGCCGGGATTCAATGGCATGGCGGTGTTGACCATCAGCAATCTGCTCGTGCTGACCGCCGGCGGTACGAATTGTTTTGAGATCAGCAAGACGGGTTCCGTCCTGACCAACGACCTGGTCAGAGGCATCACCACCTTGACCTGCGGCGGGCTGCTGGCGGTGACCAATCTGGGACCGGACGCCTTGGTGGCGGGTGACAGCTTCAAGCTGTTCTATGCCACCGCCTATACCGGCTCGTTTGGCAGCTATGCCTTGCCGTCGCTGGCGACGAATCTGGCGTGGGACACGAGCAAGGTGGCGGTCAACGGGAACCTTGCGGTGATGGCCTCAGTCGTCATCACCAACGCGCCCTCGGGCGTGATCACCAACGCCGGCAGCACCGTGGCGTTCGCCGTGGGCG